>NZ_DGMA01000044.1:0-175332 GCF_002388205.1 Achromobacter sp. UBA4530 | reverse complement strand
CGCATCCACACCATACAAGGTCGAAGAGGTGCTGACGCGGGTGCTGCAGGCGCGGCCGTTTTTCCTGGGCGACAGGTTCTCCGCTGTGGACATCGTGCTGGGCGGCTCGCTGCAATACATGATGCGGATGAAGATCGTGCCCGAAACGCCCGTGTTCAATGCGTACGCCGAACGCCTGGGTGAGCGTCCGGCGATGCATCGCGCCTTGCAGCGCGACGGCGATATCGAAGAGTCCTGATCCGGGGCGTCAGGCGCCGCCCTGGATGCGCGCCGTCAGGTGGTCGCGCCATTGCTCGGGACGGCCGAGGTACCGGCTGGGTTCCAGCAGCGTGAAAGCGCCGTTGCGCTCCAGCGCCAGCGTCGGAAAGCCCGTGCCCCCGACTTGCGCCAGCAGCCGGCGGCTGGCGGCAATGTGGGCGGCAGTCTCGGCGCCCTGTGCCTGTTCGTAGGCCGCGTCGAAGGCCTCGGCGTCCAGGCCGATTTCAACGGCCAGCGCCCGCAGCACGGCGGGATCGGCGATGCGCCGGCCTTCCACGTAATGCGCACGCTGCAGCCGGTGCAGCAGGTCCAGGCCGCGGCCCGCCAGCGTTTGCGCGGCCAGGATGGCGGTGGTGGGCGGTTCGGAATCGAACACGGCGCCGCTGTCGCGCAGCAGGCCGTCGAAGTAATCGGCGCCGAACGGCTGGCCCGTGAGGCCCGCAATGCGCTCGTCGTGCGGCATGACGTAGCGGCGCAGGGCGTCGGTGACCGGCTGGCGGTTGCTGCCGGTCATCATGCCGCCGCCATGCGGCTCGATGTTCAGGCCCGGCACGGCGCGGGCGGCCTCCACCAGCGGCGCGGCGCCGTAGCACCAGCCGCAAAGCGGATCGAAGATGTAATGCAGGGTAGGGGATGCGGGTGTCATGGCGCCATCGTAGACGGCGCCGGGCGCGGGCGCATAGGCCGGCGCGCTACCCAGAGTGTTGCAGCGGCCGTGCAGATTGCCCGCACGGCCGAATCGGTCAGGCTGCGATCAGCCCGCGATCTGCACGCCGATCCAGAACAGGCCGGCGGCCAGCAGCATCGAGGCGGGCAGCGTCAGCACCCAGGCCAGCAGGATGTTGCGCACCGTGTTGCCCTGCAGCCCCGTCTTGTTGGCGATCATGGTGCCCGCCACGCCCGAGGACAGCACGTGGGTGGTGGACACCGGCAGGCTGAAGACGTTGGCAAGACCGATGGCGCCCACGGCGGTCAACTGCGCCGACATGCCCTGCGCGTAGGTCATGCCCTGCTTGCCGATTTTTTCGCCGACGGTCAGGACCACGCGGCGCCAGCCGACCATGGTGCCGGCGCCCAGCGCCAGCGCCACGGCCACGATCACCCAGAAGGGCGCGTATTCGGTGGTGGCGGTCAGGTCCGCGCGCAAGCGTTGCAGGTCGGCGGCCTCGCGGGCGGGCAGGCCTTCCAGGCGCGCCACCTTCTTGGCGGTGTCGTCCAGGCACAGCAGGTAGCGGCGCACGTCGATGCGCTTTTGCGCGGACAGGTCGGCGTAGTTGGAAACCCCGTGCAGGTCCTTTTGCAGCGCCATGATGGTCGGTACGGTCAGGGCGGGGTCGCAGCGGAAATTGGCGGGCAGGTCTTCCTGGATGTCGACGCGGCGCAGCGCCAGGAAATCGCCCAGCAGCGCTTCGTTGCGCTGGTAGAACACCATCAGGTGGTTGGCGGCGTCGCGTGTGCGTTCGATCTGGTAGGTGGTGCTGTGGGTGTCCAGCACGAAGTTGGCCGGCACGATGCCGATCAGCACGAGCATGATGAGGCCGATGCCCTTCTGGCCGTCGTTCGAGCCGTGCACGAAGCTCACGCCCATGGCCGACAACACCAGCACCAGGCGGTTCCAGAACGGCGGGTGCTTCTTGTTGTCGATGGCGCGGCGCTGTTCGGGGGTCTTGTGCATCCTGGACAGCGGCAGCCAGCGCTTGAGCGCCAGCAGCAGCAGGCCTGCCACCGCGAACCCGGCGATGGGGGAGGCCACCAGCGACAGGCCGATGTCGATGGCCTTGCCCCAGTTCACGCCTTCGCCCAGCGGCAGGTCGGTGATGAGCGCATTGGCCAGGCCTACGCCCAGGATCGAGCCGATCAGCGTGTGCGAGCTGGACGCCGGAATGCCGAAGTACCACGTGCCCAGGTTCCAGGCGATGGCCGCCGCCAGCATGGCGAAGACCATTGCCAGCCCGCGGCCGGTGTCCACGTTGATCAGCAGTTCGACGGGCAGCAGATGGACGATGGCATAGGCGACGCCCACGCCGCCCAGCAAGACGCCCAGGAAGTTGAAGATGCCGGACAGGACGACCGCCAGATGCGGCGGCATGGCCTTGGTGTAGATGACCGTTGCCACGGCGTTTGCCGTGTCGTGAAAGCCGTTGATGAATTCGAAGGCCAGGACGAATGTCAGGGCCAGCACAAGACTGAGGCCAACCCAAAGGTCTAGGCCGTGGAAGAGGTCGAACATGGGGGAGGGGGCGAGGTTCCGGCGAGAATGCCCCGATTATTGCAGATTTATGACCTGTCCCTGAATGAAGCGACCCCCAAATCTTAGAACTTCGAATACTGGAATTCGATCTCCATGGGCTTGCCCAGATTGGCGGACGTATCCGCCTGGATGACCATCACGGCCAGGATTCCCAGATACAGCATGCAGAGCCACAACGTTCTTTTCATGGGCGGAATACCTCGGCGATCTTCTGGTTGACGCGCAGCCAGCCCAGTTCGCCCAGATGCTGCACGTCGCGCAGCGTGCCGACCTCGAAGGGCGCGTCGTACATGTCCATGCAGGTCATCGCATAACGCTGGCACAGGCCGGCGACCTGCTGCTGGATCGGGTCGAACCGGGCCAGGTCGTTGAAGACCATCGGGTGCAGCGGCTGCATGACGAACAGCGCATTGACGTGATGCTGGTGCAGCAGCGCCATCAGGGCGTCAAGTTCGCGCAATTCGTCGCGGCCGGTCAGGGGCTGGGGCTGGTAGGCGGTCTTGCCGCCCTCGGGGATGCTGCGCAGGTACTTGTTGAAGAATTCGTCTCGCACGGCGTAGCGGTTGTCCGTCATGAGCGCCTGCTCGGCGGCCTGCGCCTGACCGGCCAAAGCGTCCCAGTCCACCACGCGCGCCGCCGCCGCGGGGCCTTCGCGTTCCCGTTCGGGAATGGGAGCGGCGTAAGCCGTCGCCCACAGGCTGGCCAGCCGTTGACGGAACACGTATGCCTGCTCGGCCGCCATCGACCAGTACACGCCCGCGTCGCCCTTGGCGTCCAGCCACCGCAAGACTTCCGACCTGCCATCGGGTTGGCGCAGTAGCCGGGGCAGCAGCGGGTTGGCGTGCTCCTTGAACTCGTCGGGCCCCAATCCGCCCTCTCCGTCGAACCAACCCGGCGACAGCATCACGACCACGCGCGAGGCCGGCGACAGATCATCGGCCAGCGCCGCCAGCACGAACTGCATGCCCAGCGACTGGAACCCGGAATGGCCGTACGCCAGGACGGGCATCTGCAGCTCGTCGGCCAGGAAGCGGTAGGGCACGAAGCGCAGGTCGTTGCTGGTGAGCTCCGACGACCCCAGGATCACCAGGCGATCGCCCGTGCGCAGCGCCTGGCTGAGCCGCGACAGATTGCGTGTCTGTTCGTCCAGCGTATTGCCCAGGTTGGGGATGTAGATGCCGGGTGCGGCCGCGGGCACCGGTTCGGTCTTCAGGGCCAGCGTGTGCAGGGCCGCCCAGCCGGCCACGGCCGCGGCGGACAGGGTCAGCGCCGCGGCAAGCGCGTGCTGCCGAAGGGTGCGTTTGAACATGGGAAACCCGAAAATGCGTCGCGCCGGGACAAAGGGGCGGTATTGTTAGCGGATGTTATCCAGCGGCCATGACGCAAACAAGCGCGGGAAACCCTGGGCGGCGCGCCAATTCCCCTTTTTGCGACACTTGGTCCCGGCCCCCCCCGTCCCGCCCCAGCCACCCGGCCACCCCAGCCACCCCAGCCACCCCGGCCACTCCGGACCGTCCCGGTCGCACTCCGCTCAGACGCCGCCCGCGCCCGCCGCATGCCGCCCAGCAGAATGCGATAGCATCGATGTCGCGCGGCCGTCCCGGACCCCTGGCCCGCCGCACCGCCTGCCGCCGCCGCCGCGGCGCTTCACCGCCGGATTTCCCCTTACGCCATGACCGACCTTGCCCGTATCGCCCGCAGCCACCCCGACGAACTCATCGTAGGGCTGGTGTCCGTTTCCGACCGCGCCTCCACCGGCGCCTATCAGGATCAGGGGCTGCCCGCGCTGCGCGAATGGCTGGGCGGCGCGCTGGTGTCGCCGTGGCAGGCGGTGGAGCGGCTGATTCCCGACGAGCCCGCCCGCATCTCCGAAACCCTGATCGAACTGGTCGATGGCTGCGGCTGCGACCTCGTCCTGACGACCGGCGGCACCGGCCCCGCCCGGCGCGACGTCACGCCCGAGGCCACGCTGGCGGTCGGCACCAAGGAAATGCCGGGCTTTGGCGAGCAGATGCGCCAGATCAGCCTGCGTTTCGTGCCCACGGCCATCCTGTCGCGGCAGGTGGCAGTCATTCGCGAAACGGATGGCCATGCCGCCCTGATCGTGAACCTGCCGGGCCAGCCCAAGTCTATCCGTGAGACGCTGGAAGGACTCAAGGACGACGACGGCGCCGTGCTGGTGCCCGGCATCTTCGCCGCCATTCCGTATTGCATCGACCTCATCGGCGGCCCGTACGCCGAAACGCGCTCCGAGGTCATCGCGGCCTTCCGCCCCAAGTCCGCCCGGCGGCCCGCGCAAGCGTAGCGCGGGCGACAACGCTGCATTGCCTTGCGCGGTGGCTGGCCGTTGCGGCACACCATGGCGGGCCTCGCCCCGCCAAGACCGTGCGGTATAGTTGGCCGCCCCGATCAACCCCTGCTGACCGAGAGTTTTCATCGTCATGAAGGTTCGTACCATCCTGTCCCTTACCGCCCTGGCTGCCCTGACGGCCTGCGCCAATGTCAAAGACGTCCGCGACCGCGATCCCGTGTTCTACGGATCCACGCAGCGCACCGCCCAGGACTACACGCAATGCGTGGCGGAAGCCTGGAAGGGACTGGACGTCAACTTCGAACAGAAGCCGGTGCGCAACGGGTATGAGCTCGTCCTGCACGGCAGCCTGGGCGTCGAGGCCGTCCTGACGACCACGCACTGGAAGGGCAAGACCGAGGCGCGGCTGTCGACGCGCATTGCCCGCCGCGACCAGACCATCATTGAACCGGCCAACCTGTGCCTGTAAACGTCATGGTTGCCCGCCGCGACGTCCTGCGCGCCGGGCTGGCCGCCGCTGCCCTGTGCCTGGCCTGGCCCGCGCGGGCGCAGCAGGCCAGTTACATCACCCGCAAGCTCGACGCCCGCGTGCCGGGCGGCGTGGCCGTGCTGAGCCTGGGCGACGGCGCGGCCGCGCCCCAGGTCACCTACCTGGACCGGCCCGTGCTGGTGGTGCGGGAAGCGGGCAAGCAGTGGATCGCCGTGGTCGGCATTCCGCTTACCGTCAAGCCTGGCCAGGAACAGGTGCAGGTCAAGGACGGCGGCGGCACGCGTCAGGTGGCGTTCACGGTCGGCGCCAAGGATTACGTGGCGCAGCACATCACGCTCAAGAACCGGCGTCAGGTGGATCCGAATCCGGACGACCTCAAGCGCATTGAGCGGGAACTGGCCGAACAGGTCGAAGCCTACCGCGGCTTTCGCGCGGGCGTCACGCCCAGCAACCTGATCCTGGATCGTCCGGTCGACGGCGGTCGCCTGTCCAGCCCCTTTGGCCTGCGCCGCTTCTTCAACGGCCAGGAACGCAATCCGCATTCGGGCCTGGATTTCGCCGTGCCGGCCGGTACGCCCATCAAGGCGCCCGCGGCCGGGGTGGTGGTGCTGGTGGGGGATTATTTCTTCAATGGCAAGACGGTGTTCCTGGACCATGGCCAGGGTTTCGTCAGCATGTTCTGCCACATGTCGGCGATCTCGGTGAAGGTCGGCGACGAGGTGCCGCGCGGCGGCGTGGTGGGCAAGGTGGGGGCGACCGGGCGGGCGACGGGCCCGCACCTGCACTGGAACGTCAGCCTGAACGATGCGCGCATCGATCCGGCGATCTTCATCGGGGCGTTCAAGCCCTGACTGGTATGGGCTTTGACGCGTTCAAGGTTTGATGCGTCCAAACTCTGACGCGTGCCGCTCTGACGGGGCGGCGACGCTCAGGCCTTCTCGGCCTCGAGCGCGATGCGCTTGAGCACATACTGGTGCATGCGCTCGGCGTATTCCATCTGCTGTTGCACGTTGCGCTGACCGGCTTCCTGGTCGTCCAGGCAGTTGTCGTACTTGGTCTTGGCTTCGGCGTAGGTCAGGCCGGTATTGCGCAGGCTGTTGATGAACGCCTCGCGCGACTGGCGCAGCAGGCGCAGGCCTTCCTCGCCCTTTGCGAAACGTCTTCGCGAGAGGGCAAGCTGGTCTGCGGCGGCTTGCAATTCTTCTTTCAGGTCCATCGTGCTTCGTGCGTATCCGGCCTGGCGTTGCGCCAGGCGAGGAGCGCCATTCTTTCATGAACAGGCGATCCACGCATTACGGCAGTGCGCGAATCCTGCTTAAGGATCCGCGAAAAGAGGGAGCCGGGCGCCGGCAAGAAGCCGGCCCGGGCGGCCGGCTTAGCGGCGGTGGTGCTGGGGACGCTGCATCGTGGGGGCGCGCTCGTCCTTGTGGCGGAAATTGATACGGCCCTTGGTCAGGTCGTACGGGGACATTTCCAGGGTGACGCGATCGCCCGCGAGGATGCGGATGCGGTGCTTGCGGATACGGCCCGACGCGTAGGCGCCGACTTCGATGCCGTTGTCCAGTTTGACGCGGTAGCGGCTATCGGGCAGCACTTCGTCAACGATGCCATCCAATTCGATGAGTTCTTCTTTAGCCATCTTCTACTCCTTGATCAAAACGCGCAGGCATGCCTGCGGCATGTCGCGCCGCGCAAGGCGGCAAGCGCGTCGGACTCGGATAAACCGGTCCAGCGGTTTGAACGCAAAAAAACGTTCGGGCAAGCGTGGGTATGGGCCACGGCATCCGGGCGGATGTCTGAAATGGCGGATACTCGCGCCCTGAGGTAAGTGCGCGCGATGCGCGCGGTGGTCGCGGCGGGGGTGCTGCGGGCACCTTGCCGGATGAAGCGGGGTTGCCGAGTCTGCGGCAACGCCGGGCGCCACGGGGACTGCAGCGGCGTTCTGGGCAGTGACGGGGTGCACCCAACAGGGGCGGCCCCAATAAAAAACCGGATCTCGTTCGCGTCGCTGACGTTCATTCAGTAGCGCCCTTTCTTGGGCGCTACAGGTTGGCACGCAGGATGACCGAAGTCCGGTTTTTGCAGAAAAATCACGGGTTTATGTTACTGCAAAGCCGGCGGTTTAGCCAGCTTTTATCCCGGATTCGGCCGCGATAGTTGCGCTTGAACGACTCTATCGGCGCGGGATGCGGCGCTGGTATTCCGCTTCCCAGGCTGCGTTGGCCGACCAGAAGGGGCCCGGATCGCGTCCGGCCAGACGGGCTGCCAGCACGTTCAAGTGCGTGTGCCAACCGCCCGCCACGTCCACCATGTCATCCCGCGTGGCGAGCTTGCGATGCGTAAGCACCAGCCGCGCGCCGTCGTCTTCAGGGGACACCTCGAAGGTCACTTCGGACGGGGCGCCCGCCGAGCCGCCCCAGGTGTAACTGAGCACGTGCGGCGGTTCACACCGGGTGATCAGGCCCTGCGTGGTCAGGCCTTCCTCGTAGGGCTTGTAGGCCTCGGGCGTCGGTTCGCGCACGGAGGACAGGTCGGCATGCAGGAACCGCAGGGTGACGCCGCCGCCCTCCATCAGGTCCATGTCGCCGAATGCCAGCCACTGGCCGCGCTTGTCGGATTCCGTCAGCCAGGCCCACACCTCCTGCACGCTCGCAGGCAGCCTGCGCGTGAATTGCAAGGTGGTCGGGTCCAGTACGACGCCGTAGTCGCTCATATCAGTCTCCTGTGAAGTCCGGAGCCGGACGTGGGTTCATCTTCCGTGCGAAAAGGTCAGCGGCGATACCTGCGGCTCGTGCTCCGGGGCGTCGTCCATGGCGCCGGGGTGCTGGGGCAGTGCGTCCGTGATGTCGTGCCAGGGAGCCTTGCTGGCGACGTGGTAATGCGCCAGGGGCTTGACGCCCGGATCGTCGTCCAGCGCGCCGAGCGGCAGGCCGTAGACGTCGGGCGTCTGGTCAAAGCGGCTGAGCAGCGGTGTGCCGCAAGCCTCGCAGAAACCCCGGTAATTGCCGGGCGACGACGCGTACCAGGTCACGTGGTCTTCGCCCTGTGTCCAGGCGAAATCCTTCGACTGGACCGTCGCTCGGCTGCGGAAGGCCGCGCCGTGCGTCTTGCGGCACATCACGCAATGGCAGTTGAGGGCATCGGTGAGCGGACCGTTGATCTCGTAGGCAACGCGGCCGCAGAGGCAGGAACCTTTGATCATGATGAGCGCCAGGCAATGGGGGAAATAGGTCCAATATACCTGCGGCGCCGTCCCGCGACTTCGGCATTTGTGACAGATGTCTTTCAGATCGTTGCCGGGGCGGGCGTTTCCCGGGGCGGGCCTTTCCCGCGGCGGGCGATTCCCGCGGCGGGCGATTCCCGCGGCGGACGATTCCGAGGCGGGCGTTCCCGCGGCGAAGTTTCCGACGGCGGGCGTCGGCGGCAGATACCGTAACGTTCACGGCATCTGCGCCTCCTCCTTCACGCCGCCCGCAGCAGCGCCTGGAACGCGGGCAGCGCCAGCAGCCCCGCCACGCGCGCCGCGTGAATGTCGTCGTCCGACACCGCCGGGCGTGGCATCAGGAAGTTGACCGTGCCCAGGCACACGCCGTCATACGCGACCGGCACGTTGATGACCGATTGCAGTCCCAGACGGCGGATCGCATCGTGGTCGTTGAAGAATTCGCGGATGGCCGCCTCTCCCTCGCCCACGAACACCCGCTGTTCCAGCAACACGTGCCGGCCCCATGCCGTGCCGGTCTTGTCCTTGCTGCCGCCCGGCGGGTACGCCTGCGGGTTCGAACTGTACAGGCGCACCACGCGCATGGCGTCGGCATCGTAGCGATTCACGGTGCACAACGCGTGCGCCAGGTGCAGGCGCGCATAGTCGTCGATTGCCTGGAAGGCGGCGGCCGGCAGGCCGTCCGCGTAGGCGCGGGCGATGGCCTGCACGCCGGCCAGCGCCGGGCTGGGAGATGCGTCCGTCATTCCGCCGTGATTCCCAGTTCTTTGATCAGCTTGCCGTACTTGTCGGCATCGCGCGCCAGGATCTGGCCGAACTGCTCGGGCGTGGTTTCGGTCAGCAGCACGCCCATGTCGCCCATTTTCTTGATGACGTCGGGCCGCTTGAGGATCACGTTGATCTCGCGGTTCAGCCTGGCAGCCAGTTCTGGCGGCATGCCGGCCGGACCGAACGCCCCGTACCAGACCGCCAGCTCATACCCCGGCAGCGTTTCGGCCACGGTGGGCACGTCGGGCAGCAGCGGCGAGCGTTGTTCCTCGGTGACGGCCAGCAGCTTGAGCTTGCCCGACTGCACGTGCGGCAGCGTCTGCGTGCCGGCGCTGAACAGCACCTGCGTGCGGCCTGCCACCGTATCCAGAACCGCAGGCGCACCGCCGCGATAGGGGATGTGCATCATCTTCACGCCGGCGGCCTTTTCGAAGAGCACCGCGCTCAGGTGGTTGGTCGAGCCCTGGCCCGCCGAGGCATACGCCACGGTGTCGGGATTGGCCTTCGCGTACGCGATGAATTCCTTCAGGTTGGATGCCGGCACCGACGGATGCACCACCATCGTGTTGGTCACAAGGGCCAGCTCGGCGATGGGCGTAAAGTCCTTCACGCCGTCGAACGGCATGTTGGAATAAAGCGCCTGATTCATCGTGTGCGTGCTCATCGAGCCCACCAGCAGCGTGTAGCCGTCCGGCTTGGCGCGCGCGACGAAGGCCGTGCCGATGTTGCCCGATGCGCCCGAGCGGTTCTCGACAATGACCGGCTGGCCCAGCGATTGCGTCAGGCCTTCGGACAGCACGCGCGCCAGGATGTCGGTGGAGCCGCCGGCGGCCCACGGCACGACCAGCGTGATGGGCTTTTCGGGCCAGGCGGCGTGCGAGAGGGCGGGCGCGGCCATCGCCAGGCCCAGCGCGAACGTGCGCAGCAGTCGTTTGAAGTGCAGTGTCATGGTGTTTACCCCTTGCGTTGTGTCCGGCTTCTGAGAGCCGGTCGTATGAAAATCGATTCAGCGGCCGACGGCGTATCCCTGCATTCCGCGGGGATTGGCCGCCGCGCGCAGCAGCATCTGTCCGCCCGCGGCCGGCTCGCGCGTGCAGGCGCTGATGCGGCCTTCGGACCAGTCCGGGCCGACCTTGACGTCATGGCCGGCGGCGCGCAGCGCGTCCAGCGTGGCGGCGGGCATGCGCGATTCCACCGTCAGCCGGTTCAGCGTCTGCGAACGCGGCCAGAACGAGCCGGGAAAGTGATCAATGTGCCAGGACGGCGCGTCGATGGCCGCCTGCAGGTTCATGCCCATGGCATGGCGCAGAAAGAATGCGACGGTCCATTGGTCCTGCTGGTCGCCGCCGGGCGTGCCGAATGCCATGTACGGCAGCCCGTCGCGCAGCGCCAGGCCGGGCGACAGCGTGGTGCAGGGACGCTTGCCCGGCTGCAACTGGCCCGGCACGCCGTCGTCCAGCCAGGTCATCTGCAGACGGGTCGTCAGCGAAAAGCCCAGCTCTGGCACGACGGGGCTGGACGACAGCCAGCCGCCCGATGGCGTGGCGGCCACCATGTTGCCGTCTCGGTCGATGACGTCGATCTGGCAGGTGTCGCCCACGAACAGCTCGCGCGTCGCCCACTCCGAGACGGGCGGCAACGCGGCAAAGGTCGGTTCGCCCACGCCGTAGCGCGTGTCCGACGCGGCCAGCGTGCGGATCGCGGCATCCAGGTCGGGTAGGCGCGGCGCAAGTCCGCCGGGACTGCCGGGCTGCAGCGTGGCCGAGGCGCGTTCGCCGATGCCGGCGGCGCGCGCCCGCGCATAGTCGTCGCTGAGCAGGGCCGCGAGCGGCACCTGGACGTGATCGGGATCGCCATACCAGGCGGTGCGGTCGGCGAATGCCAGCTTGGCGGCCTCGGCGACGCGGTGCACGAACTGCGGCGACAGCGGGTCCAGTTTGTCGACGTCCAGATGGCGCAGCAGCGCGAGCTGTTGCAGGTGCACCGGCCCTTGCGACCACACACCGCATTTGGCCACCGTGTAGCGGCCATATTGCGTGGTCAGCGGTTCGTCGTACGTGGCGCGCCAGTCGGCCAGGTCCGATTTGCGCAGCAGCCCGGGGTTGCGCTGCCCTGTGGTGTCGAGCACGGCCTCGTTCGTATAGAAGCTGTCGATGGCGTCGGCCACGAAACCGCGATACCAGACGTCGAGCGCGGCGTCGATGCGGCCGCGCCGGTCGGTGCTGGCGGCGTGCGCTTCATCAAGAATGCGGGTGTAGGTGGCCGCGATGGCGGGCGTGCGGAACAGCGCGTCGGGGGCGGGCACGCGGCCGCCCGGCAGCCAGACGTCGCCCGAGCTTTTCCATTCGTCGCGGAACAGCGCCTGCACCGCCAGAATCGCCTGCGAGATCCGCGGCACCAGCGGAAATCCGTCGCGCGCATAGCCGATGGCCGGCTGCAGCACGTCGGCCAGCTCCCACGTGCCGTAGTCGCGCAGCAGCGTCAGCCAGGCGCCGAACGCGCCGGGCACCGTCGCCGGCAGCAGGCCGATTCCCGGCACCAGGTCCAGCCCCATCTTGCGAAAGTACGTCGGCGTCGCCAGCGCGGGCGCCGGGCCCTGTCCGCACAGCGCGCGCATGCGTTGCTCGCGCTCGCTCCAGAACAGGATGGGGACTTCGCCGCCCGGCCCGTTCAGGTGCGGTTCGACAATCTGCAGCACAAAACCGCCGGCCACGGCGGCGTCGTAGGCATTGCCGCCGCGTTCCAGCACGCTCATGGCTACTTGCGATGCCAGCCAGTGCGTGGACGACACCACGCCGAACGTGCCGCGTATTTCAGGTCGGGTGGTGAAGGACGGATTCATCGGGCGGTTCCCGCAAGACTGAAGAGGATGCAAGCAGTATAGGTGCCTGAAATAACTGGTTTTATCTTTGTTGGCATAATTGCATAACCAGACGGTTATAGAGAAAACTGCCATGAGCCCGGATGCCGTCCGTCTTGCCAACCGACTCAAGCACCGTCATCTGACGCTGCTGGTCAACATCGACCGCCTTAAATCGCTGACGCGGGTCGCCGCGCAGACCGGCATCAGTCAACCTGCGGTCACCAAGGCGCTGGCCGAAATGGAGGACATCTTTGGCGCGCCGCTGTTCTTGCGCACCGGCAGCGGCCTGCAGCCCACCGCGCTGGGCAATCTGGCGCTGGTGCGCGCGCGGCACATGCTCAGTGACCTGGATCTATGGGAGCGCGAGGTCGAGGCGCTGCATGCCGGACGGTCGGCGCATCTGCACGTGGGGGTGGTGCCGTACGTGTCCAGCGCCTTGCTGACCGCCGCCATCAGCCGCCTGCATCAGCGCCACGGCGTGACGCTGAGCCTGCACCGCGCCACGACGGATCACCTGGTGCCGATGCTGCGCCAGCACGAACTGGACTGCATCATCAGCCGCGCCACGTCCACGGTGATGCACGAAGACCTGATGCATCGCGTGCTGTATCGCCAGCGGCCCCGTCTTATAGCGCATGGCAGGCTGGCCCAGCGGCTGGCGCGGCGCAAGCCGGACTGGGCTGCCGTCGCGGCCTTGGACTGGGTGCTGCCGGCGGCCAACACGCCGACGCGGCAATTGATCGTGGAGCATTTCATCCGCGCCGGGCTGCAGCCGCCGTCGCCGGTGCTGGAGGCCTACTCCACGGACGTGATCGAGGGCATCCTGTCGCTGAACGAGTCGTCGATCTCGGTGGTGCCCGAGGACATCGCGCGCGAACTGTGCCAGCGCGGCAGGCTGGGCATGGTGCCATGGGATTTCGGCTGGGAGCTGCCGCCGATCAACCTGATCCGGCGCAAGCGGGAACAGGCGCTGACGGCGGAATCACAGTTTTCGGATATTCTGCTGGACCTGTGCGCCAATGCCGCCGCTCCGTCGCAAGCCCCATGAATCCCATCGTGTCCGCCGTGGCGCTCAGCGCCGCTCATACCTTCACCAAACCCGTGACGACGTCCATCCGGTTGCTGGCCGGGCTGGGCATCGAGGGCGATGCGCACCTGGGCGTCACCGTCAAGCATCGATCCCGCGTCCGGGCCGATCCGACGAAACCGAATCTGCGGCAGGTCCACCTGATTCACGGCGAACTGCACGATGAACTGCAAGCGGCCGGCTTCAACGTGGATGCCGGCAGCATGGGCGAAAACATCACCACCCGCGGCATCGACCTGCTGGGCTTGCCGCGCGGCGCGCGGCTGCGGATTGGCGCCGATGCGATCGTGGAAATCACCGGCCTGCGCAATCCGTGCTCGCAACTGGACAAATATCAGAAAGGCCTGACTGCCGCAGTGCTTGGCCGCCATCCCGATGGCAGCCTCATGCGCCGGGCCGGCGTCATGGCCATCGTGGTCGCCGGCGGCACGGTTCGTGCCGGCGACGCGATCCAAGTTGACCTGCCTGCGCCGCCGCATTTGCCCCTGGAACCGGTCTAGCGCTCACGCCGGTCTGGCAAGACGTGCGCATGTCCTAGGCGCAAAAACGTCGCTTCCCGCCACAGACGCAGGAGCCGGCATCTGGTTAAATGGCTGAAAGGTCTCACGGCCTAGGGCAAGCCGCTGCCTTTTCCGGCTTGCCGTTTCAATTTACGGAGCCCCCGATGGCACGATTCAATTTCACCCAGGACCTCGAAGAACCCGATCTGTGGGCGGCGGAAAACGTCCCCGCCGGAGAGGGTCGGCCCCCCATTCACGTCATGATCCAGACCGACGGCGAAGAGCCCCTTGCCGGCGCCTCCAAGGTGGTCAAGGCCATCATTGACAACCTGGACGAACAGATTCTTGCCGCGGCCGAGTTCCTCCTCGACAACTATTCGTACGAGCACTACAAAAAGCTGGGCATCGAAGACGACCAGCTCCTGGCCGAAGAAACCGCCGAAGCCATGGCCGAAAAAGCCGTGCTGCGCGCGTTGTGGCTGTTCGACGAAGACGGCGATGGCTACGAACTGTGGTTCACGCTGCCCTGGGATCCGGTGCACACCTACGACGTGGAATTCGAAGACGGCGCGCCCGTGTCCTGCTCGGTTAATGACTGATACCGCGCGACTGATACCGCTGCCGGGACACCGGGAGGGGCAGGCTCAGCGCGCCAGTTCGTATTTGGTCGCCAGCGTCTGCCCCAGCGATTCGTCGTACTTGTAGCGCACCTTCAAGGCCTTGCCGCGCATAATGTTGCGCGCGGCCACGTTCTCCAGCACCACGTCGACGTCCTTGTTCACGAATTCGGCGCAGTCGGTGTCCGCTCGCTCGCCGTCCGGTATGTCGGCAGCCTTCACCTTCAGCTTGAACAGCACCTGTGTCAGTTCCGTGCCGTCGGTGCGGAATTGGCGGAAGGTGGTGGGAAACGTGGCAACGGTGCCGGCAAGGTCGCACGAAATGCGGGTCCAGCCATGCGCGGGGGGTACCGCCGCAAAAAGGCCGGCGGCAAGCGTGGCGGCAGCGGCCGCCCGGGTAGACAGAAGATTCATGGTGTGCGGGCCAGACGCGGCGACCATGCGCGCCGCGCCGGTACGTGGTCGAAATGGGCCTTTATGTTGCGCCCGGCCGCCCGCGCCGGTCAAGCGGGCGCCTCCCATGCAAAACGGGCCATTGCGGCCCGTTTTACTTATGCGTTCTGGCTGGCGGGCCGGCTGGGCGGCGCCTCGTTCGAAGCCTGCGCGGACGCGGCATCATCGGTGCCTTCTTCGCTGCCTTCTTCCTTGCCTTCCAGCTTGGCGATCACGGCCGTGGCCAGACTATTGCCGACTACGTTCGTGGCGGTGCGGCCCATGTCGAAGAACTGGTCAATGCCCATGATGAGCAGCAGGCCGGCTTCCGGCAAATGGAACATCGGCAGCGTCGCGGCCACGACGACCAGCGAGGCGCGCGCCACGCCGGCCATGCCCTTGCTGGTCACCATCAGCACCAGCAGCAGGGTCAGTTGCTGCGTGAAGCTCATCTCGATGTTGTAGGCCTGCGCGATGAACAGCACGGCGAACGACTGATACATCATCGAGCCGTCCAGGTTGAACGAATAGCCCAGCGGCAGCACGAAGCCCGAGATGCGCTTGGACACGCCAAACCGCGACAGCGCCTCAATTGTCTTCGGATAGGCCGATTCGCTGCTCGCGGTCGAGAACGCCAGCAAGGTCGGTTCCTTGATGAGCCCGCCCAGGCGGAACGTGGACTTGCCCAGGAACAGGTAGCCGACGCCGAACAGAATGGCCCACAGCAGCGCCAGACCCAGGTAGAACTCGCCGATCAGCTTGCCGTAACTGACCAGCACGCCCAGGCCTTCGGTCGTGATGGCGGCGGCCATGGCGGCGAACACGCCCAGCGGCGCAAAGCGCATCACATAGTCGGTCACGCGGAACATGATCTTGGCCAGTTCATCGATCATGTTGTAGATCGTGTTGTGGCCCTTGCCGCGGATGAACGACAGCGCCGCGCCGAAGAACAGCGAGAACACCAGGATCTGCAGGATCTCGTTGTTGGCCATCGCTTCGGCAATGCTCTTGGGGAACACGTGCGCGATGAACGCCTTCAGCGTGAAATCGCCCGTCTTCAGGCCCGAAGTCACGCCCGCGTCCGGAATCGCCAGGTTCATGTGCGCGCCGGGCTGGAAGATGTTGACCAGCGCCAGGCCCAGCAGCAGAGAAATCGCCGAGGCGGCGATAAACCAGATCATGGCGCGCATGCCGATGCGGCCCACCGCGCTGGCGTCGCTCATGCTGGCCAGGCCGGTCACCAGGGTGGCGAACACGAGCGGCGCGATGATCATCTTGATCATGCGCAGGAAGATGTCGGTGATCAGGCTGAAGTACGAGGCGATCTGCTTCGCCTCTTCCGGGGACTGCGCGAACTTGTTGCAGACATAGCCCACCACGATGCCCAGCACCATGGCGATGCCGATATAACGCGTCAGCTTCTTAGTGTTCATTTGAAAACGGGATAACGGGGAGCCGCCGCTTGGCCCAGAGGGCCAGGCCCGCCGGCATGAGGCGGGGCAGACGGTCCGGTGACGGACATGCCAGGGTCCAGGTGCTGCTCGGGTTAACCCTTGGGGCGCGATGTTAACGCCGTGAACCTGACAGCCAGTTGTCAGTTCGGGGACAGATCAGCCGTGCCAGAATGCCCCTTCCGGCCTCGTCAGGAAGGCCGGGCGCCACCTGGGAACCAGCCCCGCGCGGGGCGACAAAGGAGACAAAGCAATGCCGAATCGCGAATTGTCCGTACTGGCTTCCGGCTACACCTATCTGGAAGGGCTGCGCTGGCACGAAAACCGCCTGTGGGCCTCGGACTTCTACACGGGGCAGGTCATCACCGTGACGCTCCAGGGGGCGGTGGACCGCGTCTGTCTGGTCCCGCAGCAACCGTCGGGACTGGGTTGGCTGCCCGACGGCCGCCTGCTGATCTCGTCCATGAAAGACCGCAAGGTGCTGCGGCGCGAGGCGGACGGCACGTTGTCGGTGCATGCCGACCTGTCCGCGCTGACCGGCGGCCATATCAATGACATGGTGGTGGACGCGCAAGGCCGCGCCTACGTGGGCAATTTCGGATTCGACATCATGGCGGGCGAACCCGTGCGCACGACGACGCTGGTGCGCGTGGATCCGGACGGTGTGGCGCAGGTGGTGGCGGACGGCCTGTGCTTTCCCAACGGCTCGTTCATCACGCCCGACGGCAAGACCCTGATCGTCAACGAGACCTTCGCCAACCGCATTTCCGAGTTCGACATCGAGCCCAACGGCGTGCTGGGGCCGCGCCGCGACTGGGCCAATTTCGGCGAGCTGCCTGAAACCGACGACCTGACCGCCGTGATCGCGGCGTCCAAAATCGCGCCGGACGGCGGCGCGCTGGACGAAGAGGGCGCGTTGTGGGTGGGCGACGCCATCGGCAAGCGCATCGTGCGCGTTGAACGTGGTGGACGGATTCTCGAGCAGATCGACACCGGCGAATTCGGCATCTTCGCGGCCGCGCTGGGCGGACCGGACGGCAAGACGCTTTTCATGGCGGCCGCGCCGGATTTCGTGGAAGCCAACCGGCGCGCCAAGCCTCAGGCCCGCATCCTGATGACCCGGGTGGATGTGCCGCACGCGGGCAGGCCCTAGGCCACAAGCGGGGGAAAGCAGGGCAAGGGCGCCGCGGCCGTGGGCCGCATGGGCTGGGCCGCAAGGCGGATATCAGCCGGGCTAGGGCGTCCGGTTTCACCTGAATGGATAGGATACCGGCCGTTGCAAGACCTTTCTTCGATTCCCCCGTAAAATCACGCCATTCAGCAAGGCTTCAACCATCTCTCAATAGACAGTACCTAAGGAGGACCACTCATGGCCCTAGTCTCCATGCGCCAGTTGCTCGACCACGCCGCCGAGCACGGCTACGGCATTCCGGCTTTCAACGTCAACAACCTGGAACAGGTCCAGGCCATCATGGAAGCCGCGGCGGAGACCGACAGCCCGGTGATCATGCAGGCCTCGGCCGGCGCGCGCAAATACGCGGGCGAAGGCTTCCTGAAGTACCTGATCCAGGCCGCCGTTGAGTCCTACCCGCACATCCCCGTGGTCATGCACCAGGATCACGGCCAATCGCCCAAGATCTGCCAGGGCGCCATCGACCTGGGCTTCTCCAGCGTCATGATGGACGGCTCGCTGAAAGAAGACGGCAAGACCATCGCCGACTACGACTACAACGTCGAAGTCACCAAGAAGGTCGTGGACATCGCGCACAAGCTGGGCGTGACCGTCGAAGGCGAACTCGGCTGCCTGGGTTCCCTGGAAACCATGGAAGGCGACAAGGAAGACGGCCACGGCGCCGACGGCAAGCTGACCATGGATCAGCTGCTGACCGACCCGGAACAAGCCGCAGACTTCGTGCGCCGCACGCAACTGGACGCCCTGGCAATCGCCATCGGCACCAGCCACGGCGCCTACAAGTTCACGCGCAAGCCCACCGGCGACATCCTGTCGATCTCCCGCATCAAGGAAATCCACGCCCGCCTGCCCAACACCCACCTGGTGATGCACGGCAGCTCCAGCGTGCCGCAGGAACTGCTGGCCGAGATCCGTGAATTCGGCGGCAACATGAAGGAAACCTACGGCGTGCCCGTCGAGGAAATCCAGGAAGCCATCAAGTACGGCGTGCGCAAGATCAATATCGACACCGATATCCGTCTGGCCATGACCGGCGCGATCCGCCGCTTCTTCGCCGAGAACCCTGAAAAGTTCGACCCGCGCGAATATCTCAAGCCCGCCCGCGCCGCCGCCAAGGCGATCTGTGTCGCTCGCTACACGGAATTCGGCACCGCCGGCAACGCCAGCAAGATCAAGCCGCTGCCGCTGACCGAAATCGCCGCGCAGTACGCCTCGGGCAAGCTGTCGCAAGTGGTGCAATAAGGTCCACGCCCATGCCGCCTTCTTGCGAAGGCGGCGCAGGCAGAAAAAGAGCTGGTCCTCGCGGGCCAGCTCTTTTTGTTTTTGCGGCCATGACGGACGCGCGTCCTACGCCGGCGAATTCTTCCCGAAGCTCGGCACCGACCGATCCACGTGATGCCATGACGGCGCCGAGTCCGTCCACAGGCTTGCTTTGGAATGAAACGCCTCGGGGTCATCCAGCGACCCTGCGCGCACGACTTCGTAGCCCATGCCTTCCGAATTGCCGAACAGCGGCGTGCCACACGCCGCACAGAAGCTGCGCATGACGGTGTGGCCGGAGTCGCCCTGGTAGCGGTGCTCCTTGGGTTGTCCGCGCAGCAGCGTGACGGCGCCCGCGGGAAAGATCAGGGCGTGGGCCGGCGCGCCGCCGCTGGAGTACTGGCAGTCGCGGCAGTGACAGGTGGCGGCGGTGATGGGCTCGTCGGTGAGGGCGTAGCGGATGGCGCCGCACTGGCAGCCGCCTGTCATGTGGACCTGCGCGTCGGCGTGGGGCATGCGTTTGGGGGAAGCATCCTGCATACGGCTTTGTCTCCGGGCGGTGTTGCGCCGTGACGCTCGGGGCGGCCGGCGCGAATCATGGATGGGAAAGAAAGCCTACCCCGCGCCCGGAGCGGCGGCAAGACGAACTTATTTGCAGTAATCTATGCGCTTTGCGGAAGCTGCCGTCCGGCGCCGCCTCCGCCTGGTGCCCGATTTCGTTTCCCTTCCCGCCCTGGCGTCCGCCCGCGGCGGGAATGTTCATTTTTGCCATAGGCCATTCCCGTGACTTCTGCTTTGCATGAATCCAGCATCAAGTCCCTGCCGCTGCTGGGACGCGGCAAGGTGCGCGATATGTACGCGGTCGGCGACGACAAGTTGCTGATCGTCGCGTCGGATCGCATCTCCGCATTTGACGTGATCCTTGACGACCCCATTCCCGGCAAGGGACAGGTGCTGACCGAACTGACCGAATTCTGGTTGCAGAAGCTCGCGCACATCCTGCCCAACCACTCGACCGGCGTGAAGCCCGAAGACGTGGTGGCG
This sequence comes from Achromobacter sp. UBA4530, assembly GCF_002388205.1. Taxonomy (NCBI): domain Bacteria; kingdom Pseudomonadati; phylum Pseudomonadota; class Betaproteobacteria; order Burkholderiales; family Alcaligenaceae; genus Achromobacter; species Achromobacter sp. UBA4530. The sequence continues at coordinate 155,585 of NZ_DGMA01000044.1, read as the reverse complement.
CCCGACGAAGTGGATCAGGTGCGCGGCCGCGCCGTGGTGGTCAAGCGTCTGAAGCCCATCCTGGTGGAAGCGGTTGCCCGCGGCTACCTGATCGGTTCGGGCTGGAAGGACTACCAGGCGACCGGCGCGGTTTGCGGCATCAAGCTGCCGGCCGGCCTGCAGCAGGCCAGCAAGCTGCCCGAGCCCATCTTCACGCCCGCCGCCAAGGCCGAGTTCGGCATGCACGACGAGAACGTGGACTTCGCGCACGTGGTCAAGGAAGTCGGCCAGGAAATGGCCGAGCGCATCCGCGACGTAACGCTCAAGTTGTACGCCGAAGCCGCCGCCTTTGCCGCCACCAAGGGCATCATCATCGCCGACACCAAGTTCGAGTTCGGCCTGGACGACAACGGCACGCTGCACCTGATGGACGAAGTGCTGACGCCCGATTCGTCGCGCTTCTGGCCCGCCGACGGCTACCGCGTCGGCATCAGCCCCCCGTCGTTCGACAAGCAGTTCGTGCGCGACTGGCTCGAGACGCAAACGTGGGACAAGACCCCGCCCGCGCCGCGCCTGCCGCAGGAAGTGCTGGAAAAGACGGCCGCGAAGTACCGCGAAGCCCTGGACCGCCTGATCGCCTGATCGCCTGATCGCGTCCACACCAAAAAAGCCGCTCGTCGTCCGAGCGGTTTTTTTTCGCCGGCAGGCCTTGACGTGGCGCCGCAGGCTGACGCAACCCCTCGGGCAAACCCGCATTTTCAGCGCGAAATTATTTCGGATTGTTACGCTATACTCGACCGCTGCTTGATACGGGATTTCCGAGAAAAGGAGCGCCGCATGGTGATGATGCTGCCCTTTGTGACTGGGACGCTGGCAGTATGGTTTGGGCTCGTGGGCCGGCGCCGTCCGTGCGTTACCTTCTGGCTGCTGACCCTGGCCATCTTCGCCGCCTGGTGCAAATACCACATGACCAGTCCGCTGGCGATGTCCCTGTGAAGCGGCAGCGATGATCTTTTCCAGCAATCCGGCGCGCGGCTCGCGCATCCTCAATGCCCTGGCGCTGCTCGGGGTCACCGGCATCCTCTGCATCGCCTTCGCCTGGCAATTCGCCTACGACGAATTGCCGTGCCCGCTATGCCTGCTGCAGCGCGTGGCGCTGATCCTTGCGGGTGTGGGTTTCCTCTTGAACCTGCGGCTGGGCCCGTCGCCGATGCACTATGCGATGAGCATTGCCGGTGCGCTGGCCGGCATGCTGACCGCGGGACGCCAGGTCCTGCTGCACATCGCCCCGGGCGACGCGGGCTACGGCACCCCCTTTCTGGGCGTGCACTTCTATACCTGGGCGTTCGTTGCCTTCACGGCGATCATCGTGTTCTGCGTCGTCATGCTGTGCGTGGACCGCAAGTGGGGCGACAGCATGCTCAAAAAGCCCGTCTCGATGCTGGGCATGGTGGTCATGGCCCTGTTTTTCATCGTCGCCCTGGCCAATGCCGGCAGCACCACGCTGCAGTGCGGTTTCGGGCCGTGCCCGGACGATCCGGTCAGCTACCTTTGGCTGAAAAGCGCCACGTTGCCGTAGCAGTCTTCAGCGCCGGGTAAAATAGCGGGTTTCGCGGGCCGGTCCCGCGGTCCCCCGACATTTCGCGGCGCGTGCGCCGTGTCTCAACTACTAGACACCGGTTATGACAGACCAGACTTCCGCAGCGGCGCAAGCCTCCCCCGTGGTGGGCGTGATTATGGGATCTTCCAGCGATTGGGAGGTCATGAAGCACGCGGTGACGATGCTGGAGGATTTCGGCGTGGCCTACGAGGCGCGCGTCATCTCCGCGCACCGCATGCCGCAGGACATGGCCGAGTACGGCGCCGCGGCGCACCAGCGCGGCTTGCGCGGCATCATCGCCGGCGCCGGCGGCGCGGCGCACCTGCCGGGCATGATGGCTGCCCTGACCGAAGTGCCGGTGTTCGGCGTGCCGGTCCCCTCCAAATACCTGCGCGGCGAAGACTCGCTGCTGTCCATTGTGCAGATGCCCAAGGGCGTGCCGGTGGCCACCTTTGCCATCGGCGAAGCCGGCGCCGCCAACGCCGCGCTGCACGTGATCGCCACGCTGGCGGGCACCGATGCCGGCTTGCACGCAAAGCTCGTGGCGTTCCGCGCCCGCCAGACGCAGGCCGCGCGCGACATGAAGGTTCCGCCCGAGGCCTGATCCGAATGACTCAATCGACTCCTTTCCTCATCGCGCCCGGCGGCTGGCTGGGCATGCTGGGCGGCGGCCAACTGGGCCGCATGTTCTGTCACGCCGCGCAAAGCCTGGGCTACAAGGTCGCGGTGCTGGACCCGGCCGCAGAATGCCCGGCCGGCATGGTGGCCGACCTGCACATCCAGGCCGCCTATGACGATGAGGCCGGCCTGGCCCGCCTGGCGCAGACGTGCCAGGCCGTCACCACCGAATTCGAAAACGTTCCCGCAGACAGCCTGCGCGCGCTGGCGACCCAGTGCCGCGTGAGCCCGGCGGGGGATGCGGTCGCCATCGTGCAGGACCGCATCGCTGAAAAGACCTTCATCGCCGCGCAAGGCATCCCGGTCGCGCCGCACGCCGCCATCCGCAGCGAAGCCGATCTGAACGCCGCATCGGACGCGCTGTTCCCCGGCATCCTCAAGGTCGCGCGTCTGGGATACGACGGCAAAGGCCAAGCTCGCATCAACACGCGCGAAGAGGCGATTGCCGCTTTCGCGGAATTCGGCGGTGTGGCTTGCGTGCTGGAAGCGCTGATGCCGCTGGATTACGAAATCTCGGTCGTGCTGGCGCGCGGCTTTGATGGTGCCAGCGTGGTGTTTCCCGTGGCGCGCAACGTGCATGTCGACGGCATCCTCGCCGTGTCCACCGCGGCGCCCGTGCAGCAGGACGCGGCCCACGCCGAACGCCAGGCCCGCGCCACCGAAGCCGCGCAGGCCATCGCGCAGGGGCTGGGCTATCACGGCGTGCTGTGCGTGGAATTCTTCGTGCTCAAGGACGGCAGTCTGATCGTCAACGAGATCGCGCCGCGTCCGCACAACAGCGGCCACTACACGATCGACGCCTGCGTCACCAGCCAGTTCGAGCAGCAGGCGCGCGCCATGGCCGGCCTGCCTCTGGGCGGCACCGACCTGCTGGCGCCCGCCGTCATGCTGAACATCCTGGGCGACATCTGGTACGCCGGCGCAACGGGTGACGCCCAACGCGAGCCCGATTGGGCGGCCGCGCTGGCCGTGCCCTCGGCCAAGCTGCACCTGTACGGCAAGCGCGAGGCGCGCCGTGGCCGCAAGATGGGCCACATCACGATCGTGGCATCCACCTTGCAGCAGGCCCGCGACGACGCTGCCCGCGTGGCCGCCGCGCTGGGCATGCAGGCGCCCGAGTAAACGGCAAACCGATGTCCTCATCTCCGTCCGCCTCCGCCAGCGCCGCGGAAATCGCCCACGCCGCCCAGCGCATGCTGGACGGCGAACTGGCCGCCTTTCCGACCGAGACCGTCTACGGCCTGGGCGCGGACGCTGAAAACCCGCAGGCCGTCGCCAAGATCTACGCGGCCAAGGGCCGGCCCTCGAACCATCCCGTCATCGTGCATATTGCGCCTCACGGCGACGTGGCGTATTGGGCGGCGAATGTGCCGCCTGAAGCGCAACTGTTGATCGACGCGTTCTGGCCGGGTCCGCTGACCTTGATCCTGAAGCGCGCGCCGCACATCGTCGACACGGTGAGCGGCGGGCAGGACAGCATCGGCATCCGTTGTCCGTCGCATCCGGTGGCGCAGGCGCTGCTGGCGGCGTTTGCGGCAGGCAAGCCGAACGGGCAGGGCGGGGTGGCGGCGCCATCGGCCAACAAGTTCGGCCAGGTGTCGCCCACCCGCGCCGAGCACGTCCGTAACGAGTTCCCCGACGAAGTCGCGGCCGGCATGCCCGTGCTGGAAGGCGGCGCGTCGGACGTTGGCATCGAATCCACCATTCTCGACCTGTCGCGCCTGGATCGCGGCGCGGGGCCCGTGCTGCTGCGGCCCGGCCACATCAGCGCCGCGCAGATCGAGGCCGTGCTGGGCGTGCAGGTCTTTGCGCCCGACGCCGCGGCGCCGCGCGCGTCCGGCACGTTGAAGGCCCATTACGCGCCGCGCACGCCGCTGGAACTGGCCAACGAGGCCCGCATGAACGATGTGCTGGCCGGACGCAATCTGCCCGAAGGCCGCGTGGTGCTGGTGGCCTACGGCCCGCAACCCGCCGCAGCCGATCCCCGCGTGCAGTGGCAACCGGTATCCGCGGACCCGGCGCGCTATGCGCAGGCGCTGTACGGCCTGCTGCGCGATCTGGATGGTCAGGGCTATGCGCGCATCATCGTGCAGGCGCCGCCCGCCACCGATGACTGGCACGCGGTCAACGACCGCATCGGCCGCGCCGCCGCGGCCTTCACGCTGGACACCACCGGCCTGTGACCTGCCGGCCGCTCACGCGGCCAGGAATTCCCCGATCCGTTCCACGGCCTGCCGCAAGGGCGGCAGGAAGTCTTCCTGCAGGCGGCTGAGCGGCACGCGCGCCGCCTTCACGCTGACATTCACCGCCCCGCAGGCCTTGCCGCTGGCCGATCGCACGGCCACCGAGATCGCGCGCACATTCAATTCCAGTTCCTGGTCGACCACCGCATAGCCCTGCTCGCGGATGCGCGCCAGTTCCGCGCGCAACTTTGCCTCGGTGGTCAGCGTGAACTCGGTATAGGGCTGCAGGTCGGTCGCCGCGAAGTACCGCGCCAGCGCAGGCTCCGGCAGTTCCGCCAGCAGTACGCGCCCGATCGACGTGCAATACGCGGGCAGGCGGCTTCCCAACCCCATCGACGTGGCCAGCAGACGGTTCACCTCGGACCGCGCGAGGTAAAGCATTTCGTGGCCTTCCATGATGGCGAGCGCGCAGGTCTCGTTCACGGTCGCGCTCAATTCTTCCAGCACCGGCTGCGCCAGCGAAACGAACGGCGTGGACGAAAAGTACGCGTAGCCCAGCCCCAGAATGCGCGGCGTCAGCACGTAGAGCCTGCCGTGCTGCTCGGCCATGCCCAAGAGGATCAGCGTGTGCAGGCAGCGTTGCACGACGGCGCGCGGCAGGCCGGCGCGCCGGCTCAGTTCGGCCGCGGTCTGCGGATGGCGGCGCGTGCCGAAGGCGCGGATGACGTGCAGGCCGCGCGCCAGCGTCAGCATATAGTCCGGATCGCCGCGCAACTGGTCCGGATGGTCTTCGGCCGTGGGCGGCGCGGCGTAGCCGGGAGCGGGCAGGTTGGGCAGCATCAGGCTGCGCGCAGGGGCGCGCCGGTGCGCGTCTGCAGTTCGGTTAGCGTCATGCCGTCGATCATATCCCGGACCACCAGGCCGTCTGGCGTGACGTCGATGACCGCGAGGTCCGTGTAGATGCGGTCCACCACGCCCGCGCCGGTCAGCGGATAGGTGCAGCGCTCGACGATCTTGGGATCACCGTTCTTGCTGTTGTGCTCCATCATGATGAACACGCTGCGCGCGCCCACGGCCAGATCCATCGCGCCGCCGACGGCCGGCGCTTCGCCGGGCTTGTTCAGCGACCAGTTCGCCAGATCGCCGTTGGCCGCAACCTGCATGCCGCCCATCACGCAGATGTCCAGATGGCCGCCGCGCATCATCGCGAACGAGTCCGCGTGATGGAAATACGAGCCGCCGGTCAGCAGGGTCACCGGTTGCTTGCCGGCGTTGATGAGGTCCAGGTTGATGTCGGCCTCGGCCGGGGGCGGCCCCATGCCGAGGATGCCGTTCTCGCTGTGCAGCACGATCTCTCGGCCCTCGGGTAGATGGGCGGCCACCAGCACCGGCATGCCGATGCCGAGGTTCACGTAGCTGCCGTCGGGAATGTCCAAGGCCAGGCGGCGCGCCATGGCTTCGCGGGTCAGGGGATGAAACATGCGGACTCCTTCAAGCGGAATGGCGTCAACTGGAAAAGGCGGCGTTAGGCACTTCGGTCACGCGCTTGACGAAGATGCCCGGCGTCACCACGGCCTCGGGCGGCAGTTCGCCCAATTCAGCCTTGGCGCGCACCTGCACGATGGTCGTCTTGGCGGCCATGCACATGATGGGGCCGAAGTTGCGCGCGCTCATGTTGTAGGTCAGGTTGCCCCAGCGGTCGCCGCGGTCGGCCTTGACCAGCGCAAAGTCGCCATGCAGCGGCTCCTCGAACACGTGGCCGCGGCCGTTGATGATGCGGGTCTCCTTGCCGCGCGCAAGCTCGGTGCCGTAGGCGGTGGGCGTGAAGAAGCCGCCCAGTCCCGCGCCGGCCGCGCGCAAGCGTTCGGCGATGGTGCCTTGCGGCACGCATTCGAGCTCGATGCGGCCTTGCCGGTAGAGTTCGTCGAAGACCCAGGAGTGCGAAGCCTTCGGAAACGAGCAGATCACCTTGCGTACGCGTCCGGCTTTGACCAGCGCGGCCAGGCCCGTCTCGCGGTTGCCGGCGTTGTTGCTGACCACGGTGAGTTCGCGCGCGCCTTGGTCGATGAGGGCGTGGATCAGTTCGGTGGGCATGCCGGCGCCGCCGAAGCCGCTGATGAGCACGATGGCGCCGTCATGCACATCCGCAACGGCGGCTTCCGGCGTGTCGATGAACTTGTCGATCATTGGGGGGACTCCGATGAGGCGGGCGCCGAGGCGCCCGGCCCCGCTCAGTTCACGGTGATGTTGGCCTGCTTGATGATCTCGGCGTAGCGTGCCGAGTCCTTCTTCATCAAATCGGCAAACTCCGCCGGCGTGCCGCCCACCGGCAGAAAGCCCGCATCCACGAACTTCTGGCGCACGTCCGGCTCCTTGACGATCTCGCTGATCTCGCGCGCCATGCGTTCGATGATCGGCTTGGGCGTGTTGGCCGGCGCCATCAGGCCGGCCCACGAGCCGGTGACAAAGCCCGGCATGCCGGCTTCTTCCATGGTGGGAATGTCCGGTTCCGTGGGCCAGCGTTCCTTGCCCGTGAACGCCAGCGCCTTCAGGCGGTTCTGCTTCACGTATTGCATCGGCACCAGCACGGGATCGAACACCATGCTTACGCGGTTGCCGAGGATGTCGGTCAGGATCGGCGCGCTGCCCTTGTACGCCACGTGCGTCATCGTGATCTTGTTCTGCAGCGCAAAGTCGGCGCCGGTCAGGTGCGCGCTGGAGCCGTTGCCGCTGGATGCGTAGGTGAGCTTGTCCGGATTCTTGCGGGCATACGCGACCAGCTCCGCCACGGTCTTGACGGGAAGCTCGTTCGCCACGAACAGGAACAGCGGCAGGTCCGCCATCTGCACAACGGGCGTCAGGTCCGCGGGCGTGTAACCCAGCTTGTAGAGATGGAAGTTGATGATGTAGGCCGGCAGCATCGACAGGAACGTATAGCCGTCGGGTTCCGCCTTGGCGGCTAGCGCCGACCCCAGGCTGCTGTTTGCGCCGGGGCGATTCTCGACAACGATGGTCTGGTTCAGCCGCGGTCCCAGCTTTTCCATCACGATGCGCGTCACGATGTCGGTGGAACCGCCCGGCGTGTACGGCACGATGATCTTGATCGGCTTGCTGGGCCAGTTATCGGCCGCGTGGGCGGTGCCGGTGGCCACGCCGGCCGCCGCCAGCGCGGCGAACAGCACGTGTTTGATAACGCGGCGGCGGTCAGTGGCCGCCGGGTGATGAGGCTGCGACTTGCATGCATGTGCCATGGACTTGTCTCCTCCATGAATCGGCCGATTGCCGCTGCGCGTCCGGGTTTTTATGTGACGCGACGGCTTTTAAGGGTCTGCGGCTTTGCCGGCTATCGGACAAAGACGCAAAAAAAGTATGGCACGGGGAAATCGGCACGACGGCGCATGTCCCCGCCAAAAAAGTTCGATCACCGGACAAGGGGTTCGCGTTCACCGGTGCGCCATTTTTACGGGTTTTCACTAGGGATCGGCGCGTTGTTCACGCTGTGGACATGCCTTAATCTGGCGGCCGGTCCGGTAAGGCAGGACCTGGTTTCAACTGTCCCCGGCTACAAGCCCAGGGCGGTCATCTATCTCAGGAGAAGCAGAACATGAAGCGGAAATTGATGGTTGCGGCCGGCGCGATTGCCCTGGCCTGCGCGTCCCAGGCGGCGATGGCCGGTCCCACGCTGGACGCGGTGAAAAAGAAGGGATTCGTGCAATGCGGCCTGACGGACGGCGTCTCCGGATTCTCCGCGACGAACAGCAAGGGCGAATGGGAAGGCATGGACGTGGACATCTGCCGCGCGGTGGCGGCGGCGGTGTTCGGCGATGCCTCGAAGTTCAAGGGCACCGCGCTGTCCACCCAGCAACGCTTCACCGCGCTGCAATCGGGCGAGGTCGACGTGCTGCTGCGCACCGTGACGCTGACCCAGACGCGCGACACGTCGCTGGGCCTGTCCGCAGTTGCCGCCAGTTTCTATGACGGCCAGGGCATCCTGGTGAGCAAGAAACTGGGCGTCAAGAGCGCCAAGGAACTGAACGGCGCCACGGTCTGCGTGCAGCCGGGCACCACCACCGAACTGAACTTGGCCGACTGGTTCCGCGCCAACAACATCGAGTTCAAGCCGGTCGTGATCGACAAGGTGACCGAAGTCGTGCGCGCCTTTGAATCCGGCCGCTGCGACGCCTTCACCGACGACGCCTCGCAACTGGCCGCCGTGCGCGCCACGCAGGTCGCCAATCCCAACGACTACGAGATTCTGCCGGAACGCTTCTCGAAGGAGCCGCTGGGCCCCATGGTGCGCCAGGGCGACGAGAACTGGCTGGGCATCGTGCGCTGGACGCTGTTCGCGCTGCTGGAAGCCGAGGAATACGGCATCACGCAGAAGAACGTGGACGACATGCTCAAGAGCAAGAACCCCAACGTGCTGCGCATCCTGGGCGTGACGCCGGGCGCCGGCAAGAACATGGGCCTGGATGAGAAGTGGGCCTACAACGCCATTAAGGCGGTCGGCAACTACAGCGAGGTGTTCGAGCGCAATGTGGGCAAGGACAGCAAGCTGGGCCTGCAACGCGGCACGAACGCGCTGTGGAACCAGGGCGGCGCGATGTATCCGTGGCCGATCCGTTGATGGGTAATCACCCATAGCGGACGGACAAACCCGTCGGATGTGATCGTGCAAGGCCTCCTTCGGGAGGCCTTGCTGTTTCCGGGTGCGACCCGAACGGGAACGAGGCGTGCCTCGGAAAGGGGACGCCTTGGCACGTCTGCGATAGAATGCGAGCGATTCCCATTTGCAGATAACCGCCCGCCGCGCCATGCTTCCGCCTTCCACGCTTACCTCGGACCATCCTCTGCTGGCCCGGATCTACACCGAAGACAGGCCATGGCTGCTGGGTCGCCTTTACACCCGGCTGCGCAACCTCGAAGACGCCGAAGACGTCGCGGGCGACACGTTCGTGCAGCTCATCCAGACGCCGCGTCTCGCCTCCGTGCGCGAGCCGCGCGCGCTCATCATCACCATCGCCAAACGCCTGGTCTGGAAACTGTGGCGCCGCCGCGAGCTGGAAGCCGCGTGGCTGGAAAGCCTGTTTCATCAGGGCGAGCAGTTTGCGCCGTCGCCGCAGGAACAGCTTGCCATCCTGCAGACGCTGCAGCAGGTGGACCAGATGCTCGACGGCCTGTCTGCGAAGGCGCGCGCCGCGTTCCTGTACAGCCAGCTCGACGGCCTGACGCACAAGGAAATCGCCGCCGCGCTGGGCGTGTCGGTGAGCATGGTGCGCCAGTACATCTCGCAGGCGCTGCAGCGCTGCTACGCGCTGGCGGATGCGCAATGAGCCGCGAGCAAACCGTGGCCGAGGCCGGGGACCGCGCGATCGGCTTCTGGGTCAAGCTGACCTCGGGCGAGGCGACGGACGCCGATCACGCCGCCTGTGCCGCCTGGCGCGCGGCTGACCCGGCCCACGAACATGCCTGGGCGCGGCTGCAGCAGGGCCTGAGCCAGTCGGTGGGACGGCTGGAATCGGTCATGAAGAACGAGCATCACGCGCTGCGGCGCACGCTGGTGCGTCCGGCGCGCCGCCGCGTGCTGCTCAACGCGGCCGCCTTGGCCGGCGCCGCCGCGGCCGGCGGCTGGGTGGCCAACCGCATTTCCCCGCTGGGCAATCTGACGGCCGATCTGGGCACCGCCACGGGGGAACGCCGGACCTACACGCTGCCGGACGGCAGCCTGCTGACCCTGGATGCGCGCAGCCGGGTGGACTTGGACTTCACGGCGGACGCGCGCAGCGTGCGGCTGCTGGAGGGCGCGTTGGTGGTGCAGCCGCGCACCGGCCTTACGGCGATGTTTGCGGTGCACACGGCGCACGGGCAGGTCCGCAGCGCGGGCGCGGGCTGCATGGTGCGGCTGGAAGAGGAAGCCAGCCTGGCCGTGGCGTTGCAGAGCAGCGTCGAAGTGCTTCCGCGCGATGCGTCGCCGCTGACGCTGGCGATGGGGCAGGGCGCGCGTTTTGGCGCCGCCTGGGCGGACCGCCCGCAAGCGATGGAAGACGCCGCGTCGTGGCGCGAGGGATGGCTGAAGGTGCGCGACCAGCCGCTGGGCGAGATTGCCGCGGCGCTGGCCAGCTACCGCACGGGCGTGCTGCGCGTCAGCCCGCAGGCCGCCCGCCTGGCGGTGTCCGGTCTCTATCCGCTGGACGACACCGACCGCGCGCTGAGCGCGCTGGAACACACGCTGCCGATCACGGTCAGCCGCTATACGCGCTGGCTCACTTTGATCGACGTCCGTCCGGCCTGACCGGTTTTTTTCACTTTTTTTCGCACGAGGACTGTCACTTTTCCGATCTCGCGGCACATACCCAGATATCACTGTGCGCAACGTATCGGAGAGCTTCATGCGCGTTTTGCCTGTTCCCCATGTCCTGAGTATCGCCGTGGTCCTGGCGGCGTCCAGCCTTGGCCAGCCCGTCCAGGCCCAGCCGCGGGCGCCCATCGCGTTCGATCTGCCCGCTGGCAGCCTGGACGCAACGCTGACCGAGATTGCGAGGTTGAGCCGGACCGTCGTTTCCTACGATCCGCAGCTCGTGCGCGGCCTGAATGCCCCCGCGGTGCGGGGCGTATACACCACGGACGCTGCGCTGCGCGCCGCCCTGGCGGGCAGCGGACTCGAATCCACACAGGCCGCGGACGGCACGCTGACCCTGCGGCGTGCGCCGCCTCAGACCCCCACGCTCGCACCGGTCACGGTGTCCGGTAATTTGCCGCCCGTGGATACCAGTGACACCTACGTCGTGCAGGTGACGAACAGCGCCACGCGCCTGAACCTGTCGCAGCGCGAGACGCCGCAATCGGTAACGGTGGTGACGCGCCAGCGCATGGATGACCAGTCCATGCGGAACCTGGACGACGTGTTGCAGGCGACCACCGGCATTTCGGTGGTTCAGAGCGGTTCGGAGCGCTCGACCTACCAGGCGCGTGGCCAACAGATCGACAACCTGCAAATCGACGGCGTGCCGGTCAACATCACCAACCCGTATTCGTTCGACGCCATCAACAAACCCACCACCGAGATCTATGACCGGGTCGAGGTCGTGCGCGGCGCCACGGGCCTGCTGGAAGGGGCCGGCAACCCGGCGGCCGCCATCAACCTGGTGCGCAAGCGGCCCGGCTACGAGACGACGGGGGTCATGACGGTGTCGGCGGGATCGTGGGACGACTACCGCACCATGCTCGACGTGTCCTCGCCTTTGAACGACGCCAAGACGCTGCGCGGACGCGCCGTGATGGCTTACACCAATTCAGGCGACTTCCAGCAACATGCGGGCAAGGAGAACACGCTCTTCTACGGCATCCTGGAGGCCGACATCACGCCCGCCACCACGGTGACGGCGGGCCTGACCTACCAGAAGGACCGCAACCAGGGCTATGACTGGTCCGGCCTGCCGACGCGGACCGACGGTTCGTTCTACCCGATGTCGCGCAAGACGAGCCTGGTCGGCGACTGGAACTACGTGAACAAGCGCAACACCAACCTGTTCGCCGACATCAGGCATGAATTCGACAACGGCTGGAAGTTCACCCTGGCCGGGAACTGGCTGTCCGCCAAGTCGGACTTCCTGGGAAATTACACGCAGCGCACCACCGGCGACCTTTTCACACTGAACCCGCGCCTCTTCCATTTCAACGATACGCAGTGGGGCGTGGACGCGTATGCATCGGGCCCGTTCCAATTGCTGGGCCGCCAGCATGAGCTGGTGGTGGGCGCCTCCACGCGCAAGGACGACTTCGACTATCACGGTGGGCGCGACGCCAGCTATCGCTACGTGGTCGACATGAACGACCTGAGCGCCTTCGATCCGCCCGTGCCGACCGGGCTGGACGTGGACATGTGGCAGTACAACATCACGCAGAAGCAGCAAGGGATTTACACCGCCGGCCGCTTCAGCCTGACCGACAGCACGACCTTCCTCGTCGGTGCGCGCATGAGCTGGTTCGAATTCGACCGCTTTGCGCAGACCACCGTGCGCACAGGAAGCCGCTATGAGCAGCGCGGCAAGGTCACGCCGTACGCTGGTGTGGTGCAGGACCTGAACGAGAACCTGTCGGCGTACGCCAGCTATACCGAAATCTTCAAGCCGCAGGAAAACATTGGCGTCGACGGCAGCGTGCTGCCGCCGATGACGGGGCAGAACTACGAGATTGGTCTGAAGGGCGAGTTCATGGACCGCCGGGTGAACGCCGCGCTGGCGCTGTTCCAGACGGACCAGAAGGGCCGGGCCGACCGGATCTACGACATGGACCTGTGCCCGCCGGGCGTCCTTTCGTGCTTTCGCGCTGCCGAGAAGGTGCGCAACCGGGGCGTGGACTTCGAGATCAACGGCGCCATCACGCCGGCCTGGAATGTCAGCCTGGGCTACACGTACACGCAGTCCAAATATGCGCAGGGTCCGCTCGCCGGCCAGACATTTGCCAGCACCTTTCCGCGTCACCTGCTGAAGGTGTCCACCGACTACCGACTGCCGGACCAATGGAACAAGCTGCGCGTGGGCGGCTCGGTCTATGCGCAGAGCGGCATCTTCAACACCGGCACGACGGGTGGAGTCGACTACAGGATTTCGCAGGGCGCCTACACGCTGGTCGGCCTGCATGCGGTCTACGACGTCAACAAGAACCTGGCGGTGCAGTTCAATGTGGACAATCTCTTCGACCGGAATTACTACCAGTCGGTGGGCAACACCGACTACTTCAATTACTTCGGCCAGCCGCGCACTTTCCGCCTCGCGCTGCGCGCCACGTTCTGACGGCATGCGAACCGGGGGCGACCGTCTGCTTCCCGGGCGCCGCCCTGTTATGTTCCGCCAGGCGGAACACTGCCCGGAATGGTTCCATGCGCGCAAGCGGAAATGGCACTATCGCGAATCCGCCAGGCTCCCTATGATGTCCGTTGCGCGGGTGGCCTTGCCACCCGCTACTGCCATTGATAACTACCAGGGAAACAACGATGAACGGCGCCGATAGCCTTTGCGACACCTTGCTTGCCAATGATGTGGACGTTTGCTTTGCAAATCCGGGCACATCCGAGATGCACTTTGTGGCGGCCCTGGATCGCAAGCCCAAGATGCGCTGCGTGCTGGGCCTGTTCGAAGGCGTGGTGACGGGCGCGGCCGACGGCTACGCGCGCATGGCCGACAAGCCGGCAGCCACGCTGCTGCACCTGGGCCCGGGCCTGGGCAATGGCCTTGCCAATCTGCACAACGCCAAGCGTGCGCGCACGCCGATGGTCAACATCGTGGGCGACCACGCCACCTATCACGTGCAGTACGACGCGCCGCTGACCAGCGACGTGGAAGGCGTGGCGCGGCCGATGTCGCACTGGGTCAAGCGCACGATGACGGCATCGGCCTTGTCCGCGGACGCCGCCGAGGCCGTGGCCGTGGCGCGCCGTTCGCCGGGCAACATCGCCACGCTGATCCTGCCGGCCGACACGGCCTGGACCGAGCTGCCCGATAACGCGCCCGCGCCCATCGTGGCCAAGGACGAGCCGTTGGCGCAGACCACCGCCGACGCCGTTCGCGCCGCCGCCGCCGCCATCCGTTCGGGCGAAGTCACCGTGCTGATGCTGGGTGGCGCCGCGCTGCGCGAGCGCGCCCTGAACGCCGCCGGCCGGATTGCGCGGGCCACCGGGGTGCGCCTGGTGTCGGAAACGTCGAACCGCCGCATCGAGCGCGGCGGCTCGCGCACCCCCGTGGACCGCCTGCCGTATCCGATCGACATGGCCGTGGCCAAGCTGAAGGACGTGAAGCATCTGGTGCTGGCGGGCGCAAAATCGCCGGTTGGCTTTTTTGCCTACCCCGGCAAGCCCAGCCTGCTGGCCCCGCAGGACAGCAACCAGCTCGTGCTGGCCACCGCCGACCAGGACCTGCCGCACGCGCTGGAATGGCTGGCCGACGAACTGGGCATCGCCGCCGACGCGCCGCGGCTGGTGGCGCCCGCGCCCAGCTACGAAGTGCCTGCGTCCGGCAAGCTGACCGGCGCCGCGGTCAACATCCTGGTCGCGCACCACCTGCCCGAGCAGGCCATCGTCTGCGACGAGTCCATCACGCAGGGCCGCGAATTTCCGCTCTACAGCGTCAACAGCGCGCCGCACGACTGGCTGATGCTGACCGGCGGCGCCATCGGCATCGGCCTGCCGATGGCGACGGGCGCGGCAGTGGCGTGCCCCGATCGCAAGGTCGTGACCCTGCAGGCGGACGGCAGCGGCATGTACACCTTGCAGGCCTTGTGGACGCAGGCGCGCGAGAATCTGGATTGCCTGACCATCATCCTGGCCAACCGTTCCTACGCCACGCTGCACGGCGAGATGAAGAACGTGGGCGTGCAGGAACCGGGCCGCAACGCGCGCCGCATGCTGGACCTGCAGGATCCGCATCTGGAATGGACGCATCTGGCGCGCGGCATGGGCGTTGAAGCGGTCAGCGTGGATACGGTCGAAGGCTTTGCGCGCGCGCTGGCCGAAGGCTTGAAGCGCCGCGGCCCGTTCCTGATCGAAGCGGTGATCTGACGATTGCCGCATTGGCGCGGGCGCTTGGCGAACAGTCTTCGCACGCGCCCCGCTGCTACACCCCCAGATAGCGCGTCAACTGCTCCGGCTGCCGGGCCAGCGACGCGCTATCGCCATCCTGCACGATCAATCCCTTCTCCATGACCAGACACCGATCGGTGTGTTCCAGCACCGCGCGGTAGTTGCGGTCCACGATCAGCGTGGACATGCCGGTCGCGCGGATGTCGCGGATGATGCGCCAGATCTCCGCCACGATCAGCGGCGCAAGGCCTTCGGTGGCCTCGTCCAGGATCAAGAGGTCGGGATTGGTCATCAACGCCCGGCCGATGGCCAGCATCTGCTGCTCGCCGCCCGACAACTGCTGGCCGCCGTGGCCCAGGCGCTCGCGCAGGCGCGGAAACGTGTCCAGCACGCGCGCATACGTCCAGTCCTGGCCGGCGCGCTTGCCCGGCCATGCGGCGACCTGCAGGTTCTCGCGCACGTTCAGGTTGGGAAAGATGCCGCGCCCTTCGGGCACGTAGGCCACACCCATGCGAGCAATCGCGTGCGGCTGCGCGTGCGTGCAGTCGCTGCCCCGCACCCGCACGTTGCCCTGCGCGCTTTTCACATGGCCCATCAGGCTGCGGATGAGCGTTGTCTTGCCCATGCCATTGCGGCCCACCAGACCCACGGATTCGCCCGGTGCGATGTGCATGTCCACGCCTCGCAGCACATGGCTGGCGCCGTAGTAGACGTGCAGGCCGCCGGCTTCGATCAGCGTGTGCATCAATGCGCTCCTTGTCCGTCTTCGCCCAGGTAAGCGGTGCGCACCTCGGGATTGGCGCGGATCTGCGGCGGCGCGCCGCTTGCGATCGCGCTGCCGTTGACCATCACGGTGATGGTTTCGGCGATGCGGAACACGGCGTCCATGTCGTGTTCGACCAGCAGGATCGCGTGGCCGGCCTTCAGCGTCTGCAGCAGGTCCAGGATGCGGTCGGTTTCCTCGGGACCCATCCCCGCCAACGGTTCGTCCAACAGCAGCACCTGCGGTTCGCCCGCGAGGCACATCGCGATCTCCAACTGGCGCTTGCGGCCGTGGGCCAGCAGACCGGCGGGTTGCATCGCGTCGCCCGTCAGGCCCGTGCGGTCCAGCGCCTCGCCGGCCAGGTCGGCGCTGCGACGGCAGCTCGCGGCGTCGCGCCACCAGTGCCAGAAGCGCTGCCGGCTGGCCTGCGCCGCAAGCCGGCAGTTCTCGAACACGCTGAGTTCCGGAAAGATCGTGGATCGCTGGTAGCTGCGGCCCAGCCCGGCGCGTGCACGCTCGGGTTGCGGCCAGGCGGTGATGTCGCGGCCCGCCAGCGTGACTTGCCCGCTGCTGGCCGCCAGTTCGCCCGACAGGATGTTGATGAGCGTGGACTTGCCCGCCCCATTGGTGCCGATGACGGCGTGCACCTGACCGCGCTGCAATTGCAGCGACACGCCGTTGACCGCAGTGAGACCGCCGAAACGGCGCGTGACCGCGGTGGCGGCAAGCAGGACATCAGACATGGCGTTCTCCCTGAATCGGCAGGCGGGGGGCGGGCGTCTTGGATGGCGCGCGTGACGGCGTGATGGCGTCCCGGCTGGGGTCGCTTCGGGTGTCCTTGCCTGCGCCCTTTCCGGCATCCGCCAAGCGCGCCTGCCGCCGCTCGCGCCATTGCGCCGGCAACCCTGCCAGCCCGTTCGGCAGCAACGCCACCAGCGCAATGATCGCGATGCCCAGCGGCAGATGCCAGTGGCGCGCGTAGTCGCCAAACAACTCCTGCGACTGGAACAGTTCCTGCAGCAGCACCATCGTCACCGTGCCCAGCACCGCGCCGCCCAGACTGCCCATGCCGCCCAGGATGACCATCAGCAGCACCAAGCCGGATTGTTCCCACGCCAGCAGTTCGGGCGTGACGAAGCCGTCCTTCAACGCAAACAGAAAGCCCGCCAGCGCTGCGAGCGTGGCGCCGATGACGTACGCGGCCAGCTTGTACGGATAGGTCGAATAGCCCGCCGCGCGCATGCGCTGTTCGTTGATGCGAATGCCGGCCAGCGCCGCGCCGAAGGGCGAGCGCCGCAGCAGCGCCAGAAACCCCCACGCCAGCGCCAGGCACGCCAGGACGAAGAAGTAGAACGTGCTGCCATTGCTTAAATCGAACGGCATCCAGCCGCCCAGCGAGAGTTCGGGCCGGAAGTACAGATAGATGCCGTCGCTGCCGCCGCCGATCTTGGTGTCGTGGAAGACGTAGTAGGCCATCTGCGAGAAGGCCAGCGTGACCATGATGAAGTACACGCCGCGCGTGCGCAGCGCGAGCGCGCCGGTGACCAGCGCATAGGCGGCGGCTGCGAGCAGGGCGGCTGGCAGCAGCCACCACAGCCCGGCCGCTTCAGACTCCGGCGACAGCAGCGCCGCCACGTACGCGCCGATGCCGAAGAACGCGGCGTGTCCCAGGCTGACCAGCCCGGCGCCGCCGACCAGCAGTTGCAGGCTCAGCGCGAAGATCGCGTAGATCATGATCTTCACCGCAAGGCCGGTGTAGTAATCACTGCCGCTGAACGAAAAGGCGGCCAGCGCCAGCAGCGCGGCGAAGGGTAGAAGTCGGTTGAGCAGAGGCGTGCGCATGCGAGAGGGTCCTTTTGATGTCGACAGGACCTAGCCCTGTTTGAACAGCCCTTCGGGCTTGCATAGCAGGATGAAGGCCATCAGCAGATAGACCAGCACGCCCGCCGCGGAAGGGAACAGCACCTGGCCGAAGGTCTCGGCAAAGCCCACCAGCATCGCGGCCAGGAAGGCGCCGCGGATCGACCCGATGCCGCCGATCACCACCACCACGAAGCAGATGATGAGCACGCCGTTGCCCATGCCGGGATAGACCGACGACACGGGCGCGGCAATGCTGCCGGCCAGCGCCGCCAGCGCCACGCCCGCCGCGAACACCACGCGGTACAGCTTGTTGATGTCGATGCCCAGCGAGCTGATCATCTCGCGGTTGCTGGCCCCGGCACGCAGCATCATGCCCAGCCGGGTGCGCGATATGACCCAGTACAGCAGCATCGCCACCGCAATGCCCACGGCCGAGATGAAGAGCCGGTAGACGGGATATGTCATCACGTCGCCCAGCGCAATGCTGCCCTGCAGCCACGATGGCAGCGGCACCCCGTGCACGTCGTTGCCGACAAGAATGCTGCGCAGCTCCTCGAACACCAGGATCAGGCCGTAGGTCATCAGCACCTGCTGCAAGTGATTGCGCTTGTACAGGTAGCTGAAGAACGCGGCTTCAAGCAGGTAGCCCAGTACGGCGGCGGCCAGCACGCAGACCGCCAGCGTCGTGAGAAAGCCGCCGCCCAGCCAGCGGTCCACCACCGGACCCAGCGCAAACGCCATGTACGCGCCGATCATGTAGAAACTGCCGTGGGCCAGATTGATGATGCCCATGATCCCGAAGATCAGCGTGAGTCCGCTGGCCACCAGGAACAGCAGCAAGCCGTACTGGAATGCGTTCAGGCTCTGAATGAGCAGGATGCTGATGTCCATGGGGCCTCCCTGTGGCGGACGCGGTGCGTGGCGTTACAGCTTGCAGCCGCGCGCGGGGTCGGCCAGCTTCTGAACCGCGACTTCGACGACCTTGTTCTCCAGGCCGTCGACGCGGCGCAGGTAGATGTCCTGCACCGGGTTGCCCGCCTTGGACAGCGTGAACGAGCCGCGCGGGCTGTCGACGGTTGCCGTGCGCATGGCGCTGCGGAAGGCTTCCTTCTTCGAGAAATCGCCCTTCACGGCCGTGAGGCCCGACTGCATGAGCTGCGCGGCGTCATAGCCTTGCACCGCATAGACGTCCGGCTGCATCTTGTACGCCTTGGAATAGTCGGCGCGGAACGCGTTGTCGCGCGGCGTGTTCAGCCCGTCGGCGTAGTGCAGGGTGGTCAGCAGCCCCTGCGCGGACGCGCCCTGCGCCTGCAGCGTGCCGTCCGTCAGGAAGCCCGAGCCGTACAGCGGAATCGTCTTGTCCAGGCCGGCGGCGTGATAGTCCTGCACAAACTTCACCGCGCCGCCGCCCGCAAAGAAGGTGAAGACCATGTCCGGCTTGAGCGCAGCAATCTCCGTCAACAGGGATTGGAATTCCACGTTGGGAAACGGCAGGCTCAGTTCGCGCACAACCTTGCCGCCGGCCTTCTCGAAGCCTTCCTTGAAGCCGCCGATGGCTTCGTCGCCCGCCGCGTATTTCCACGTGATGGTCACGGCCGTCTTGTGGCCCTTGGCATAGGCCACCGGTCCCATCGCATAGGCCGGTTGCCAGTTGGTGAACGAGGTGCGGAAGATGCCGGGGCCGCACAGCGGGCCGGTGATCGCATTCGCCCCGGCGTTGGTCACGATGAGTGTGGTGTCGGCGTCCTTGGCCGCCTTGGCCAGCGCCATCGCCACGCCCGAATGCACCGTGCCGATCAGCACGTCCACCTGGTCGCGCTTGATGAGGCGGTTGGCGTTCTCCGCTGCCTTGGCCGGATTGGATTCGTCATCCACCTTGAAGTATTCGATCTCGCGCCCGCCCAACTTGCCGCCTTGCTCGGCGACGTAGAGCTTGAAGCCGTTCTCGATGGCGTTGCCCAGCGCGGCGAAGGTGCCGCTGTAGGGCAGCATGAAGCCGACCTTGAGCTTATCGTCGGCATGCGCGCCGCTTGCGGCGATCGTCAGGGCGGCGGCCAGCGCAGCCCGGGTCAGGACGTGGTTCATGGTTTGTCTCCGTGCTTGTTATGGGCTAACGCCGGGCCGATCGCGCGGCCTGGGTCAACCGGGTTTTTCCAGCGCGCCCACAAAGCGTGCGACGGCCTGGACAACGGTGGCGGGTTGATCCCGGTGCGGCGAATGCCCGCACGCCGGTATCTCCAGCAATTCGGTCTGCGGCGCGCGCCGGCGGATGCCGCGCACCTGCTCCAGCGTGCCGTATTCGTCGTCCATGCCCTGGATGGCCAGCACGGGACAGGTGATACGGTTCAATTCGTCTTCGATGTTCCACGCCCGGAATTCGGGCTTCAGCCAGATGTCGTTCCAGCCCCAGAATGCCGAGTCGACATCCTGGTGATGACGCCCCAGCCGCGCATGCAGGTCCGATTCCAGATAGGCCTGCCGCGCCTGCGCGATGCTGGCCACCGAGATGTCCTCGACAAAGATGTGGGGCGCGGCCGCGACCACGCCGGCGACCTTATCCGGATACCGCGCGGCGTACAGCAATGCGATCGAGCCGCCGTCGCTATGGCCGAACAACACGGGCTTGTCGTGGTGCGCGTTCACGCCCAGGACTTCAAGCAGGGCGGGCAGCACCTCGTGCGCCTCGCGATGCATGAAGTCCACAGCCCAGGCTTCGCGCAGCGGGCGCGCGGTGGACTGGCCATAGCCGTAGCGCGAATACACCAGGCCGCGGCAGCCGGCCGCCTCGCAGACGCGTTGCGGAAAGTCCTTCCACATCGACACCGATCCCAGCCCCTCGTGCAGGAACACGATAAGCGGCGCATCGGCGCGTTCCGGGGCGATCCACGCGCATTCCAGCCGCATGTCGCGGCCGCGCGCGTGGAGGGTGGCAAAGACCGGGGCAGCCCCGGTGGCGGTGGTCATAGCGCGGCCTCTTCCAGCGCGCGCAAGCGGAACCGCTGGATCTTGCCGGTGGCGGTCTTGGGCAGTTCTTCCAGGAAATCGATCTGGCGCGGGTACTTGAACGGCGCCAGATGCTGCTTCACGTAATGCTGCAAGGCGACGCCCGTCTGCGCGTCGGGCTCGAAGCCGGCGCGCAGCACCACGTAGGCCTTCGTCTTGACCAGGCCGTCGTGATCCGGCACGCCGATCACTGCGGCTTCCAGCACCGCCTCGTGCTGGATCAGGATGTTCTCGACTTCCACCGGCGACACGTACTGGCCGCTGACCTTGATCATGTCGTCGCTGCGGCCGGCATAGGTGTAGTAGCCGTCTGGATCGCACACGTACTTGTCGCCGCTTTTCAGCCAGTCGCCCAGGAAGCACTGGCGCGTCTTGTCGCGGTTGTTCCAGTACATCAGCGCGGCGCTAGGGCCCTTGATGTAGAGATCGCCGATGGCGCCCGGCGCAACCGGCGCGCCATTGTCGTCGCGCAATTGCACCTCGTAGCCGGGCACGGGCTTGCCCGTGGTGCCGTAGCGCAACTGGCCCGCGCGGTTCGAAATGAAGATGTGCAGCATCTCGGTCGAACCGATGCCGTCCAGGATTTCACAGCCGAAATGGCGCGTGAAGCGCTCGCCGATGTCGCGCGGCAGGGCTTCGCCGGCGGACGTGCAGACGCGCATGGCCACCTGTTCGCGGGCGGGCAGGTCGGGCGAGGCCAGCATGCTGGCGTACAGTGTCGGCACGCCATAGAACACCGTGGGACGATGCCGGACCAGACGCTGGAACACGGCCTGCGGCGTGGGGCGCTCGGCCATCAGCACGACGGTGGCGCCCACCGACAGCGGAAACGTCAGGCCATTGCCCAGGCCGTACGCAAAGAACAGCTTCGCAGCCGAGAACGCCACGTCGTCTTCGCGGATGCCGAGCACGGGTTTGGCATAGAGTTCGGCCGTGTGCCAGAGATTGCCGTGCGTGTGCACCACGCCCTTGGGCTTGCCCGTGGACCCGGACGAGTACAGCCAGAACGCAATCTCGTCGGACAGCGTCCGCGCGGCGGGCGCGAGCGGGGCGGCCGCCAGCAGGGATTCGAATTCGTGGGCGCCGTCCGGCAGGTTTGCGCCCGGCTGCGAAACGACCAGGTGTTCGATATCCGCCGGGGCCTGGGCCAGCGCCGATTGCAGGACCGGCAGCAATGCGCCCGACACGAACACGGCCCGAACGCGGCTGTGCGCAATGATGTAGGCGTAGTCGTCGGCGGTGAGCAGCGTGTTGACGGCCACCGGCACCACGCCGGCGTGCAGCGCGCCCAGGAACACCACCGGCCAGTCGGCCGTGTCCTGCATCAGCAACAGGATGCGTTCCTCGCGGCGCAGGCCCAGATTGCGCAGCGCGCCCGCCATGCGGGCCACGCGCTCGGCCAGATCTCCGTACGTGAGCTGGCGGGTGTCGTCGATGTAGGCCAGCTTGTTGGCGCGCGGCGCGTTCAGCGCGGCAAGATGGCTGGCGAAATTCAGTTCGGCGGGGCAGGTGTTCACGGTTGTCTCCTGATGTCCTGGTGGGCGGACGCCGTGCCTGTGGTTGTTGTTGGCGGCAGGGCGGGTGTCCGGACCGGCTGTCAGCCGGGGCGCGTGAATTCGATGGCCCCGCCGGGCAGCAGATACAGCACCAGGGCGCGGCCCTGCGTCACGGTGGGGCGGTGCGCCGACCCCGGGCCATAGACCAGCCAGCCGGCCCCGTGGCCATCAAAGCGGGCGTCTTCGGTCAGCGGCATGATCATGTCGATCTCGCCATTGGGATGCGCGTGGTGCGGGCCGGCCAGGTCGATCATGTCGACGACGTCCACCGAGCAGCCGCCCAGGTCATCGGCGGGCTTGATGACCCGGCCGTACTTGATGCCGCCGCCTTCGCGGTTGCACATCCAGCCGTCGGCCACGCCCTGCCTACAGGTGGCAAAGATGTCCTGGAACAGCGCGCTGTCCGGACCGGCGGCGTCATTGAGCCGGGCCTGCAGCGCTGCATCCAGCGGCTGGCCGGCCGTCAGACGCGTCACGTCGCGCATCAGGGCATGGAATTGGTCAGGCGTACTCACCAGGCGGCTCCTTTACACTGTCGGCGCTCGGCAGTCCTGTTGGACTGCTGTTTTTTTGCACCGGATCGGCTGTGGACTCGTTGGATGGAAAAATAGTGCTTCCGTTGATGTGGGTCAAGCACTATAGTGCATAAAAGAGCGGTAATCAGGGTTTTTGCGGAGTCAGTCGAACCATGAATCAAGCGCTAGACACGGCGCCCATCGAACCCCGGCGCGAGCCCTTTCTGATCGCCCTGGGCGAGCGCGTGCGCCGCCTGCGCGCCATCCGCGGCATGACGCGCAAGGGGCTGTCCCAGGCGACCGGCGTGTCCGAACGCCACCTGGCCAATCTGGAGCACGGCGTCGGCAACGCGTCGATCCTGGTGTTGCTGCAGATTGCGCGCGCCTTCAATTGCGCGCTGGCCGAACTGGTTGGCGACGTGACCACGGAATCGCCCGACTGGTTGCTGATCCGGGAATTGCTCAGCGGGCGCACCGAATCCGATCTGCAGCGTGCGCGCGAGGCGCTGACGCAATTGTTTGGCGTGGGCGCCGGAGCCCAGCGCCCAAACCGTACGCAGCGCGTGGCGCTCATCGGCCTGCGCGGTGCGGGCAAGTCGACGCTGGGCCAGATGTTGGCCGACGATCTTGGCTACCCCTTCGTGGAACTGAACCGCGAGATCGAGCGGGTGGCCGGCTGCGGCATCCTGGAGATCCACAACCTTTACGGTCCCAATGCCTATCGCCGCTACGAACGGCGCGCGCTGGAAGAGGCCGTGCAGATCTACCCGGAAATGGTGCTGGCGACGCCTGGCGGTCTGGTGTCCGAACCCGCAACCTTGAACCTGCTGCTGACCCACTGCTATACGGTCTGGCTGCGCGCCACGCCCGAAGAGCACATGAGCCGCGTCATGGCGCAGGGCGACTTCCGCCCGATGTCGGGCAACAACGAAGCGATGGCTGACTTGAAGCGCATCCTGGCCGGACGCGAAGCGTTCTATGCCAAGGCCGATCTGACCTGGGTGACCAGCAATCTGGAAGTGCCCGAAAGCTTTGCCGGTCTGCGTACGCAGGTGCGCAAGGCTTGCGGGCTGCCGCTATAGCGCTGCACCGCCCGCTCGCCCGGTTGATGTGCGATAAGGCCGCCCCTTCGAGGGCGGCCTTTTGCTTTCCGCCTCCCGTCCTTCGGGACCTGCACTTTTCTGCATATTCCGCTTGACGCTCCAAATCGCCTGCACTAATCTGCATAATAATTCATGTGGTGCAGTATTTTTCCTGTCCGAGCACAGGGCGTATGAGGAGACACACTATGAGCAGCCCCATCAGCCGGGTCGACTTTCGAACCGATCCCGCCCAGTACCGGCATTGGCGCCTGGCCTTCGACGGTGCGGTCGCGACATTGGCCATGGATGTCGCCGAAGACGGCGGCCTGCGCCCCGGCTACAAGCTCAAGCTCAATTCGTACGACCTGGGCGTCGACATCGAACTGCATGACGCCCTGCAGCGCATCCGTTTCGAACACCCCGAAGTGCGCAGCGTGGTCGTCACCAGCATGAAGGACCGGATCTTCTGTTCCGGCGCCAACATCTTCATGCTGGGCTTGTCCACCCACGCCTGGAAGGTGAACTTCTGCAAGTTCACCAACGAAACCCGTAACGGCATTGAAGACTCCAGCCGCCACGGCGGCTTGAAGTTCATTGCCGCGCTGAACGGCGCGTGCGCGGGCGGCGGCTATGAATTGGCCCTGGCCTGCGACGAAATCCTGCTGATCGACGACCGTTCGTCGTCCGTGGCCCTGCCCGAAGTGCCGCTGCTGGGCGTGCTGCCCGGCACGGGCGGCCTGACCCGCGTCACCGACAAGCGCCGCGTGCGGCACGATCATGCCGATATCTTCTGCACGCTGGTCGAGGGCGTGCGCGGGCAACGCGCCAAGGACTGGCGGCTGGTGGACGACGTGGTCAAGCCAGCCCGCTTCGAGGAAGAAGTCCGCGCCCGCGCCCTGGCGCTGGCGCAGGACAGCCACCGCCCGGCGGACGAGCAGGGCGTGTCGCTGACGCCGCTGCAACGCACCGAGACCGAGACCAGCCTGTCCTATCGCTACGTCGACGTGCAGCTCGATCGCGAAAAGCGTCAGGCGACGTGGACGGTTCGCGCGCCGCAAGGCCGCGTCGAAACGGAACTGCAGGACATCGTTGCCGCGGGCGCCGCCTGGTGGCCGCTGCAGATGGCGCGCGAACTGGATGACGCCATCCTGTCGATGCGCACCAACGAGCTGGACATCGGCACCTGGATCCTAAAGACGGAGGGCGATGCCGAGGCGGTGCTTGCGGCCGACGCGGCGCTGGAACGGCACGCCGACCACTGGTTCGTGCGCGAGACCGCCGGCATGCTGCGCCGCACGCTGGCGCGGCTGGACGTGACGTCGCGCAGCATGTTCGCGCTGATCGAACCGGGCTCGTGCTTTGCGGGCACGCTGCTGGAACTGGCGCTGGCTGCGGACCGCAGCTACATGCTGGACGTGGAGGACGACGAAGCCATCGACGCCCCGCCGCCGCAGATCGTGGTGGGCGAGCGCAATTTTGGCGCGTACCCCATGGTGAACGGCCAGAGCCGCTTGCAACGGCGCTTTTACGGCGAGACGCAGCCGCTGGAAGCGGTGCGCGCGCAGGCCGGCCGCAGCCTGCCGGCATCCGCCGCGCTGGAGCTGGGCCTCATCACCTACGCGCCCGACAGCATCGACTGGGACGACGAAGTGCGGTTGGCGCTGGAAGAGCGCCGCGCGCTGTCGCCCGATGCGTTGACCGGCCTGGAAGCCAACTTGCGCTTCGGCGGGCAGGAAACCATGGAAACCCGCATCTTCGGCCGGCTGACCGCCTGGCAGAACTGGATCTTCAACCGCCCCAACGCGGCGGGCGACAAGGGTGCGCTCAAGCTGTACGGCAAGGGCGAGCAGGCGGCATTCGACTGGAACCGCGTCTAGGCGGCAAGCGTTCGGCCAACGGGCGGCCAGGCGTCATGCGCGCCGGCCCATTGGTCCTGAGACCCAAGCGCCGCGCGGCTGGCGCCCCATTCCAAGAATCAGGAGAGAGACATGTCCGGCATCAACTACACCGACAAGATTCCCAACAACGTCAACCTGTCCGGCGACCGTACGTTGCAGCGTGCGCTGGAGCACTGGCAGCCCAATTACCTGCAATGGTGGCAGGACATGGGGCCTGATGGCTCGCATGGTTTCGACGTCTATCTGCGCACGGCGGTCAGCGTCGAGCCCGACGGCTGGGCGCACTTCAACCATGTGCGCATGCCGGATTACCGCTGGGGCATCTTCCTGGCGCCGCAGGACGGGCAGCGCAAGATCCATTTCGGCGAAAACATCGGCCGCGACGTGTGGCAGGACGTGCCGGGCGAGCATCGCGCCAACCTGCGCCGCATCATCGTCACGCAGGGCGACACGGAACCGGCCTCGATCGAGCAGCAGCGCCATCTGGGCCTGACCGCGCCGTCGCAGTACGACCTGCGCAACCTGTTCCAGATCAACGTCGAAGAAGGGCGGCATCTTTGGGCGATGGTGTACCTGCTGCACCGTTACTTTGGACGCGACGGACGCGAGGAAGCCGATGCGCTGCTGCAGCGCAGTTCGGGCGATTCCGACAACCCGCGCATCCTGGGCGCCTTCAACGAGAAGACGCCCGACTGGCTGGCGTTCTACATGTTCACGTACTTCACCGACCGCGACGGCAAGTTCCAGTTGTGCGCGCTGGCCGAATCCAGCTTCGATCCGCTGGCCCGCACGACCAAGTTCATGCTGACCGAGGAAGCGCACCACATGTTCGTCGGCGAGTCCGGCATCTCGCGCGTCATCCAGCGCACCTGCGAAGTGATGAAGGAACTGAAGACCGACGATCCGCAAGCCGTGCGCGCGGCCGGGGTGATCGACCTGCCCACCATCCAGCGCTACCTGAACTTCCACTACAGCGTCACCATTGACCTCTTCGGCGCGGACCAGTCGTCCAACGCAGCCATCTTCTACGGATCGGGCCTGAAGGGCCGCTACGAAGAGACCAAGCGCAACGACGACCATCAGCTCAAGAACGACACGTACCGCGTGCTGAACGTCAGCAACGGCAAGCTGACGGAGATCGAGGTGCCGATGCTGAACGCGCTGAACGAAGTGCTGCGCGATGACTTCATCCGCGACTCGGTGGCCGGCATCGGCCGCTGGAACAAGGTCATCGAAAAGAGCGGCCTGGCCTTTCGCCTGCAGGTGCCGCACAAGGCGTTCAACCGCCAGATCGGCACGCTGGCCGGCATCCGCATGTCGCCCGAAGGCGAGATCGTGTCCGAATCGCAATGGCAGGCCAACCAGCACAAGTGGCTGCCCACGCCGGAAGATCGCGCGTTCGTCGCGTCGCTGATGGGCCGGGTCACGGAACCGGGCAAATTCGCCAACTGGATCGCGCCGCCCGTCATGGGCGTCAACCGCCAGCCGGTGAATTTCGAGTACGTGCGTTTCAACTGATGGCCGCGCGGGCCGCGCGCCCGCGCGTTTGGGAGGACGGCGATGAACGCCCCATTACCGGTGGAAGTCCTGAAGCAGCATCTGATCGATCCCGAGATCTGCATCCGCTGCAATACCTGCGAAGAGACCTGTCCGGTCGATGCGATCACGCACGATTCGAACAACTACGTGGTGGATCCGGAGATCTGCAACGGCTGCATGGCCTGCGTGCCGCCGTGCCCGACGGGTTCCATCGACAACTGGCGGCTGGTGGTGCGCGCCGAGGCCTATTCCGTGCAGGACCAGTTTGGCTGGGAAGAGCTGCCGCAGGAAAAGTCGTTGCCGCTGGATGCTGCTGGTGCCGACGATGCCGCGCAGCAGGTCGCCGCGGACCCGCAGGCTGAACCGGCAACGCCGCCGGCGACGCTTGTGACGCCCGGCGCGGCCGTCCCCCCGTGGTCTGCCGCGCACCCCTATGTGAATCTCTACACGCACAAGACGCCGATTACCGCGACGGTGGTGGGCAACTACCGCGTCACCGGCGCCGACACGGAAAGCGACATCCACCACATCGTGCTGGATTTCGGCGAGCAGCCGTTTCCGGTGCTGGAAGGGCAGTCGATCGGCATCCTGCCGCCGGGCGTGGACGCGATGGGCCGGCCGCATCACGCGCGCCAGTATTCGCTGGCCAGCCCGCGCGATGGCGAACGCGCGGGCTACAACAACCTGTCGCTGACGGTAAAGCGCGTCACGCAGGATCACGGTGGAGAGGCCGCGCACGGCGTCTGCTCAAACTATCTGTGCGACCTGGCGAAGAACGACACGGTGCAAGTGATTGGCCCGTTCGGCCACACCTTCCTGATGCCGAATCATCCGAAGGCCAACCTCATCATGATCTGCACGGGCACGGGTTCTGCGCCGATGCGCGCCATGACGGAGCGCAGCCGCCGCCTGATCGGCACGGCGGACATCGGCAAGCTCATGCTTTTCTTCGGCGCGCGCACTGAACGCGAACTGCCGTACTTTGGGCCGTTGATGAAGCTACCGCGTGATTTCATCGACATCAACCTGGCGCTCTCGCGCGAACCCGGCCAGCCCAAGCGCTACGTGCAGGATCTGATCCGCGAGCGCGCCGCGCAGGTCCGTGGATTGCTGACGGACCGCAACACCTGCATCTACGTCTGCGGCCTGAAGGGCATGGAGGTCGGCGTGCTGGACGCGTTGCGCGAAGTGGTGGTGCAGTCGGGCGAGGATTGGTCTATCCTGCATGAAGCGCTGCGCCGTGAAGGCCGGCTGCACTTCGAGACTTACTGACCACAACAACAGTTGCGTGACGATCGGCGCGCCTGGGCGCGCCGGTTTCGTTTGCACGGGGAAAAACAACATGAAGTTCGCGGAATTCAAGGACGGCATGGTGATCAAAGGCGGGCCGGTCACCGTGACGGAAGCGGAGATCCTGGCGTTTGCCCGCCAATTCGATCCCCAGTGGTTTCACACCGATCCGCAGCGCGCCGCGGAAGGCCGGTGGGGCGGCCTCATCGCCAGCGGATGGCACACCTGCGCGCTGGCCATGCGCATGGCGGTCGACGCCGCCCTGCATGATTCCGAGTCCTTCGGTTCGCCCGGCCTGGGCGAAGTCCGCTGGCGCACGCCAGTCCGTCCTGGCGACACCCTGCACTTGCACGCGCGCGTGCAAGGCGCGCGCCACTCGTCCTCGCGCCCGGATCTGGGCATCATCAACTGGGCGTGGACGGTCGTGAACCAGCACGACGAAAGCGTGCTGGAAATGGACGCGACCAGCCTGTTCGACCTGTCCGGCAACAACTAGGCGCGGCTTTCGTCTACCGCTTGCTCGCCTGCTTGAGAATGGCGGCCCCTTCCGGGCCGGCCGCCGCTTTCCAGGCATTGATGGATTCCTTGGATGCGTCCTGCAACGCCTTGCGCACCGCGGGCGGCACGGCAGTGTTGATGGCCACGCCGTTCTTGCGCATGTTGGCGTAGTTCTGCTGCAGGCGGCCTTCGATGCGTTTCCACTGCTCGGTCTCGGTCTGCGCGGCCGCCTGGTCGATGGCCTTGCGCGACCGCGCATCCAGCGCCTCGTACGCCTTCAGATTCATTGTCGCTACCGAGATCGGCATGGCGTAGTTGATCTCCGCGAAGTGGGGCAGGTACTCCCACAACTTGCGGCCCGCGCCGCCGTCGCCGGAGGACAGCACCGCATTGACCTCGCCCGACGCGATGCGCGGCATGGCGTCCGCAAACGAGATGTTCTCCGCGCGCGCGCCGGCGCGCTGCATGACGTCCTGCGACGTGGCGTCATAGGTGCGGATGGTCAGGCGCTTCAGCGCCGCCACGCTGTCCACCTTCTGCTTGGACCAGATGCCCGACGCCGGCCACGGCGTGGTGTAGAGCAGCTTCTGGCCATGCGCAGCCAGCAGCTTCTCGTACGCCGGACGGGCGGCCTTGTTGAGGTTGCGCGCCTTGGACAGCGAGTCCGCCAGGAAGGGCAGGGACGACACGCCGAACAGCGGATACTTCGTGGCCAGCGCGCCGGCGAAGGCGTCGCCCGCATCCACCTTGCGCGTTTGAACCGCGTCAATCATGTCGCCGGACTTGATGCCCTTGGCCGCGTCGAAACTCGTGTCGATGATGACGTTGCCCGCCGACTTGGCGCGCACCAGCTCGGCAAACGTGGACACGCCTTGGCCCGGCATGGAAGTCGCCGGGTACTCGGTGGTCATGGTGAGCGTCGTGGCGGCCTGAGCGCCGTGGGCGACGAAAGCCATGGCGATGACTGCCGCCAGGCGCAGGGGGGTGATGCCTTGCATGCGCGACTCCTCGGAAAGGGACCGGTAAAGCGTACGAGGTGTACAGGCGTACGCCTAGTCGGGCTTACGGCAATGGGCAGGCGGGGCGGGATCGGGCGTATGGCTTATTGCATTCGGACATAAAAAAGCCGCCTAAGCAGGCGGCTTTCTTCGCTACATGAGGCAGGCGATCAATAAAACGCCTGGATGCCCGTCTGCGCACGGCCCAGGATGAGGGCGTGCACGTCGTGGGTGCCTTCGTAGGTGTTGACCACTTCCAGGTTCACCAGGTGGCGGGCGACGCCGAACTCGTCGGAGATGCCGTTGCCGCCGAGCATGTCGCGCGCCAGGCGGGCGATGTCCAGCGCCTTGCCGCACGAGTTGCGCTTCATGATCGAGGTGATTTCGACGGCGGCGGTGCCTTCGTCCTTCATGCGGCCCAGAC
The DNA here is from genome assembly GCF_002388205.1 of Achromobacter sp. UBA4530. Classification (NCBI taxonomy): domain Bacteria; kingdom Pseudomonadati; phylum Pseudomonadota; class Betaproteobacteria; order Burkholderiales; family Alcaligenaceae; genus Achromobacter; species Achromobacter sp. UBA4530. The sequence continues at coordinate 125,140 of NZ_DGMA01000044.1, read as the reverse complement.
GCAGGCAGCCTTGCAGGGCCAGCGTGATTTCGGTTTGCATGTCAGCCAGCTTCTTCTGGATGAGCTGGTTGGCGGCCAGGGGGCGGCCGAACTGTTTGCGGTCCAGGGTGTACTGGCGGGCGGTGTGCCAGCAGGCCTCGGCGGCGCCGACAGCGCCCCAGGCGATGCCGTAGCGGGCGGAGTTCAGGCAGGTGAACGGACCCTTCAGGCCGGACACGCCGGGCATCATCTGGTCGGCGGACACTTCCACTTCGTCCATGACGATTTCGCCGGTGATCGACGCGCGCAGGCCGACCTTGCCGTGGATGGCGGGGGCCGACAGGCCCTTCATGCCCTTTTCAAGGATGAAGCCGCGGATCTTGCCGTCGAAGTCGCCGCCGACGCACTTGGCCCACACCACGAACACGTCCGCGATGGGCGAGTTGGTGATCCACATCTTGTTGCCGCTGACCTTGTAGCCGTCGGCCGTCTTGACGGCGCGAGTTTCCATGCCGTTGGGGTCGGAGCCGTGGTTGGGTTCGGTCAGCCCGAAGCAGCCGATCCATTCACCGCGCGCCAGCTTGGGCAGGTACTTCTTCTTTTGTTCTTCGGAGCCGAATTCGTTGATCGGCACCATCACCAGCGAGGACTGCACGCTCATCATCGAGCGGTAGCCGGAGTCGACGCGTTCGACTTCACGGGCGATCAGGCCGTAGCTGACGTAGTTCAGGCCGGCGCCACCGTATTCGACGGGGATCGTGGCGCCCAGGAGGCCCAGTTCGCCCATTTCGGAGAAGATCTCGGGATCGGTCTTCTCGTTGCGGAAGGCGTTGAGCACGCGGGGAGCCAGCTTGTCCTGCGAGTAGGCGTAGGCGGCATCGCGCACCATACGCTCTTCGTCGGTCAGTTGCTGGTCCAGCAACAGAGGATCTTGCCAGTGGAATGAGGGGTTCGAGGACATGCTGGGTCTCCGCTATGGATTTCCGTGATCGGAATCTGGAAAGTTTAAACTTAAAATAATTCGGGCGGCAAGTTGGGATTTGCACGGCGGTGCGCCTGGGCGCGCCGCCGGTGGGGTTGCCGGCTATTCCGCCCGTGCAAGGTTCAGTGTTGGGCCTTCAGCGCCGCCTCGCGGATCTTCTCGAGGGTCGTGGACGGGCTGATGGTTTCCGGGTCGATGAAGCAGTGCAGGATCGCGGGCTTGCCGCTGGCTAATGCCCGTTCAAAGGCCGGACCAAACTGTTCGGTGGTTTCCACGCGTTCGCCGTGGCCGCCAAAGGCGCGCGCGTAGTCGGCGAAATCGGGGTTCTTGAGCTCGGTCGCGGAAATGCGGCCCGGGTAGTGCTTTTCCTGGTGCATACGGATCGTGCCGTACATCCCGTTGTCCACCAGGATCACGACGATGGGCAGGTCATACTGCACCGCCGTGGCGAATTCCTGGCCATGCATCAGGAAGCAGCCGTCGCCCGCAAAGCACACCACGGTCTTGTCGGGCCAGACGCGCTTGGCGCCCACGGCCGCCGGCAGGCCGTAGCCCATGGATCCGGACGTGGGGGCCAGTTGAGTGCCAAAGCGCGTGAAGCGGTGGAAGCGATGCAGCCAGGTGGCGTAGTTGCCCGCGCCGTTGGTCATGATGGCGTCGGCCGGCAACGTCTTTTCCAGATACGCCATGACCTGGCCCAGTTGCAGCGCACCGGGCGTGGTAACGGTTTCGGGATCGCTCCACTTCAGGTACGACTCGCGCATGGCCTTGGTGCCGTCGGCCCAGACCGGGGCGGCCGGCGCCTTCAGGTCCGCCAGCGACGCGGCAAAGGCGGACGGCGACGTGTTGATGGCCAGGGTAGGGCGGTACACGCGGCCCAGCTCGGCGGCATCGGGATGCACGTGCACCAGCTTTTGCTTGGGCACCGGAATATCCAGCAGCGTGTACGCCTGGCTGGGGTTTTCCGACATGCGGCCACCCACCAGCAGGATCAGGTCGGCGTCGGCCACGCGCTTGAGCAGGGCGGGATTGATGCCCAGGCCCACGTCGCCGATGAAGCACGGATGATCGGCCGGGAACAGCATCTGGCGGCGGAACGACACGGCGGTCGGCAGCGCATGGCGTTGTGCGAAGTCGGCAAATTCCTGCACGGCGCGCGCGTCCCAGCGCGTGCCGCCCAGAATGGCGACCGGGTTCTTCGCATCGGCCAGCAGTTTTTCCAGGTCGGCCAGCTGGCCGGCGGTGGGGGCGGATTCAATCACTTCGTAGCGCGGCGCGTCGGCCACCTTGGCGGCCTCGACCAGCATGTCTTCCGGCAGCGCGATCACCACGGGGCCGGGGCGGCCGGACGTGGCGATGTGGAAGGCGCGCGAGATCAGTTCGGGAATGCGTTCGACCTGATCGATCTCGGTCACCCACTTGGCCTGCGTGCCGAACACGGCGCGGTAGTCCATTTCCTGGAAGGCTTCGCGCTCGCGCATGCCGCGCTCGATCTGGCCCACGAACAGGATCATCGGCGACGAGTCCTGCTTGGAAATGTGCACGCCGGCCAGCGCATTTGAGGCGCCCGGACCGCGCGTCACCATGCAGATGCCGGGCTCGCCGGTCAGCTTGCCGTGCGCGTCGGCCATCATGGCCGCGCCGCCTTCCTGACGGCACACCGTGACCTTGATGTCGGCATCGTGCAGGCCGTCCAGCACCGCCAGATAGCTTTCGCCGGGGACACAAAAGACATGTTTGACGCCATGGGCGACCAGTTGGTCGACCAGAATGTGACCGCCAAGGCGGGAATCTTGCTGGGGCATGGTGGTGTCGTGGTTAGCCTAGGGTAGAACTCCCGAGCATATGTTCCCTGGGCGCACAACGCAATTGATAAAATTGCACATTCTGTTGATCCCCCGGCACGTGGCGGCTGGTGCGCCGCCGCATGCGGGCGCACGGCGGCGGGCCGGACTTCCGGCGGTATTTCCATGAGAAACGGCATCCCCAATCTGACGGCCCTGCAGGCGTTCGAGGCCTCGGCCCGGCTGGGCAGCTTTTCGCGCGCCGCCGAAGAACTGTCGCTGACGCACAGCGCCGTCTACCGTCAGGTGGCCAGCCTGGAAGCGCGGCTGGGCGTGCAACTGTTCACGCGGGTGCGCCGCCGCATCGTGCTGACCGATCACGGCGCCGAATACGCCGGCCGGATCCGTCACCATCTTGATCAGATCGAGAAAGACACCTTTGGTCTCGTCAGCCGGACCGGCATGGGGCGCAGCATCCACATCGCCGTGGTGCCCACGCTGGCCACCACCTGGCTGATCCCGCGTCTGGCCGACTTCCAACGCGAACACGGCGACATCACCGTCAGCTTGTCCGTGCGCACCCTGCCGTTTCAATTCAAGGACCAGCCGTTCGACGGCGCGCTGTATCACGGGGACGGACTCTGGCCCGGCACGCAGGGTGGGCTGCTGTTTCCGGAACGCGAACTGGTGCCGGTCTGCGCGCCCGAATTGGCGGCGCGCGTGGCGGAACAGGGCGGCGGCGCGCTGACCGGGATGACGCATCTGCATCTGGCCTCGCGGCCCGACGCCTGGCGCCAGTGGTACACGGCCAATGGATATCTGTATGGACCGCAGGCGGCTGGCGGCCCGCGCTACGAGCTCTTCACCATGGTGATGGCGGCGGTGCAGGCCGGACTTGGCGTCGGGCTGATGCCGCGCTTTCTGGCGCAGCCCGCGCTGGACCAGGGCGCGCTTGCCATGCCGGTGCCGCAGTCGCTGGCGGTCAGCCAGGGGTATTACTTCGGCTATCCGCAACGCAGCGAACGGTCCGATGCCCTGAAGGTGTTCGAGGCCTGGCTCAAGTCCGCCGCCGCAGGCGTGGGCGAGCGCCTGCCCGGCCGCGCCGCGCCGTAGAATCCCGCCATGTCCACCGCCCGCCAGCCGCTTGCCTCCCAGGCCGATATCGACGCCTTCATCGACGCCGTGTGGCTCGAAGACGGCCTGTCCGCCAACACTCTGGCCGCCTACCGGCGCGACCTGACCGGTTTCGCCCGCTGGCTTGAAGACCCCGACGCCTACGCCCGGGAACTGGCCGACCGGCACGGCGAGCCGGCGCGTGCCCAGATCCTGCCCGCCGGCCCGGCCAAGCCGATCCGCGATGCGCAGAAGGCCGATATCGAGGCCTGGTTTGCCTTCCGTCACGAAGAAACCCGCGCCACCACCGCCAACCGCCGGCTGGCCGCGCTGCGCCGCTTCTACGCCTGGGCGCTGCGCGAACACCGCGCCGAGCGCGATCCCTGCCTGACGCTGGTCGCCGCCAAGCAGCCGCCGCGCATGCCCAAGACGCTGTCCGAGCAACAGGTGGACGCGCTGCTGCGCGCGCCCGACGTCAGCCAGCCGCGCGGTCTGCGCGACCGCGCCATGCTCGAGACCTTGTACGCCACGGGCCTGCGTGTGTCCGAGCTGGTCGGCGTGCGAGCTTTGGACGTCAGCCTGAACGAAGGCGTGGTGCGCGTGGTCCTGGGCAAGGGCGGCAAGGACCGCCTCGTGCCGCTGGGCGCCGAAGCCGCGCACTGGATTTCGCAGTACCTGGCCACGGCACGCCCCGAATTGGCCGCCGGCCGCGTCAGCGATGCGCTTTTCATCACCAGCCGCGCCGAGGCGATGTCGCGGCAGGCGTTCTGGCAACTCGTCAAGAAGTACGCTGTGCTCGCCGGCGTCAATGCGCCCTTGTCGCCCCATGTGCTGCGCCACGCCTTCGCCACGCATCTGCTGAACCATGGCGCCGACCTGCGCGTCGTGCAGATGCTGCTGGGCCACGCGGACATTTCCACCACGCAGATCTACACCCATGTGGCGCGCGAACGCCTGAAGGCGCTGCACGCGGCCCATCATCCACGCGGCTGACCGCCGCCATCTCCCCACCCACCGGCACAAAAATGAGCAAAGCCCGCCACGTCTCCGAAACGCCCGCCACCCAATTCCTCAAGCAGCACAAGGTGGCCTATTCCGAACACACGTATGACTACGTCGATCACGGCGGCGCCGGCGAAGCCGCGCGCCAGCTCGGTCTGGACCCGCACGCTGTCGTGAAGACGCTTGTGATGGAGGACGAATCGGCCAAGCCGCTGATCGTGGTCATGCACGGCGACCGCGAGGTCTCCACCAAGAACCTTGCGCGCCAGGCCGGCCTGAAAAAGGTCGAGCCCTGCAAGCCCGAGGTTGCGCAGCGCCATTCCGGCTATCAGGTGGGCGGCACGTCGCCGTTCGGCACGCGCAAGAAGATGCCGGTGTGGGTGGAAGCCGACGTGCTGGAGTATCCCGTGGTCTACATCAACGGCGGGCGGCGCGGCTATCTGGTGGGCATCGATCCGACGGTGCTGGTGGACCTGCTCGACGCGAAGCCGGTGACGGTGGCGCTGGAGTAGAGAGGGAGCCCGGTGGTATCCCGCTACCACCTGGCCCGCTGGCGCGGCGGGCACAATGGGACAAGAACACCAAGAACCGGAGCCCGATCCGCGGGCAAGCAACCGGACGCCACCCTCATCCCACGGAGACAATCATGAGCAAACGACTGTTGATGCTGGTCGGCGACTACGCCGAAGACTACGAAACCATGGTGCCGTTCCAGACGTTGCTGACCGTCGGCCACACGGTGCATGCGGTCTGCCCGGACAAGAAGGCGGGTGACACGGTGGCCACGTCGATCCATGATTTCGAAGGCGCACAGACCTACACCGAAAAGCGCGGCCACAACTTCACGCTGAACTACGACTTCGATCGCGTCGAGCCCTCGTCCTACGACGGCCTGGTGATCCCCGGCGGGCGCGCGCCCGAGTACCTTCGCCTGAATGAAAAGGTGCTCGAGATCGTGCGGCATTTCGACAAGGCCAATAAGCCCATCGCCGCCGTCTGCCACGGCGCGCAGATCCTGGCTGCGGCCGACGTGCTGAAAGGCAGGACCTGCTCGGCATACCCCGCCTGCGCACCCGAGGTCCGGCTGGCGGGCGGCACCTACGCCGAGATTGCCGTCGACCAGGCCTACACGGATGGCAACCTGGTATCGGCGCCCGCCTGGCCCGCGCATCCGGCCTGGATGGCGCAGTTCCTGGCAGTGCTGGGCACCAAGATCACGCACTGACCGGGATCACGCACTGAGCGCGGCGCGCGGGCGCCGCGCTCAGCTGTCGACGTTCATTTCTTACGCCGCTGCCTCCGAGAAGCGCAGTCCAACGATTCCGATGAACGCCAGGCCAAGGAAGCAGGCCCGGGTCCAGTTCATCTCATCCTGAAACACCAGCACGCCGACAAGCACCAGCCCGATCGTTCCAATGCCGGTCCAGATGGCATAAGCCATCCCCATGGGCAATGCGCGCAAGGCCAGCGCCAGCAGGTAGATGCTGCCTAACCCCGCCATCACGGCGATGATGCTTGGCCCCGGTTTCGTCCAACCTGCATTCAGTTTGAGCGAAAGACCCATCACTATCTCCAAGGCTGCGGCAAGGAACAGATAAGTCCACGCCATGGCTCAGACCTCGGTGGAGACAGAACGGTCTGGGGCAGCACGGGAAGCGGGCTTGTTTGCCAGAAGCCCCGCCTGTACCGCAGGCCGCGCAGCGATCACATCCAGCCAGCGCTGGACGTGGGAGTAGGATCTGATGTCCAGGTCCAACTCTTCCCAGGTCCTCAGCCAGGTGAATGCGGCGATATCGGCGATGCTGTAGTTTTCCGAGGCGATGAAGGCGGATTCGCTCAGGCGGGTATCCACGACCTGGTAAAGCCGAAGCGATTGCTTCCGGTATCGCTGTATCGCCTCGGCATTTCCCGTTGTCGAGGCATGCAGAAACCACCACAGCTGCCCCAGCATCGGGCCTATGCCGCCAATCTGGAAATGCAGCCACTGCTGCACAGCAACGCTTTCGGCCTGCGTTTCGGGCTGCAGACACCCCGTTTGCGACGACAGATAGGAAAGGATGGCGCCCGACTCGAACACGGCCAGGCCGGTTTTTCGATCAACGATGGCGGGAATCTTGCCGTTCGGGTTGATCTTGAGGAACTCCGGTTGATGCTGGTCGCCCTTTTCAAGATCAAGATCGAACTGCTCATAGGTCAGTCCGGCTTCTTTGAGAAAGATGCTGACCTTCTGCCCGTTGGGGGTGTCTGCGGTGTAGAACGCGAGATCGGCCTGTGTCATGTCTATCCTTGTCGATGAATATCGTTGCATTTGCAATCGTTGCAAATGCAATCGTATGGCACGATGCCGCGTCGTGCAAGTGGCCCATCAACAGAGGTCAGCCATGCGCTCGCAGCGTCTTCGCTCGCCCGCGTTCACGCCGCCAAGACGGCAGGCGGCGTCTGCATGTCTTGAACAACTTGCCTGCCAGCTTCAGTTGCCTTGCGCGCGGGCAACGGCAGCGGCCTGGTCCAGCGCCGCGGCAAACTTGTTTTGCTCGTCTGCACTGAACTGGCTCAGAAACACTTCGGCAACGGTTCCTTCGTAGACCTTCCACATCTTCTTGCGCAGCGCGCGGCCTTCCTTCGTGATGGTGGCGAACGCGGCGCGGCCATCTTCAGCCGAGCGCGCGCGCTGGACCAGGCCCTCTTGCTCCAGGCGGTCGACCAGCCGCGTGAGGTTGTAGCGTTCGATCGCCAGCGCGTCGGCCAGTTCGTGCATCCGCCGTGTGCCGCCTGGCCCGCTTTCCAGTCCCCAAAGAACGTCGTACCAGGCATAGACGGGCAGCTTGGCCGCTGCCAGGCGGCTTTCGACCTCGCGGATCATCAGACGATGGGCGCGCACAAACGAGAACCAAAGATCCGCTCCGTCTTTCGCCATGGCAGGCTCCTTTCGAGTTTTAGTTGCATTTGCAATTCTAGCTGAACTAGAATTGCGGCCCATACGATTGCATTTGCAATTCATGGATTGAATGTTGGTGACTGCGCCACGCCCGTCGGGCTGGTCGGCCGCAGCCCCGCTTCAACCCGTCATTTTCCCTGGAGGACCGCCATGAATCACCCCCTCGCCCTGGTCGACGTCGACCCGCTGGAAACTCGAGAGTGGCTGGAAGCGCTGGAGGCTGTCACGACGGTCGAAGGCCGTTCGCGCGCCCACTACCTGATCGACCGGCTTACCGACTTCGACGCCAGCCGGCACGGTGATATGCATGGCCGCGTCACCAGCGCCTACGTCAACACCATCGGCAAAGACCGGCAGCCCGCCTACCCGGGCGACATCGGCATCGAGCAGCGCCTGAATGCCTACATCCGCTGGAATGCGATGGTCATGGTGTTGCGCGCCGGCAAGCATTCCAACGTCGGCGGACACATTGCCACCTACCAGTCCGCCGCCGTGCTCTATGACGTGGGTTTCAACCACTTCTTCCGGGGACGTACCGAGACATTCGGCGGCGACATGGTCTACATCCAGGGCCATTCCGCACCGGGCATTTACGGACGCGCCTATCTGGAGGGGCGCATCACCGAAGCGCAGCTGGACAACTTCCGCCGCGAGGCGGGACGCGATGGCCTGTCCTCTTACCCCCACCCGCGCCTGATGCCCGACTTCTGGCAGTTCCCCACCGTGTCGATGGGCCTGGGTCCGCTGACCGCCGCCTACCAGGCGCGGTTCATGCGCTATCTCGAGTACCGCGGATTGCTGGAGCATCAGGGCCGCAAGGTGTGGGCTTTCCTGGGTGACGGCGAGATGGACCAGCCGGAATCGCTGGCCGCTATCTCGGTCGCAGGGCGCGAACGCCTCGACAACCTGATCTTCGTCGTCAACTGCAATCTGCAACGTCTGGACGGCCCGGTGCGGGGCAACAGCAAGATCGTGCAGGAACTCGAAGGCACCTTCCGGGCCGCAGGCTGGAACGTCATCAAGGTGCTGTGGGGCAGCGGATGGGACGATCTGCTCAAGCGCGACACGAGCGGGCTGCTGCGCCAACGCATGATGGAATGCGTGGACGGCGAATATCAGACCTTCAAGTCGCAAAGCGGCGCCTATGTGCGCGAACACTTCTTCGGCAAGTATCCCGAGCTGCTGGCGTTGGTGGCGCACCTGTCGGACGACGAGATCTGGGCGCTGACACGCGGCGGCCATGACCCGGAGAAGGTGCATGCCGCCTACGCGCAGGCCGTCAGCACGGAAGGCCGGCCCACGGTCGTCCTGGTCAAGACCGTCAAGGGATTCGGGATGGGCGAGGCTGGCGAAGGCCAGAACATCAACCACCAGTTGAAGAAGATGAGCGCAGACGCCGTGCGTGCGTTCCGTGATCGCTTTTCGCTGCCGGTGCCCGATGACCAGCTCGAAGACATGCCCTACCTGAAACCCGCGCCCGACAGCGAAGAAGCCCGCTACTTTGCACAACGCCGGGCCGCGTTGGGCGGCTATGTTCCGTCGCGCTCCGGCAAGGTTGCGCCGCTGGCGGTGCCGCCGCTCAGTGCCTTCGCCACGCAACTGAAAGACAGCGGCGAGCGTGGGGTTTCGACCACCATGTCTTTCGTGCGCATCCTGACCACGCTGCTCAAGGACCCCAACCTGGGCAAGCTGGTGATTCCTATCGTGCCGGACGAATCGCGCACTTTCGGCATGGAAGGCCTGTTCCGCCAGATCGGCATCCATTCATACCTGGGGCAGCTCTATACCCCGCAGGATGCGGGCCAGTTGAGCTACTACAAGGAGGCCAAGGACGGTCAGATCCTGCAGGAAGGCATCAATGAGTCCGGCGCGATTTCGTCCTGGATCGCGGCGGGCACGGCCTATAGCAATCATGGACTGCCAGCCATCCCGTTCTACATCTTCTATTCCATGTTCGGCCTGCAACGTGTCGGCGATCTGGCTTGGGCCGCCGCCGATGCGCGCACACGCGGCTTCCTGCTGGGGGCCACGTCGGGCCGTACGACGCTGATGGGAGAAGGCCTGCAGCACGACGACGGCCATAGCCATGTGCTGTCGTCGGTCATCCCGAACTGCGTTTCGTATGACCCGACCTATGCGTACGAACTGGCGGTCATCATCCAGGACGGCTTGCGGCGCATGTACGCGGAACAGGAAGATATCTACTACTACATCACCCTGCTCAACGAGAACTATCCGAATCCTGCGCTGCCCGAAGGCAGTGAAGCCGGCATTCTCAAGGGACTCTACCTGCTGCGGGACGGTCAACAACAGGACGCCGTGTCGAAGCCGGCCAGCAAGCCGCATGTGCAACTGATGGGCAGCGGCTCGATCCTGCGCGAAGTCATTGCCGCAAGTGAGCTGCTGGAACAGGACTTCGGCATCTCCAGTGACGTATGGAGCGCCACCAGCCTGACCGAATTGCGCCGTGACGGGCTGGCCGCCGAGCGTTGGAACCTGCTGCATTCCGAAGACGAGCCGCGTATTCCGTACGTCCAGCAATGCTTGCAAGACCGGGCCGGCCCCGTCGTTGTGGCGACCGACTACATGAAGATCATCGGCGACCAGATCCGCCCCTTCGTCACTGACCGCCGGTTCGTCACCCTTGGCACGGACGGTTTCGGCCGCTCGGACACCCGCGAATCACTGCGCACCTTCTTCGAGGTGGATCGTCATTTCATCGTGCTGGCAGCGGTCAAGGCGCTGGCTGACGAGGGCGTCGTCCCGCGCCAGAAGATCGGTGAGGTCATCAGCCGTTATGACATCGACGTGAATAAAGTGGACCCGGCATCGGTCTAGGCCAAGGCGAAGGCGACACCACAGGGGCGTGCTTCGGTGACCGCCGACGTCAGTCCGCCGCGATCACCCGCCCCGGGTTGAACAACCCCTGCGGATCGAACAGGCGCTTGATGCTTGCCATCATCGCCATCTCGTTGGCCGGCTTGTACCGGCCGATCGAACCCACCCGCAGCTGTCCCACGCCATGCTCGGCGGAGATCGACCCGTTCATGCGCGCCACCACGTCGTACACCGCGCCCGAAACCGCCTTCTCCGAATTGCGCATGGCCTGGTAAGCCGACGCATCCGCGCCGGGCGGCGTCGACACGTTGTAGTGCAGGTTGCCGTCGCCCACATGGCCGAACACGAAGATGCGGGCATTGGGCAACACACCATGCACCGCCGTCTGCGCGGCGTCGATGAATTCCCCGATGCGCGAGATCGGCAGCGAAATGTCGTGCTTGATGTTCTCGCCGTCGATGGATTGCGCTTCGGGCAGGTGATGCCGGATCTGCCAGAACGAGGCCGACTGCGCCAGGGTCGACGCAATGGCCGCATCCGTGACGATGCCCGCCTCGAAGGCCGCTTCCATCAGCGCTTCGAACCGCTCCGTGGCATGGGCTGCGCTTTCGGCGTCGCTGGATTCCAGCAACACGTAATACGGCGCCTTGGCGGGCACGGGGCTGCGCGCGCCGGGCGTGTGTTGCAGCACCAGCTCTACGGCCGGACCGCTGATCAGTTCAAAGGCCGTCAGGCTGGCCGACAGATACGACTGCGCCAGCGACAGCAGTTGCACCGCGCTCTGCGGGTCCGGCACGGCGGCAAAGGCCGTCATCTGCGCGGCGGGGCGCGGATACAGCTTGACGGTGGCGGCCGTGATGATGCCCAGCGTGCCCTCCGCGCCGATGAAAAGCTGCTTCAGGTCGTACCCGGTGTTGTCCTTGCGCAGCCCGCGCAGTCCGTTCCAGATCTGCCCGTCGGGCGTCACCACTTCCAGGCCCAGGCACAGGTCCCGCGCATTGCCATAGCGCAGCACCTGAATCCCGCCGGCGTTGGTGGCCAGGTTGCCGCCCAGCGTGCAGCTTCCTTCCGCGCCCAGGCTCAACGGAAACAGCCGGTCCGCCTGCGCAGCAGCCTCCTGCACGTTGGCCAGCACGGCGCCCGCCTGCGCGGTCAACGTGTTGTTGTAGCGGTCCACGTCCAGGATGGCGCTCATGCGGGCCAGCGACAGCACGATGCTGTGTCCGCCGCCGTCCGGCACGCTGCCGCCGACCAGGCCTGTGTTGCCTCCTTGCGGATAGATGGCGACGCGGCGCTCCCGGCACCAGTTCACCAGCTTGGCCACGTCCTCGGTGCTGTCGGGCTGCGCCAGCGCCAAGGTGCGGCCCGTCCACCGCTTGCGGTAGTCGGTCAGGTGCGGCGCCAGGGCGTCGGCGTCGTCCAGCACGCGCCCCTGAAATGCGGCGCGTAAAGAGGCTTTGATGTCTTCGTCAGGCATGGCCGGCTCGTTTGTCGCGTCAGTTGGCGGAAGCGCCGGCGGCTTGCACCACGGCTTTCCATTTCTCGATCTCGGTGCCGATGAAGGCGTTGAATTCCGCCGGACCCTTGACGGTAGGCACCGCGCCCAGCTCGATCACGCGCTTCTGCATATCGGGGTCGGCCATGGCCTTCTCGATGGCCTGATCGATGCGGTTTACGATGGGCGCCGGCGTGCCTGCCGGGGCCAGCACGCCAAACCACGAGCCCGCCTCGAAATTGGGCACGCCGGCCTCGGCCATGGTGGGCACGTCGGGCAGATTGGTGCTGCGTTCCGCGCTGGTCACGGCCAACGCGCGCAGCGTGCCGTTCTTGATGAAAGGCAGCGAGGTCGGCAGGTTGTCGAACATCAGATGCACTTGTCCGCCGACCAGATCCGTCACCGCCGCGGCGCTGCCCTTGTACGGCACGTGCACCATGTCGACACCCGTGCGGCTCTTGAACATTTCGCCCGACAGATGGATCGAGCTGCCCGCGCCGCTGGACGCAAAGCTCAGCTTGCCCGGATTCTTCTTGCCGTACTCGATCAGTTCCTGCACGGACTTCACGGGCAGGCTGGCCGTCACGGCCAGCACGTTCGGCACGGACGCCACCAGCGTAACCGGCGCAAAATCCGCCGGTTTGAACCGGATGTCCTTGTAGATGGCGTAGTTGATGGCCTGGGTGCCCACGGTCCCCATCAACAGCGTGTAGCCGTCGGCATCGGCGCGCGCCACGAAGTCCGCGGCAATGTTGCCCGCCGCGCCCGGACGGTTTTCCACCACGACGGGTTGACCCACCGCTTTCTCGATGTGCGGCGCAATCAGCCGGGCGACCACGTCGGTGTTTCCGCCCGCCGAAAACGGGATGACCATGCGGATGGGTTTGGTGGGCCAGTTATCCGCCGCGCTCGCGCCCGCCGACGCCGCCAGCGCGACCAGACCCGCGCACGCGTAGGCAATGCTCTGCTTGGTGCTCTTGAACATGTTGTCTCCTTGCTTATGGTTTTTGATGTTCGGTACTGCAGTGCATCCCGAAACGCCGCGGGAACACGGCGCTCGGGAAATTCGGTCAACCCGCTTCGGCGAGCGTGCGCTTCAGGCGTTCAAGCAGCAGATCGATCTCGGCATGGTCGGTCGCGTCCAGCTTCGGACCCGGCCGGCGCATGCCCGCATGCTTGATCGCGCCGCGGCGCTTCATGATCTCCTTGCGGACGGCGACGCCCCACTGGCTCTGGTTCTCGTAGCTCAGCAACGGCAGGTAGCGGTCGAACACCGCGTGGGCTTCGTCGACACGGCCCGCCGTGTACAGCGCATAGACCTGCGACAGCATCTCGGGATGCGAGAACCCGGCCATCGGCCCATCAATGCCGCGGCCCATTTCCAGCGGCAGGAACATCGCGTTGTTGCCGGTCAGGATGGCGACGCGGCGGCCGGGCAGGGCGCGCAGCTTGGTGATCTTGGTGATGCTGGGCAGGTCCTCTTCCTTGACCGCCTGGATTTGCGGGTGACGCTCGATCAACTGGCCGATCACCGGCACCGACATCCAGGTGCCTGTCGAAAACGGAAAGTCCTGCAGCACCGTCGGCACATTCCCGATACGGTCGAACACGGCCTCGAAGTAGGACAACACTTCCTGCTCGGTGCGCAACCCGCCTGGCGGCGCGATCATGACGCCCGCGGCGCCCGCGTCCATCACCTGACCGGTCAGCTCGGCCATCTGGGCCACGCTGCTGTTGCTGACGCCCACCACGACCGGCTTGTTCCTGGCGCGCGCGATGAACCGCGACGCCACCGCCAGCGATTCCGCCGGCGTGAGCTTGTTGGCCTCGCCGGCAACGCCCAGCACGGTCAGGCCATTGGCGCCGTGTGAAAAATAGAAGTCGGTCAGCGAGTCGACGCTCTCCAGGTCGATAGCGCCGTTCTCCTGAAAGGGCGTCTGCGCAACGATGTACACGCCACGGGCTTGGTCAAGCATGTTGTCTCCTGATCTTGGTATGAATATCGGAAAATATTAGCGCTAATATTTTATTAGCGCTAATATTTTTGATAGGGAGATTCCCCAGGAAATGCGATGTTTCCGCTCAGAACGAGGCGCGGTTCAGCGTGGGCAGGACAGGGAAAGCGTCAGGCGCTCTGACGCCGCATCAACGTGAATCCCACATCGACCCGCAACCCCGCATTGGCGTGACCATCCAGGCGGTCGATGATGGCGCGCGCGGCCTGCTCGCCGATCAGCGAGCCGTCGATGCGCACGGTCGTCAGCGGCGGGGTGGTGGCCGCCGCATAAGCCTGATCGCCGAATCCCACGACGGCCAGGTCACCCGGCACCTGCCTGCCCAGCGCTGCGGCTTCCAGCAATACGCCCATGGCAATCATGTCGGTGCTGCACACCACGGCATCGGCATCGGGCTCGCGAGCCAGCAGTGCGGCCAGCCCGCTGCGGCCCGCGCCCATCGTGGCGGGGGCGGGGATCAGCACATGCGGCGTGTCTGCGTCCGCGTCGATCAAACGCAACTCGCGCGCCGCCGCCGTGAAGCCCTGCAACCGGCGTCCCGCACGCGGATCATTCCCGATGACAGCCACGGGCCGCCGCCTTCCGGTTTCAGATAGAAACTGCGCCACGCATGCGCCCGCCGCCTCGTGCGAAAAGCCGATCAGCATGTCGACCGGATCGTCATTCCAATCCCAGGCTTCCACGACGGGAATGCGCGCCGCGCGCAACTGCGTCCGGCCGGTCGGGGTCAGCACCGTGCGCATCATGACCACGCCGTCGGGCCGCCGCCCCAGGATCGCTTGCAGGGCGGACACTTCCAGTTCGGGGTCGTATCCGCTCTCGGTCAGCATCATCTGATAGCCGTGGCGGCTGAGGTGCAGGCTGAGCGTCTGCAGCGCCTCCAGAAACACAGGGCTGCCCAGCGTGGGCACCGTCACCGCCACCAGACGGCTTCGGCCGCTGGCCAGGCCGCCGGCAACCAGGTCCTGCACGTACCCGGTCTGGGCGATGGCGTCGTGGATGAGCTTGACGGTGCGTTCAGGTACGTTCTCGGGGGCGTTCAGCACCCGCGACACCGTGTGCATCGACATGCCCGCCACGCGCGCGACGTCCGCAATGGTCACCCGGCCAGATCCGCGCCGAGGCGCGCGGCTGGTGGCAGGCTTGCTGCGACGCTCAGTGGGAGGAGGGGACATGCGGCCTCTCTGGGATCAGGGTAGGCCGGATTGTACCGAGCCGCCGCCACGAAAAAGCGCCCGCTGCGGCACATGCCGCAGCGGGCGCTTTTGGGGCGCGCGCAGGTATCAGGCGAAGTCGAGCACGATGCGGCCTTCGATCTGGCCCTGCTTCATGCGGTCGAACACGCTGTTGATGTTGTCCAGGCTTTCGGTGGCGACGGTGGCGTGGACCTTGCCCTCTTCAGCAAACTGCAGCGACTCCTGAAGATCCAGCCGCGATCCCACGATGGAGCCGCGCACGGTGACGCCGTTAAGCACCATGTCGAAGATCGACAGCGGGAAATCCCCCGGCGGCAACCCGTTCAGCGAAATCGTGCCGCCCCGGCGCACCATGCCCAGCGCCTGCTCAAAGGCCTTGGGCGACACCGCGGTGATCAACGCGCCATGCGCGCCGCCGATCTCCCGCTTCAGGTAAGCAGCCGGATCCGTGGTCAGCGCATTGACGGTGACTTCCGCGCCCAGGCGGCGCGCGAAATCCAACTTGGCGTCGTCGATGTCCACCGCGGCCACGTTCAGGCCCATTGCCTTGGCGTACTGCACCGCCATGTGGCCCAAGCCGCCAATCCCCGAAATGACCACCCAGTTGCCAGGCCGGGTGTCCGTCATTTTCAGCCCCTTGTACACGGTGACGCCGGCACACAGCACCGGCGCCACATCGACGAAGCCGACGCTCTTGGGCAGCAGGCCCACGTAATCGGCTGCCGCCAGCGCGTACTCGGCGAAACCGCCGTTGACGGAGTAGCCCGTGTTCTGCTGCGATTCGCACAGGGTTTCCCAGCCGCCCAGGCAGTGTTCGCAATGACCGCAAGCGGAGTACAGCCACGGGATCCCGACGCGGTCGCCTTCCTTGACGTGCGTGACACCGGCGCCCGCGGCGACGACGTAGCCGACGCCCTCGTGGCCGGGAATGAAAGGGGGATTGGGTTTGACGGGCCAGTCGCCTTCGACGGCGTGCAGGTCCGTGTGACAGACGCCGCAGGCTTCGATCTTTACCAGGAGTTCGCCCGGACCCGGGCGCGGCACGGCGACTTCCTCGATTACCAGCGGTTGGCCAAACGCGCGTGCGACTGCTGCCTTCATGGTCTTGTTCATCACTACCTCCGAAGTCTGATCAGTTTCACTATGCTCGGCCGCTTGCGCGGCTAAAACCATGATGTACATCAATCAGCGCGGGAAGGTACAACTCGTCACCGAGTCGGGGGCCGTATTGCGGCCGGCGCGGCAATCGTCGTACAGTCGTTCGCAGGCGCGCCGTTCCCGGCAGCGTGTCGCCGATGCCCAGGAGCCGTCCATGTGTGAAATATTCATCCGCGCCACCGAGCACTCCTACGCCTGCGAAACCCGATCTCTGCGCCTGCACGGCGTGGCGACCAGCCTTCGGCTCGAGCACCTGTTCTGGCAGGTGCTGGAAGAAATCGCCGGCCGCGACGGCATGCGGGTCACGCAACTGATCGAACGCCTGTACGACGAGCTGGTCGAGTACCGCGGCGAGGCCGCCAACTTCACCTCGTTCCTGCGCGTATGCTGCCTGCGGTATCAGTTGCTGCAGGCCGAAGGCCGCATCCCCCGGGATGCCCGCGTGCCTATCCAATCGCTCAATGCCCAAGCCGTCCTGGAAGGGTTGCCGCCGTCGCTGTGCGATGCCCAACCCGTTCCCGCGAAGCGCCGCGCGGCATGACGACCTAGCGCGCGCTGACTTGGCGAGCAGGCGTCGCGCCATGCCCGCCCGGGGCAGCAACAGGTCCCGCGCATTCGTGCTGCCTACCGTGTCGCCAACAGTCCGCGCAGCAATAGCTCCAATGCCGCGCTGCCCCGCGCCAGCCGCGCACTGCCATCTTCGCCGTCGGCAATCCAGAACGCGGCTTCGGCCAGACTGCCGTAAATCAGCGAAGCGAGCGCCTGCGCATCCGCGTCGGCCACAATCCCCTGCTGGATGAGGTTGTCGATCAGGCGCTGCATAGATGCCACGCAATGGCGTTGGGATTCCGGGGATGCGCCACCCAGCACCGCCGTGGCGTCGCGCAGCACGATGCGCTGGATCTCGGGCTCCAGCGCCATTTCCAGGTAGGCATGGCAGCGTTTGCGAAAGCCTTCCCAAGCGTCGTCGGAGCGGTCCGAGAT
This sequence comes from Achromobacter sp. UBA4530, assembly GCF_002388205.1. Classification (NCBI taxonomy): domain Bacteria; kingdom Pseudomonadati; phylum Pseudomonadota; class Betaproteobacteria; order Burkholderiales; family Alcaligenaceae; genus Achromobacter; species Achromobacter sp. UBA4530. The sequence goes on along the minus strand of NZ_DGMA01000044.1, from coordinate 107,656 downwards.
CGTCTGAAGGCGCGCATCCATCTCGGCGTCGATCTGCGCCACGACCGCCGACAGCAATCCCTTCTTGTCGCCGAAGTGGTGGTATAGCGCGCCACGGGTCAGTCCCGCCTGCGCAGTGAGGTCGTCCATTGAAGTGGCGGCATAGCCGTGCGCCGCAAAGCACTGTCTGGCCGTTGCGAGCAGCGTGGCGCGGGTTTCTTCCATCTCGGCGCGCGTGCGGCGAACCATTCTTCTCTCCTTACATACGACGCGTATGATTATTTACAAACAGTCCGTATGAATATACGATCTTATTCATACGGACTGTTTGTATTGTCGCTGGCCGGCCGTGCAGCGGCAAGCCGATACCTGCTGGAGAGCTGAATGACCAACCCTTATGGCGACCTTTTCGCCGCCCGCGGCACGCGGGGCTTTGCCTTGGCGGGCCTCGTGGCGCGGATCCCGCTGCCGATGACCGGCATCGGCATCATCACCATGCTGTCGCAACTGCGTGGCGGCTATGCCTTGGCGGGAGCTGTTTCCGCCACCTTTGTGCTGACCTATGCGCTGCTGTCGCCGCAGATTTCCCGCTTGGTGGACCGGCATGGGCAAACGCGCGTGCTACCCGTTGCCACGGCCGTTAGCGTCATCGGATTCTTGATCCTGCTTGGCGGTTCGTGGTGGCAGGCGGCCAACTGGACGCTGTTTGCGGGCGCCTTGCTGGCGGGATTCATGCCAAGCATGTCCGCAATGGTGCGGGCGCGCTGGGCCGTGCTGTACCGGGGCCAGCCGCGTTTGCAGACGGCTTATTCCCTGGAAACGGTGCTCGACGAAGTCACGTTCATCGCCGGGCCGCCATTGTCGGTCGGACTGTCGGTCGCGGTGTTTCCCCAGGCCGGTCCGCTGGCCGCGGCACTGTTGCTGATGGTTGGTGTGTTCGCGCTGGTCGTACAGCGGGACACCGAACCGCCCGTCCAGGCGCAAGACGCCGCCACCACGGACGCCGGATCGGTGATCCGATCGGCGCACGTTTGTTTGCTGGCGCTGCTGATGGTGGCGATGGGCATCATCGTGGGCACGGTGGACATCGTGAGCGTGGCCTTCGCCGAACAGATGGGCCAGCCGGCCGCGGCCAGTCTGGTGCTGTCGGCCTATGCCGTGGGTTCCTGCGCGGCCGGACTGTTGTACGGCGCGCTCAAGGTAAAGACGCCGCCGCATCGCCTCTTGCTGCTGTGCGGTCTGGCAATCGCAGCCACCACCTTGCCATTCCTGCTCGTCGGCAGCATCGCCGCGCTGGCTGGGGCCGTGCTGGTTGCTGGAGTGTTCTTCGCGCCGACCATGATCGTGGCCATGTCGCTGGTCGAGCGCCTGGTGCCGGAGCAACGCCTGACCGAAGGCATGACTTGGCTGCTGGCCGGATTGAATGTCGGCGTTGCGCTGGGCGCTGCGTTTTCCGGCCACGTGGTGGATGGCGGTGGGGCACGGGCGGGCTTCGCCGTCGCGGTCGGTGCAGGCGGGGTAGTGCTGTTGGTGGCGATGTGGGGGCATCGGCGCCTGAGCGCCCATGGCTCGCCGGCATGGCGGGCCGCGTGATGGCGGCCCGGTCATTATGGCTGGCTGTCGGGGCGGCCAGTCTTGCCACTTTCTCCGTCGTGACCACTGAAATGCTGCCGGTAGGTCTGCTGACGCCCATTGCCGACACGATGCGCGTCTCCACGGGATCTGCCGGCCTGACGATCTCGCTGCCCGCGTTGCTGGCTGCGCTGTTCGCGCCGTTGGTGGTGATCGCATCGGGCGGCATGGATCGGCGCAAGATCCTGAGCGGCCTGCTGGGTCTGCTGGTGATCGCCAACGTGGGTTCGGCATTCGCGCCCGGCCTGGGTTGGCTACTCGCGGCGCGCGTCCTCGTCGGATTCTGCATGGGAGGCATATGGGCCATCGCCGGCGGCCTAGCTGCGCGGCTTGTGCCGCACGGCGCTGTCGGCTTGGCGACATCCATCATCTTTGGCGGCGTCGCCGCCGCATCCGTGATGGGCGTGCCGCTCGGCTCGCTGATTGGAGAACTCGCCGGGTGGCGCTGGGCCTTCGCAAGCATGGCCGTCTTCAGCGCGCTGGTGCTGGCGCTTCATCTTGCTGTCATGCCGGCGTTGCCCGTGGCCAGTTCGGCCTCCGCGCGCCAGTTCGGCGCGCAACTGGCCAATCGCGGATTGCGGGCGGGGCTGCTGCTGACGGTGTTGCTGGTGACCGGGCACTTCACGGCCTTCACCTTCGTGCGTCCGCTGTTGCTGTCGGTGTCGGGGTTTGACGCGCAATGGATCGGCGCGTTGCTGTTTGCCTATGGACTTGCGGGCATCGCCGGCAACTTCCTCGCTGGCATCGCCGCGGCGCAGCGCACGCTGCCGACCTTGACGGCAATTGCGCTGGGGTTGCTGCTGACACCGGCCCTGTTCCTGGTCGTGGGCGGTTTTCCTATCGGCGGTGGTGTGGCGCTCGTGGCATGGGGCCTGGCCTATGGCGGCGTGTCTGTCGGCCTCATGACCTGGATGATGAAGGCCGCGCCGGGGCATGTGGAAATCGCCACCGCGCTGTATGTGGCCGTGTTCAATATCGGCATTTCACTCGGATCATGGGCGGGCGGCCAGATCGTCGATGGCTTCGGCTTGACCGGCAATCTGTTTGCGGCGGGAGGGTTGGCTGCCGCGGCGCTGCTGGTGCTGACGCTGTATGCCAGCCTGGGGAAGCAGGGCGCGAAAGCCCGCTCTGATGGAAAGCCCGCGAAGTGCAGTGCGCAAGTGCGCGCCAAATAAGGAAAGGGCCCGATGCAATCGGGCCCTTCATTTTTGCTACACGCAGCGGTCAGCCGCCCATCAGCCGCCGGCGCCTATCGACGCCATCGCCACTTCGCTCTGCACGATGCGGCGGATGCGCACGGCATCGCCAATACGCGAGAGTTTGCCCTGCGAATCCAGCAGCACGATCGCCAGGTCGCGGCCGTTGATACGCGCCAGCATCACCAGGCATTCGCCCGCTTCGTTGATGTAGCCAGTCTTGGACACCTTGATGTCCCAGTCGGGCTTGCGCACCAGCAGGTTGGTGTTGCGGAAGGTCTGCGTGCGGTTGTTGATCTCGACCTCGTACTCCGTGTCGGTGGAATAGCGGTGGATCAGCGGACGCTGCGACGCCGCGCGCAACAGGCGCGCCAGATCATGCGGCGACGACACGTTGTTGCTGGACAGGCCGGTGGGTTCGATGAACCGCGTGCTGGTCATGCCCAGCGATTGCGCCTTGGCATTCATGGCGGCCACGAAGGCCCGCAGGCCGCCCGGGTAGTGGCGGCCCAGCGCGTTCGCGGCGCGGTTTTCGGAAGACATCAGCGCCAGGTGCAGCATGTCGCCGCGCGACAGTTTGGTGCCCACGCGCAGCCGGGACGTGGTGTGCTTGAGCTCGTCGACGTCCTCGTCGGTGATCTCCAGCATTTCGTCCATCGGCAGGTTGGCGTCCACCACGACCACGGCGGTCATCAGCTTCGAGATCGAAGCAATGGGACGCACGACGTTTTCGTTCTTGGCGAAGATGACCGTGGAAGTTTCCAGGTCTTGCACATAGGCGGTGCTGGAGCGCAGCGCGGCCGCTTCGGCGCGGGCCGAGGCGGCGGGCGGCGGCATCGCGGCGCTGGCAGCGCCGGCTGCGGCAACGCGCCGGCCGCGAGCGGCCTTGTCCGCCTTGCCACCCTTGCCGCTCCTACCCGACGCGCCCGCCTTCTTGGACGGCGTGCCTTTCGCGGCAACCTGCTTGCCGCTCTTGGGCGGGGCCTTCTTGGCCGAAGAGGATTTGGGAGGCGCCTTCTTGGCGGACGGCGCGGCCTGCTTGGCAGCGGCGCTCTTGCCCGAGCCCGCCTTGGGCGCGGGGGCCTTCTTTGCTTGTTGCGCCTTGCAGGCCGCCGATTTGGCGTTTGTCTTGCAAGGATCGGAATTTTTGGCTGCTTGTGCCGCAGGGGGCAGGAGCGCGCACACCGCCAGCGCGGCAGGCGCTAGGGCTTTCGCAATTGCACGTTTCCAGGAAAAGGCCATGGTTGAGCAGGCTTGTCGGTCTGTGAACAAATATTTCTTAAGCCGGCGTTTCGTCGGATCAGGAAAAGTCCAGATGAATTATGGGCTTACGCGTCGAATTTAAACAGCAATTTCAAGTGCCACGCAAGGCGATTTGCGACGTTTACCGAAAAAAATATCAGTGACATATTGACGCAGCAGCAATTGGTCACATGTCAGAAGTCGCAAAGCTAACCGCGCAGCGCGCAAGAGCGTAGCCCGGATTAACCCTCATCTGGCTGAATGGGTGGACTTTTTTGAGGAGGAACGGCGCGCAAGGCCGAGGCTTGAGTGGCCTCGCCGGGTGGAATCGAACCACCAATTGACCCTTAGGAGGGGCCGGTTATATCCATTTAACTACGGCGAGCGGGGCGGGGTGCGCGAGACGCTTGCGCCACTGAGGGCGGCAAACGGGCGCCAGCATGGGCGCGCTACTGCACTAAGGCCTTGAAATTGCTGCGGAACTTGCGAGCCGAAGTTTAGCACTGCGGACGCGGGCCTCGAAGCAGGACGCAAGTCTATCAGCAGGCGGGGCAACGCCCAAATCATTGGGCTTTGAATGGCGCCTCGCAAATGTCTCGTCCGCGAAGCTTGTCGTGCCAACGCGGGTATTCGCGGACCCGCCTGCCGACTTGTATATGATGTTTGAGTCCCGCCGCCGCGTGGGGCCGCCCCGAGGAGGGGGCGAAAACCCAAAAACAACCAGACACGGGTTTCATGTCTAGCCAAACCGATACGATTTCCGCACGCACCATTGCCTTGGGCACCCTGGTCGTGCTGCTTGCCATGGGGGTGCGCGCCACCTTCGGCCTTTTCATGCAGCCGATGGGCCTGACGCACGGCTGGAGCCGCGAAGTGTTCTCCATGGCCTTCGCCCTGCAGAACCTGGTGTGGGGCGTGGCCTGTATCTTCATGGGCATGCTGGCCGACCGCTACGGTTCCGGCCGCACGATTGCCCTGGGCGCGCTGCTGTACATGCTGGGCCTCATCGGCACGCGCTTTGCCACCGACGAGGCCACGCTTTATCTGACGGCCGGCGTGCTGGTCGGGCTGGGCCAGGCGGGCACGACGTTCCCCGTCATCCTGCCCGTCGTCGCGCGCTCCGTGCCGCCCGCCTATCGCAGCACGGCGATGGGCATTGCCAGCGCGGGCGGCTCGCTGGGGCAGTTTGCCGTGGTGCCTACCGGACAACTGCTCATCAGCGGTCTGGATTGGACCGGCGCGCTGTGGGTCCTGTCCCTCTTCGTGGCTTGTGCCGCACCGCTCGCGTATTTCCTGCGCGGCCGGCCGCAAGCGCACACGGGTCCCCAGCAATCGCTGGCCACCGCCATCAAGCAGGCCGTGCGGCATCCGTCGTTCCACTTCCTGTTCTGGAGCTACTTCGTCTGCGGCTTCCACACCGCGTTCATCACCTTGCATTTGCCTGCCTATGTGACCGACGGCGGGCTGACGGCCGGGCAGGGCGCCACCGCAATCGCGCTCATCGGCCTCTTCAACGTCCTGGGGTCGTTCTACGCCGGCAAACTCGGCGGCAAGTACAGCAAGAAGCGGCTGCTGGCGGTGGTGTACTTCATGCGGGCGTTCGGCATCCTGTTGCTGCTTTCGGTGCCGCTGACGCCATGGGTGTTGTACGTATTTGCCGCATGGATGGGTTTGTTCTGGCTGGGCACCGTGCCGTTGACGCAGGGGCTCATCGGTCAGATCTATGGCCTGCGCTATGCGGCCACGCTCTCGGGCATCGTGTTCCTCGGCCATCAGTTGGGCAGCTTCATCGGCGTGTGGCTGGGCGGCTACGCCTACGCCAAGACCGGCAGCTATGACCTGGTCTGGTGGCTGGGCGTTGCACTGGCGGTCATCGCCGCGCTGCTGTGCTTGCCCGTGCGTGAACAGCCGGTGACGCCGGCTCAGCCTGCAACGGCGTGATCACGACCTCCCGGAGCCGCGCCATGAACGCCAGCCCGAACCCCGAAGCCCCGCGCCGCAAAGGCTGGCGCGCCGTGGGCGTGCTGGCGTTGGTTGCCGTGTTGGGGCTTGCATTCTGGGGGTACACCACGCCAGAGATGCAGATTCACTGGGAAAACCTGGCCGCACTCTGCGGGTTTTGACAGGGCTCGGCTTACCGCAACCGGCGCATTTTGCCGGCCGGCTCGCGGTATCCTACGGCGGAGATTTTTCTCCGCCTTTTTCATCTCTTTTTCTTCGCGTGGCGCCTGCCGCGCGCGCCCTTGGATGACCATGCAGGACGCAGCGCCCACCTACTCCGATCTCTCGTTGCCAGACATCGCTGGTCTGCCTGCGGCGGACACGCTTGTGCTGACGGTGAACAATCGCCTGTCGCGCCGCCTCACGCTCGAGCTCGCCGGATTGCTGCGCCAGGAACGTCAGGTCAGCGAATTGCCTCGCATCCTGCCGTTGTCCGCCTGGCTTGCGGAATCCGCCAACGAGCTCGCGTTCGAATCCGACGAAGATGTGCCTGCCTACCGGCTCGACAGTTTCGCCACACAGCTCGTCTGGACCGAAGCCATCCGCATCGAAGAAGCCGAACGCGTCCTGCTGGACGCCAGCCAGGCTGCCCGGCTGTCGATGGATGCCGACCTGCTCATGGACGAATGGGCGTTGCAGGTGCCTTCCGGCGCGGATACCGACGAATACCGCGGCTTTGCGCGATGGCGCGAACGCTACCGCCAGACACTCGCCGGCATTGACGCCGAAGACGCGAACCAGGGCTATGCGCGCGTGCTGCGCGCGCTTGAAGCCGGCCGCCTCGCCACGCCGCGGCAACTGGTGCTTGCCGGATTCACGGACATCTCACCGCGCTTTCAGCGCCTGCTGCTGGCGTTCGAGGCGCAGGGCACGGATGTTGCGCAATGGCGCGACACGCAGCGCGTGCAAGCGGTGGCGCATCGCTTCGAAGCCGCAGACCAAGGCGCTGAATGGCGCGCCGCCGCGGCCTGGGCGGCCAGCCAATTGAAGGCCAACCCTGCCGGCCGTTATGCCATCGTCTCGCCGCAACTTGAAGCCGAATCCCCATTTGCCCGCCGCGTGCTCAGCCAGGCGCTGGCCGGGCGCGACGGCGCGCCGGCGTTTGCATTCAACGTGGCGGTGGGCCGTCCGCTCGACGAATGGCCCATGGCGCGCGCGGCGTTGGCGTGGCTGCGGGCCTTGGCCGAATGCGCGCCCGGCAAGGGATGCGGCGTCGACGTGCTGGGCGCCGCGCTGCTTGCAGGGCATTGCGCCGGCGACGTGCGCGACCGCGCGCGTCTTGCGGCCATTGACGCGCGTTGGCGGCGCCAGGGCAAGCTGCACGTAGCCTTGCCGGAATGGCGCAAGCTGCTTGCGGACATTCCGTTGTTGGCGCAGGCGTGGAACCACGCCGCAGAGATCTGGACGCAAGGCGGCAACAAGGCTACGTGCGATGTCTGGATGTTGCGCATGAAGGCCGCATTGACGGCCCTGGGCTTCCCCGGCGAAGCGCCGCTGGACAGCGTCGGTTATCAGGTCATGGGTGCGCTTGGCGATGCGCTCGGCAGCTTTTCGGCGCTGGCGCCGGCCGCGGGCCGACTGGGCGGCTTGGCGGCCGTGAACCTGCTGGAAAGCGTGGCGCGTTCATCCTCGTTCCAGCCGCAGCGCGACCCGCTCGCGCGGTTGGACGTATTGGGTTTGCTGGAAGCCGAAGGCGGCTACTGGGATGGTGTCTGGCTCTTGGGCCTGACGGACGACGTATTGCCCGCATCGCCGAAGCCAAACCCGCTGCTGCCCCTGGCCGTATTGCGCCAGGCCAGGGCGCCACGCGCCACGCCCGAGCGCGAACGCGAATGGGCGGAAGGCATGTACGCCGCGCTCTGCCGCTGTGCGCCCGGCATCATCGTCAGTCACGCGCACATGGATGGCGAACGCGAATTGCGCCCGTCGCCGCTGATCGCCGCGCTTCCCCTCACCGATTGGGCGCCGGTCCTGGCCGAATCGCAGGCCGCCTTGCCGCAGGAATCGCTGGACGATTCGCAAGGGCCGCCGCTGGCCGCCGGCAATCGTGGCGGGGGCGGGCTGGATGTGCTGGATACGCAGGCGCGCAATCCGCTGTGGGCCTTCGTGCGCCATCGCCTCGGCGGGCGCGAGCTCGCGCCGTATGCCGACGCCGCCACCGTGAACGTGCGCGGCCAGTTCCTGCACAAGGCGCTCGAAATCGTGTGGGGCATGATGCCCGACCAGGATGCGCTGCATGAACAGCTTGCGGCAGGCCGCCTGCCGGCGCTGCTGGAGCAGGCCGTGGCGCAGGCCGCTGACGAAGAACTCAAGGAATACGCACCGGCCCTGCGGGCGCTGGAATGCCAGCGGGCCCAGGCCGTGCTGGCGTCGTGGCTCGACCTCGAAGCGCAGCGCATGCCGTTCGCGGTCGCACAGGTCGAAAAGAACCATCAGTGGCAGCGTGGCGCGCTCAACCTGAAGCTGCGGCTGGACCGCATCGACAGCCTGCCCGATGGCCGCAGCGTCATCGTCGACTACAAGACCGGCGTGGCCGCGGCCAAGCCCGAGCCCGACTGGTCGCGCAGCCGTCCGGTGAACGTGCAGTTGCCGTTCTACGCTTCCGTGCTGGCCGACGCCGCCGGCGGGGAAGCGGCGGGCCTGGTGCTCGCGCAGATCCACGCGCGGCAGGTCGCCGCACAAGGCTTGGCCGACGAAGACCTGGGCATGCCGGGCGTCACGCTGGCCAGCGAAAGCAAATTCTTCGAAGGCCTGTCCTGGCCCGAAATCCGTCAACGCTGGCGCGTGGCTATCGAGTCGCTGGCCGACGAATATGTCGCCGGCTATGCGGCCAACGTCGCGTACCGGCGCGACGATCTGAAATACTGCGATGCCTTGCCGTTCCTGCGCTTGCATCTGGACGACGAGGACGCATGACCATGGCCGAACAAGATCGCCTTCCGCATGACCACGCCGCGCGCGCCGCAGCGCTCGATCCCGCGCGCTCCTTTCTGGTCCAGGCGCCTGCGGGGTCCGGCAAGACCGAACTCCTGACCGACCGCATCCTGGCCCTGCTGGCTACGGTGAACCGGCCCGAAGAAATCGTCGCCATCACGTTCACGCGCAAGGCAGCCTCCGAGATGCATGCCCGCGTGCTGAGCAAGCTTCGCCGTGGCCTGGACGCGCCGCCCGAAGCCGCCCACGAACGCCGCAGCTGGGACCTCGCTCGCGCGGCGCTCGATCGCAATGCCGAACAAGGCTGGCATCTGCTCGAGCATCCCGCGCGTCTTGCCATCCGCACCATCGACTCGTTCTGCGCGGGGCTGGTGCGCAGCATGCCGTGGCTGTCCGAGCTGGGCGGCATGCCGGACATCACGGACGATGCGCGTTCGCACTACGAGGCCGCGGCGCGCGCCACACTGGATCTCGCCGACGACTATGAGGCCGTGCGCATCCTGCTGCGCCACCTGGACGTCGACGTGCAGGCCGCCAAGGACGCCATCGCCGACATGCTGGGCCAGCGCGATCAATGGCTGCCGCTCTTGCGCCACGGCTCCGACCGCGAGGCCATGGAGGCCACGTTGGCCGAAGCCATCGGCGAAGACCTCGATGCCCTGTGCGCCGCCATGCCCTACGGCTGGTGCGAGTCGCTTAGCGGCCCGGCGCGGCTTGCCGCGGCCAACCTGCAGGACGGCGAAGACGAAAACAAGCTGGCCGCATTGCTGGATTGGACTGACGAACTGCAGCCCGATGCCGAACTGCTGGACGCCTGGCGCGCCGTCGCGCATCTGCTGCTGACCGGCACCGGCTCCTTGCGCAAGACGGTCAACAAGAATCTGGGGTTCCCGGCCAAATGCGCGCACAAGGAACCTTTCGTCGCCTGGCTTGAAGGCGCCGACGCGCAAGGCGCGTGGGTGCGCCGCCTGCACGCCGTCCGCGATATCCCCGCGCCGCATTTCACCGATGCGCAATGGGAAGTGCTGGGCGCGCAGCTCATGACGCTTGCGCTCGCGGTTGCGCAGTTGCGCCTGCGCTTCGCTGACAAGGGCGAGGTGGACTTCATCGAAATCGCCCAGCGCGCCGCGGCCGCATTGGGCAGCGCCGACGATCCCGGCGAACTGCTGCTCAAGCTGGACGCCTCGATCCGCCATCTGCTCATCGACGAATTCCAGGACACCAGCCAGACGCAACTCGACCTGCTGCGCACGCTGACGGCAGGCTGGCAGTCCGGCGGCGGCCGCAGCCTGTTCCTCGTGGGCGACCCCATGCAGTCGATCTACCGCTTCCGCAAGGCAGAGGTCGGCCTGTTCCTGGAAGTGGCCGACGTCGGTGTGGGAGAGGTCAAGCCAGACTTCCTGAACCTCACGGACAACTTCCGGTCGCAAGCCGGCATCGTGGACTGGGTGAACCAGTCGTTCGTCGACCTGCTGCCCCGGCGCAGCGACGCCGCGGCAGGCGCCATCGCCTACAGCCCGTCCACGGCCTTTCATCCGGCCTTGCCCGACCCCGCCGTGCGCTTTCACCCGGCCTGGTCACGCGAGGGCGCGCCGCCCGCCGAAGAGCAGGCCGAAGACATCGCGGTGGGACTGGTGCGCCAGGCCCTCACCGACCACAAGGGCGCCAAGCACCCCGTCGCCATCCTGGTGCGCGCCCGCAGCCACCTCGGCAATCTCACGCGCCGGCTGGCGCAGGAAGGCATCCGTTCCCGCGCGGTCGACCTCGTGCCGCTGGCGCTGCGCCCAGTCGTGGCCGACCTGGTCCAGCTCGTGCGCGCGCTGTCGCATCCCGCCGACCGCCTCGCCTGGCTGTCCGTGCTGCGCGCGCCCTATTGCGGCCTGACGCTTACGTCGCTGCAGCGCCTGTTTGGCGACGACCACATCACGCCGATACCTGTGCTGCTGGAACGCGCCTTGCGCATTGCGCCGCAACCCGCCGCCACGGCAACGGCCGCTGCGTCGGCAGACCCGCAAGCGTCGCTCTTTGATGCGCCGGCACCCGAACCCGAAGCGCCGTCGGCGCAAAGCGTGCTCAGCGCCGACGAGTTCGCACGCCTGCGCCAGGTCGCATCCGTGCTGCTGGACAAGCGCAACGCCTCCGGCGCAATGCCGTTCGCAGCATGGGTGGAATCGCTATGGCGCCGGCTGGGCGGACCGGGCCTGTACGCCGGCCTGTCCGTCGCCAACGACGCAGAAAGCCTGTTCCAACTGGTCGAACGCCTTGCCCCCCACGGCAGCATTGACGTGGCTGCACTGGACGCCGGCATCTCCCGCCTCTTCGCGGCCCCCGACGCCGCGGACGAAGACGAAGGCGCGGTCGAAATCATGACCATGCACAAGTCCAAGGGCCTGCAGTTCGAAACCGTGATCCTGTACGGCCTGCACCGCGCGCCGCGCGGCGATCAGGCCCCGTTGGTGCGCTTCGAACAAAGCGGCGGCCGCGTCCTCTTCGGTCCAGTCAAACCCCGCGCCGAAACCGAGGCAGACCCCGTCTCCCGCTACCTGGGCGCCCGCGAAGCCCGCCGCGCCTCCTACGAAATCGACCGCCTCCTCTACGTCGCCGCCACAAGAGCCCGCAAGCGCCTGCACCTGGTGGGTCACGTATCGATCGACGAAGCCACCGGCCAGACCAAGACCCCACCCGCAGCCAGCCTGCTCGGCCGCCTGTGGCCCTGCCTGACCCCACCCGTCCCGCCATCGCTCAACGGCGAGCCGGTCCAAGAGGAGGGCGACGCCCCCGAATGGCAAGGCGAACCCCTGCGCCGCATCGACAGCGCGGGCCTCGCGCAGCTGCAACGCCAATCGAACATCACCATGAGCGCCGGCTTCGCTACGGCAACACGCGGCGCATGGGGCGAAGCTGCTGAACATCCCGCGTGGCAACTGGAAGCCGGCTACGACGCCGCCATCGGCACCTTGGCCCACGCATGGCTGGCCCGCATCGGCCAGGACGGCATACAAGCGTGGCCCCCCGAAGCGCTAACCCCCCGCCTACCCGCCATGCGCCGTCAGTTGACCCGAGCAGGCATCCCCGCCAGCCAAGCCGACGCAGCCGCCGAAGCCGTCCTGGAAACCCTGCAAGCCACCCTGGCAGACGAACGCGGCCTATGGCTCTTATCCCAGTCAGGCGCCCGTCGAGAGTGGCCCCTCATCGACGCAGCAGGCAAAGTGTCGGTCATCGACCTGGCCCTAAGCACCGAAGACGGCTGGCTGATCGTCGATTACAAGACGGGCAGACCTCACCCAGGCGAGTCCGCACCCGCTTTCGCCACCCGAATGCGCCAACGCCACGGCGAACAGTTGCAGCGCTACTGCACCCAAGTCACAGCCCTAGACGGCCGCAGCACCCGAGCCGCCCTGTACTTCCCCCGCGCAAAGGCGTGGATAGATTTGATGGAATAAAGCGAAGCGAAAACCCAAGCAAGCAAGGCAAAGCGAAGCGAGCCAAAGGGGGGCAAGCGAAGCAACGCCCCCCAAACAAAGAAAGCGCAGCACCCAAGGCAAGGCAAGGCAAAGCGAAGCGAGCCGAAGGGGGGCAAGCGAAGCAAGACCCCCACCCCCTCCCCCTCGGGGGGAGGGCCGGGGAGGGGGCCCACATATTGCCCCCCGGGGCCCGCCGGCCGAGAGGCTAGCGAGCGCGCGAAGCGCAGCTCTGCTAGAATCTCGGCTGGCGGGCCCCTTCGCATGGTTCGACGGTGAACCTGGTCAGGTCGGGAACGAAGCAGCCATAGTCGTTTAGGGTCAGTGCCGGAGTAAGGCTCGCCAACCGGATTCTTCAAAGCTGTAGCGTTTGCTACTTCGCTTTCACAGGGGACGGGGTTATTTTCCAAGGATTCGTTCCACGGGAATAAGCCCGTCCCCTTTGCATTCCAGCCCGCTCGATCAACGGGTTCAACAATCAGGCTCTACAATCCAGCCATGACTTATCTGGTATTGGCCCGCAAGTGGCGGCCGCGATCGTTCGATACCCTGGTGGGACAGGATCACGTGGTGCGCGCGCTCACGCATGCGCTCGACACGCAACGCCTGCATCACGCCTGGCTGTTCACCGGCACCCGGGGCGTCGGCAAGACCACGCTCTCGCGCATCCTGGCCAAATCGCTCAACTGCGAAACCGGCATCACCTCAAAGCCCTGTGGCGTCTGCCGCGCCTGCACCGAGATCGATGCGGGCCGCTTTGTCGACTACCTTGAGCTGGACGCTGCCTCCAACCGCGGCGTCGAGGAAATGACGCAGCTTCTGGAGCAGGCGGTTTACGCACCGGGCGCGGGACGCTTCAAGGTCTACATGATCGACGAAGTCCACATGCTGACCGGGCACGCGTTCAACGCCATGCTCAAGACGCTGGAAGAGCCGCCGCCGCACGTCAAATTCATCCTGGCCACCACCGATCCGCAAAAGATCCCGGTGACGGTTTTGTCGCGCTGCCTGCAATTCAATTTGAAGCAGATGCCGGCCGACTCTATCGTTGGCCATCTGCAGGCCGTGCTCGGCCAGGAAGACGTCGGCTTTGAAATCCCGGCCCTGCGGCTGATCGGGCAGGCGGCGTCGGGCTCGATGCGCGACGCCCTGTCGCTCACCGACCAGGCCATCGCCTACAGCGCGGGCAACCTAACCGAAGATGCCGTGCGCGGCATGCTCGGCACCATCGACCAACGCCATCTCGTGCGCCTGCTGGACGCCCTGTCTTCGGGCGATGCCAAGGGCGTGCTGGCCGTGGCCGACGAACTTGCGATTCGCGGACTGTCGTATGCCGGTGCGCTGGCCGACCTGGCCGTGCTGCTCTCGCGCGTGGCGATCGAGCAGCGCGTGACCGGCGTCACCGCCGCCGAAGATCCGCTGGCCGGCGACATCGCCCGGCTTGCTCAGGCGCTGCATCCGGACGCCGTGCAACTGTTCTACTCCGTCGCCGTGCATAGCCGCGGCGAACTGACGCTGGCGCCCGACGAATACGCGGGCTTCATCATGGCGTGCCTGCGCATGCTGGCGCTCAATGGCGACGCCGGTCCGCAGACCGCGCTGGAAGCGCCCGCCGCGCCTGCGCGTCAGTCGGCGGAACCCGCTGCCGCCATCGCTGCGCCGGCCGCCGCTGCGGTTGGTGCCGCTGTCACCGCCGCCGCAGCGCCTTCGGGCGCGAGTCAGCCTGCCGCGTCTGCGCCCGACGCCGGCGCGGTCGCTCCGCCAGTGTCAGGCGCATCGGTCAACCATGCCGAGGCCGTCAATGCCTCGGCGAGCAACGCCGCCGACGACAATGCGTCGCGCAACGAGGCGCCGGCATCCGCATCAGAGTCCGCGTCCGCAGCAGCGTCCGCGTCCGTTGACGCTCCGTCGGAATCTCCCGCCGCCGTCGCTGCCGCGCCCGCGCAGCCCGCCGCCGTCGCATCGCCGCAATCGCCAGCCGCGCCCGTCCCTCAATCCGCAGACAGCAGCAGCGTCCCCCCCTGGGAAGACCTGCCGCCGGACGCCACGAATGCAGACGCGGGCGCAGCGACGTCCAATGCACCGACGAGCAACACTGCGGCGCGCGCCGTAACGGCCGCCGACGCATCGACGCCTGACCCATCAACCGCCGACACCTCAACCGCCGACACCTCGCCTCCCGACGCCGCAGCGCCTCACGCCCCGTCCGCCAAACCGCAAGGCTCCGCTGCCCTGGCCGTGACACCGGCCGCCGCGGCGATCGCCCCGGCATCCGCGTCCGCCCCGGCAATGGGCGACACCGACGGCCCGCCGTCCTGGGTCGACGAAGAAATCCCCTTTGAAGCCGAAGGCGGGTTCATGCCCGACAGCGGTTTCACGTCCGATCCGGATGACGATTTCGAAACGCTGGCCACGTCACCCGCCCCGGCGCCTGCACCGCCGGCCGCTCGCCGCGATGGCCCCGCGCCCGCGCGCAAACGCCAGTCGCGTGCGCCTCGCCTGACGGACATGGACTCGGCGTCCTGGCCCGAGCTGGCCGCGCGCCTGCCCGTGACGGGCCTGGCATCGGAACTGGCTCGCCAGAGCGAATGGGCCGGCGTGCAGGGCGATGCCATCATCCTGCGCGTGGCCGTCAAGACCCTGGCCGAAAGCGAAAGCCGGGTGCGCCTCCAGACCGTCCTGTGCGAACATTTCGGGCAGGGCATCCGGCTGGACGTGCAGGTCGGCGTCACCGGTGACGCCACGGCGTATGCCGTGGCCCAGGCCGAGAGCGCGGCGCGCCAGCTCGCGGCCGAAAACGCCGTCGCCGACGATCCCTTCGTGCAAGCGCTGCTGTCGGATTTCGGCGGCCACGTCGTTGCTGGCTCGATCCGCCACGTTGATTCAGCGGCCGCCGCCTGACGCGGCGGCCAACCTCATTCCCCTCGTTCAAGGAAGCTCCCATCATGATGAAAGGACAACTCGCCGGCCTGATGCGCCAAGCGCAGCAGATGCAGGAAAACATGAAGAAGGCGCAGGACGCGCTGGCTGACATCCAGGTCGAAGGCGCCTCGGGCGGCGGCCTGGTGAAGGTCACCATGACCTGCCGCCACGACGTCAAGCGCGTCGAGATCGACCCGTCGCTGCTGGCCGACGACAAGGACATGCTGGAAGACCTGGTCGCCGCCGCGTTCAACGACGCGCTGCGCAAGGCCGAAGCCACCTCGCAGGAAAAGATGGCGTCGGTGACCGCCGGCATGCCGCTGCCCCCGGGCATGAAGCTGCCGTTCTGATTGCCGCTGCCGTAGGTTGCAATGGATCCCTTACTGCCCGAACCCGAGCCGCTGGTCTCGCTGATCGAAGCGCTGCGGCGCCTGCCTGGCGTGGGCGTGCGATCGGCCAGACGCATGGCGTATCACCTGTTGCAGCATGATCCGCAAGGCGCGGATCTGCTGGGGCGGGCGCTTGCCGGCGCGGTGCGGGATCTGAAGCACTGCGCGCGCTGCAACAGTTTCTCCGAAGACGAGGTCTGCGCCACCTGCTCCAATGTCAAGCGCGATCCCTCGCTGCTGTGCATCGTCGAAACGCCGGCCGACCAGAACATGATCGAGTCCAGCCACGGTTACCGTGGCCTGTATTACGTGCTCATGGGCCGGGTCGCGCCGCTGGAAGGCATCGGTCCGCGTGAACTGGATTTCGAGCGCGTGATCAAGCGCGCGACGGATGGGGTGGTGCAGGAAGTCATCCTGGCCACCAACTTCACGGCCGAAGGCGAGACCACCGCGCATTTCCTGGGCGAGGCCCTGGGCGAGCGCGGCCTGCGGGTCACGCGCCTGGCGCGTGGCGTGCCTGCCGGCAGCGAGCTCGAGTACGTCGACGCCGGCACCATCGCCTGGGCGCTGATGGAGCGCAAGACCACCTGACGCTCGCGGTACCAGAACGCCCGCCGGCAACGTATCGGCCGGGCAATCAATGTGAGGAAGACAATCCATGTCAGCGCTGACCGGACTGAAAGTCCTGGAACTCGGCACGCTTATCGCCGGCCCATTCGCCGCGCGCATCTTCGGCGAATTTGGCGCCGACGTCATCAAGGTGGAGACCCCGCACGGGCCGGACGGCACGGGCGGCGGCGATCCCATCCGCAGTTGGCGCCATCTGCACGAGGGCAATTCCCTGTGGTGGACGGTGCAGGCCCGCAACAAGCAATCCATCGCGCTCAATTTGAAGGACCCGCGTGCGCAAGAGATCGCCCGCAAGCTGGCGCTGGACGCCGATGTGGTGGTCGAGAACTACCGCCCCGGCGTCCTGGAAAAGTGGGGGCTCGGCTTTGAGCAGCTGCGCGCCATCAATCCCGCGCTCATCATGGTCCGCCTGTCCGGCTACGGCCAGACGGGTCCCATGAAAGATCAGCCCGGCTTTGGCGCCATCGGTGAATCCATGGGCGGCCTGCGTTACGTGTCGGGCCACCCCGACCGCCCGCCGCTGCGGGTCGGCATCTCCATCGGTGACTCCATTGCGGCGCTGCACGGCGTGATCGGCGCGATGATGGCGCTGCGCCATCGCGACGCCACCGGCGGCCGCTGGAACGGCAAGACGGGCGACGAATGCCAGGCAGGGCAGGGCCAGATGGTTGACGTGGCGCTGTACGAAGCCGTCTTCAACATGATGGAGAGCCTGGTCCCCGAGTACGACGTGGCCGGCGTGGTGCGCGAGCGCACCGGCGGCGCGCTGCCGGGCATCGTGCCCTCGAATACCTACACCACGCGCGACGGCCAGAACATCGTCATCGCCGGCAACGGCGACGCGATTTTTCATCGCCTGATGCGGGCCATCGGCCGCGACGACTTGGCCGAGGATCCGGATCTGGTGCGCAACGATGGCCGCGCGCGGCGCGTTCAAGAGATCGACGGCGCCATCCAGCAATGGTGTGACGGACGCGGCATCGAAGCGGCGCTCGAAGCCCTGAAGCGCGCCGACGTGCCGGTCGGCAAGATCTACAGCGTGGCCGACATGTTCAGCGATCCGCAGTTCCTTGCGCGCCGCATGATCGAACAGCATCGCCTGGCAGACGGCAGTCCCGTCAAGCTGCCGGGCGTGGTTCCCAAGCTATCCGAAACACCTGGCCAGACGCGCTGGGTGGGCCCGAAATTAGGGGAACATACCGAGGAAGTCCTGAAATCGCTGGGGTATGATTCAGCGGCTATCGACAAGCTGGCGAAGACCGGCGCTATCGGAATATCCGACAACCAGGAGACAAAGCAATGACAGTCACCCGCCGTGAACTGCTCAAGATCGCCGGCGCTGCCGGCGTCATGAGCATGGCCCCTGCCATCGTGCGCGCGCAGAAGCTTGAAAAGACCAAGGTCCAGATCGCAGTCGGCGGCAAGCCGCTGATCTATTACCTCCCGCTGACGATCGCCGAGGTGCGCGGTTACTTCAAGGACGAAGGGCTGGACGTCAGCATCGCGGACTTTGCCGGTGGCTCCAAGGCCCTGCAGGCCGTGGTGGGCGGCAGCGCCGACGTGGTCTCGGGCGCCTTCGAGCACACGCTGTCCATGCACTCCAAGGGTCAGGCCTATCGCGCCTTCGTGCTGCAAGGCCGCGCGCCGATGATCGGCGTGGGCGTCTCCAAGAAAAACATCCCGGGCTACAAGGGTGCGGCTGACCTGAAAGGCAAGAAGATCGGCGTGACCGCGCCGGGCTCGTCCACCAACATGGTGGTCAGCTTTTTCCTTGCCAAGCACGGCCTGAAGGCCTCCGACGTGTCCTTCATCGGCGTGGGCGCTGGCGCGGGCGCGGTGACTGCCGTGCGCAGCGGCCAGATCGACGCCATCTCCAACACGGACCCGGTGGTCTCGATGCTGGAGATGCCCGGCGACATCCAGATCATCGTCGACACGCGCACGCTCAAGGACACGCAGGAAATCTTCGGCGGCAACATGCCCGCCGGCTGCCTGTATGCGCCGCAGACGTTCATCGACGCCAATCCCAACACCGTCCAGGCGCTGACCAACGCCATCGTGCGCGCCGACAAGTGGATTCAGAAGGCCGGCCCCGAGGAAATCGCCAAGGTCGTGCCCGAAACCTACCTGCTGGGCGATCCGGCCATCTACAAGGCCGCGCTCGGCAAGAGCATGGAAGGCCTGTCGCCGGACGGCATGATCCCCGAAGACGGCGCGGCCACCGCGCTCAAGGCGCTGGCCGCCTACCAGGCTGACTTCAACGGCTCGAAGGTCGATCCGTCGAAGGTGTGGACCAACGATTTCGCGCGCCGCGCCAACGAGAAGTATGCCAATGGCTGAAGCCGCGCTGTCGCTGGAAAACATAAGTTGCACCTTTGTCTCGCGTGACGACCGGTCGCAGCGCTACACCGCGGTCAGCGACACGACCCTGGCCATCGCGCCGGGCGAGTTCGTGTCCGTGGTGGGCCCGACCGGTTGCGGCAAGTCCACGTTGCTCAACGTCAGCGCCGGCCTGTTGGCGCCGTCGTCGGGGCAGGTGAAGGTCTTTGGCCAGCCGCTGGTTGGCATCAACGAACGTGCGGGCTACATGTTCCAGGGCGAGGCGCTTCTCCCCTGGCGCAGCGCGCTGGACAACGTCATCGCCGGCCTGGAGTTCGCCAACGTGCCCCGCGCCGAGGCGTCGGACCGCGGACGTGAATGGATGCGCCGCGTTGGCCTGGGCGGATTCGAGGGCCGCTATCCGCATCAGATGTCGGGCGGCATGCGCAAACGCGCCATGCTGGCGCAGACGCTGATCCGCGACCCCGACATCATCCTCATGGACGAACCGTTCTCGGCGTTGGACATCCAGACGCGCCAGCTCATGGAGAACGAGGTCCTGGACCTGTGGATGGCCAAGCGCAAGGCGGTGCTGTTCATCACCCATGACCTGGACGAAGCCATCGCCATGAGCGACCGCGTGATCGTGCTGTCCGCCGGTCCGGGCACCCATCCCATCGGAGAATTCGCCATCGATCTGCCGCGTCCGCGTGACGTGGCCGAAGTGCGCATTGACCCGCGTTTCGTCGAGCTGCATGCCGCCATCTGGGGCGTGCTGCGCGAGGAAGTGCTCAAGGGCTATGCCCAACAGAAGCGAGCCTGAGCCATGCCCAAACTGAACAAATCCGGTTCCGGCAGCCTGCGCGTCTGGCAATTGCTGCTGCTCGTCATCATCCTGGCCGTCTGGCATTTTGCGTCGCGCGATCCAAAGGTCGCCTTCTTCTTCGGCGAACCGTTGAAGGTGTGGGGGCGCATCTGGGCGTGGTTCGTCACCAACGCCGACATCTACAACCACTTGGCCGTGACGCTGACCGAGACCGTGCTGGCGTTCTTCATCGGCACGATCGCGGGCCTGGCCTTCGGCTTGTGGCTCGGGCTGTCGCCGCGCGCCAGCGCAATCCTGGATCCCTACATCAAGGCAGCCAACTCGATGCCGCGCGTCATCCTGGCGCCCATCTTCGGCATGTGGTTCGGCCTGGGCATCTGGTCCAAGGTGGCGCTGGCCGTGACGCTGGTGTTCTTCATCGTGTTCTTCAATGTCTATCAAGGCGTGCGCGAAGTCAGCCCCACCTTGCTGGACAACGCCCGCATGCTGGGCGCACGCAAGCGCCAGCTGCTGCGTCACGTGTACTTGCCGTCGGCTACGAGCTGGGTGTTCTCCAGCCTGCACACCTCGGTGGGTCTGGCGTTCGTGGGCGCGGTCGTCGGCGAATACCTGGGGTCGGCAAGCGGCGTGGGCTACTTGATCCTGCAGGCCGAAGGCACGTTCGACGTGAACACCGTGTTTGCCGGCATCATCGTGCTGACCGCCTTTGCGCTGATCCTGGACATCATCGTCGGAGTTGGCGAGAAGCGCTTGATGAAGTGGCAGCCCAAGTCGGGCGAAACCGAAAAGCTGTAATCCGCCTTGGGTCGCGCTGCCGGGCTCAGGCCCGCAGCGCGCCCTGGCTGCGCAGCCAGGCGGTCAGGCTGTCGAAGGCGTCGCGGGCGCCTTGAAGCGCCTGTTCCTCGCGGCCCGCCGCGCCGGCCTCGCTGTCCAGGTACAGCAGAAATTCCTTCCACAGCGGTCCCACCTGCTCGCCATACCCGCGCAAGTAGCGCTGGGGCAAGTCGGGCGCCACCGCCTGCAGGCGCTTGGCCAGGAACCGGCCGCCCAACTGCGACCCTTCGACAACGTACGCGACGCCCAGTGCGTAGGCGTCGGGCGCCACCACCTGCGGCGGCTGTGCGCAATGCACGACGGGCGCGGCGTCGCCCGCCGCCTTCAGGTCTTCATGCAGCCAGGCGGTCTTGCCGGCCCGCTCAGGGGCGCGCAGCGACGCCGGCCAGTCCAGTTGCCAGAGCTGTTGCTCCAACGGTTCCAGCCATCCCAGCAGCGCGCGCAGATAGGCCAGATAATGGCCGCGGTCGACATGGTCTTCGGCCAGCGCCAGACCCTGGTCCAGCGTTTCGTGACGTTCGCGGGTGCCATCGCGCAGCACTTGGTGGACGGGAGAAATCATGGGGATCGTGACGTGAAGGGTTGGTGGGACGGTTGAACCGGCGACATCGAACCAGTGCTAATACGGCGGCGGGTTACGCCGGCAGATGCAGCGACCAGCAGCGATCCTGACGCTCCAGCCGCCAGCCCGAAGCGGACGCCAGCAACTCGATTTCCTGCGGGTCAAACGCGGGCGGCTTGTCCGAGGCCGGTGCGCCTTCGGGCACGCGGGCACGCCACACGCCGGGCTCGGACGCGTCCACTTCGAGCTGCGCATCCGCGGGCACCAGCGGCAACAGGCACAACAGCCATGCCAGGACCAGATATCGTGTGCTGAACAACGGCACGTCGGCGTGCGCCACCTGCTCGGGCCAGCGGATGCCGTGGCTTGCCAGCAGCAGGTGCGAGAACATCAGCTTGCGGCAGTCGTGCAGCAGGTCGCCGCTGGACGTCATGGCGCCGCCATCGCTCAGCCAACCATCCAGCTCGCGCACCACGCCCACGCTTTCGTCGAGCATGTCGGAAAGGTCGCCGGCAAGCCGCTCGCAGCGCTGCTGGACGGCTTCACCGGTGGTGCCTTCAGGCGCCTGGCGCAGCATGGCGGCCGCGAGCGAGGCGCTGGACAGCGGGCCCAGGACTTCATGGCGCAGCACGGGGAAGATCTGGCTGAGTACCTTGAGCTGCACGCCCTTTGCGGCCAGCAGGCCAAGGGTGTCGGATTGCATCATGAAAGAACCGTCAGTTGGCCTCGTGCAGAATGGCCAGGAGCGCGTCGGGGTCCGCCGGCTTTTCGATCCATCCAGTGAAGATGCCGTTGATGGCATCGCGTCGTTCGTGCCGCGCCAGGCCGCTCAGCGCATAGATGCGCGGCGGGTTGGCGCGTTCGCGCAGGCGCTTGGCCAGCTCGTAGCCGTCCATGTCGGGCAGCAGGATGTCCAGCAGCACGGCATCCGGCGCGAACGTGTTGACCAGCTCCAGGGCTTCGGCCCCGGTGGCGGCGCACCGCGTCTCCAGGTTTGAAAGCGCCAGGAACTCGGCCAGCAGTTCCGATCCCATTTCGTTGTCGTCCACCAGCAGGACCCGCATGGCGCGCACTTCGTTCAAGTTATGTCTCCCAGGTTCAAGAGGGGGTTGCTTCAGGCATGGCGTGGGGCAGCGTGACCGTGAAGATGACGAGCCCGTCGCGGCATTGGACGGCAATGTCGCCGCCGTGGTCGCGCACGACCTGCTCGGCAATGTACAGGCCCAGGCCCAGGCCGGAGCGGTTGCGCGACTGGCCCACCGATTCCGGCTTGAAGGGCGAGAACAGGTGCGCGAGCACGTCTTCGGCGATCGGGCCGCCATGGTTGATGACGCTGAGCGTAATGCCGTCATCGGTTTTTGCGGCGGTCACCATGATGGGCTGGCGGGGCGCGCCGTGCTGGCGCGCGTTGCCCATCAGATTGGTCACCACCTGCGCGATACGGTCGGTATCGGCCATGAGCGTCAGGCCGTCCGGCACGTCGGGTTCGATGCGCAAGCCGGGATAGGCCTGGCGCTTTTCCTCGATCAGGCCGTTCACCAATGCCGACAGGTCGCACAGCCGCTTTTCAATGCCCAGCCCCAGGCCGCCTTGCAGGCGCGACAGGTCCAGCACCTGCGATATCAGGCGCTGCATCCGGCCGCTGGAATAGCGGATGCGCTCGCCCATGCGCGCGCCGGTATCGGTGCGGGACAGCAGGGTCGCGGCCATGGAAATGGATTGCAGCGGGTCGCGCAGGTCGTGGCCCAGCATGGCCAGCAGCGCGGTGCGGGCGCGGTCCACGTCGGCGGCACGGCTGGTCGAAATGTGCGAGAGCTCGTCGCGCAGATTGTCCACGGCCTCAAGCTCCGCAGGCAGCCAGGGAAGACAAACCCCGCGTACGACCTCGCGCCAGGCTTCGAACGAGCCGCGCGGCGTCAGCCGCGGGCCGAGGCTGCCGACCGCGTACTGCTTTTCCGGCTTGCCGCCCCACACGAGGGTCTCGATCTGCTCCTTGCGCAGCCAGATCAGCCAGCCATTGTTCATGGGGTCGAACTTGCACGCGAGCAGGCCCGCGTACGGGACGATTTCGGTCTGCAATTCGGGGTAGTCGCGCGCGATGTTGGTGGTGTGCACCACGCGCTGTCCGCTCTGGTCCAGCGCGTTCAGGATGCCCGCCAGTTCGCCGCGCGGCGCAATGCCGCCAAACACCGTGACGCTGTTGCTCCAGAGGCACAGCGCGGCATCGTTCGGGACCAGCGACGCCGGCGTCTCACCGCCCTGCGACAGCGCCTGATGCACGTTTTCAGAGGCCGACACGCGCTCGACAAGCTTGCTGACCAGCGCGGCGTTCTGGCGGGATTGCTCGGCCCGCTCATTGGCTTCGATGCCGGATACCGTGGCCGCAACGACCTGCGCCATCGCCTCGCACGCCAGGCGGGCGGGGTAGGGCACGGCCCGCGGCGTGTGATGGTGGCAGGCGATCATGCCCCACAGGCGGCCGCCGATCACCAGCGACAGGCTCATTGACGCCCGTACCCCCATGTTTGCCATGTATTCCAGGTGGACGGGCGACACGCTGCGCAAGACCGAGAAGCTCAAGTCCAGCGGTTGGGGATCCGGCGAAGGGGCGCTCAGCACGCGCACCGGGTGGTAGGTCGCATCGGCGATCAGGCGCAGGGTGTTTACCGTATAGAGCCGGCGCGCCTGCGCCGGAATGTCGCCGGCGGGATAGCGGCGGCCCACCCAGTCGTCCAGGTCGGCGCGTCGCTGTTCAGCCACGATCTCGCCGCTGTCGTCGGGATGGAAGCGATACGCCATCACCCGGTCAAAGCCCGTGGCGCGCTGCACTTCGCGCACCATGCTGTCCAGGAGCGCGGGAATGTCACGCTGCCGGCGCACGCGCTCGATGCTGCGGTAGATACGCTCGGGCGCGGCAATGCCGACGCCGTCGGCCCGGCGCTCGAGTTCGACAATCGTCAGTCCATCGACATTGCGATGGCCGATCACGTCATAGGTGGCGCGATCCAGCGTGATGGTCAGCGGATCGAAAATGGGGTCGGGGTTGCCGAGCCAAGTGGACAGGCAGTACGCAAGGCCCGGCGGCAATGCCTCAGGCGCGCAAGGCTGGTCCAGCGTCAGGCAGGTGTCGAGCAACTGGGCGGCATTCTCGCTGGCGTAACGCAGCGTGCCGTCGGGATCGAACGCGAGCAGGGCCCCCAGCGGCTGGATGGCGCCCGGTATGTGTATCGGTTCGCTGTCGCAATTGGCGAGAGTGAGTTGGGGGTAGGATTCGGTGGGCGCATTCATGCGAGTGAGATACCGTGGACGCGCAAGTGTGTTGCCATTATGTCAAAGATATTGTGAGAATGTGTGCATTTGCTGCCCCCTACCTTCCGGAGTTCGCATGGCCCGTTTGCCCTACGCTGATCTGACTCATCCCGAAGCACGGCCCCTGGTGGAAAGCATTGTCGCGCAGCGGGGCAGTGTGTTGCATCTGTATCAGATGCTGCTGCATAGTCCCGCGGTGGCCGGCGGCTGGCTGAATTACCTGACGTCGATCCGGCAGCTCAGCACGTTGCCGGGCGATCTGCGCGAGCTCGTCATCATGCGGGTGGCGGCCATCAACGGTGCGCCCTACGAGGCCGACCAGCATGCGCCGATCGCGTTGAAGGAAGGCGTATCCCAGGCGCAGCTGGACGCGCTGGATGCGTGGGAAACCTCGGATCTGGTCAGCGAACGCGAACGGGCGGTGCTGGCCTACACGGACGCCATGACGCGTCACGTGCAGGTTCCCGAGGCGGTGTTCGACGCCGTCCGGGCGGCCATGGGGTCGGAAAAGCTGGTGGTCGAGCTGACGGCGACAGTCGCCGCGTACAACATGGTATCGCGGTTCCTGGAAGCGCTGCAGGTGCACTCTCACGATCACCGCTAGGCAAGGGCGCGCGGACAGCAACCGCGCGCCGCACTGACTCAGCCTCGCTGCGCGTCGATCAGGGCGTCCAGCTTGATGGCGTCGGCCACGAACAGGCGGATCCCCTCGGACAGTTTTTCGCTGGCCATCGCATCGTCATTGAGCAGCGTACGGAACGTCACTTCGTCAGCGCCGATGCGCGCAATGTCGCCGCGCGCATCGTCAGCGCGAAGCTGGGCGGGCGCGTCGCCTTCGGTGGCGGCCAGCTTGTTCAGCAGGTCCGGACTGATCGTCAGCAGGTCGCAGCCGGACAACGCAAGGATCTGACCCACGTTGCGGAAGCTCGCGCCCATGATCTCGGTCGGGATTTCAAAGTGCTTGTAGTAGCGGTAGATATTGGTGACGGACTGAACGCCCGGGTCACGCGCGCTCGTGTTGTCGTCTTCGACCCAGTTCGCGCCGGCCGTTTTCTTGTGCCAGTCGTAGATGCGGCCGACGAAAGGTGAAATGAGCTGAACATGCGCATCGGCGCAGGCGACCGCCTGGGGCAGCGAGAAAAGCAGGGTCAGGTTGCAGCGGACACCCTCGGACTGCAACACGCGGGCGGCCTGGATGCCTTCCCAGGTGGACGCAATCTTGATCAGCACGCGTTCGCGCGGGATGCCGGCGGCTTCGTACAGGGCGATCAGGCCGCGGGCGCGTTCGATGGTGGCGCGGGTGTCAAAGGACAGGCGGGCGTCCACTTCGGTCGACACGCGGCCCGGCACGATGTCCAGAATCGCGCGGCCGAAGGCGACCAGCAGGCGATCCATGAGTTCGGCGGTCGAGGCGCCGCGGTGTTCGCGCGCGGTCTTTTCCAGCAGCGGGCGGTAGGCGTCCTGCTGGACAGCCTTCAGAATCAGGGACGGGTTGGTGGTCGCGTCCGTGGGACGCAACGCCTTCATGGCTTCGAAATCGCCGGTGTCGGCAACAACGGTGGTGTGGTCACGCAGGGCGTCAAGTTGGCTGGGCATGGACTTATACGACTCGCAGCTGGCTAGGGTTGAAGGTGCTGCTAGCGTATCACCGACGCTGCCAGGCCGCAGTCCGCCGCAAGGGCGAGGGGCGCTGATTGCAGGCCGCGCAACGGCGCGGCAAAACGGCCGAAAAACCCGGTTTCGGCCTTATTTGGCGCGGTTCTCCGGGAAAAACGGCCGCTCGAGGTATAATCCGAAGGTTTGATTATCGATTCTAAAACCGGGGTTTACTGTGCTGCCGCAACTCTTTCCCGAGGGGATCAACCGCTTCCCTCCTGCAATTCTGGCTCTGGCGGACGGTACCATTTTTCGAGGCGTGTCGATCGGTGCGCCTGGCCATACCGTTGCCGAAGTGGTGTTCAACACCGCGATGACCGGGTACCAGGAAATTCTCACCGATCCCAGCTATAGCGGTCAGATCGTCACGCTGACCTATCCGCACATCGGCAACACCGGCGTCAACGCCGAAGACGTGGAATCCAATCGCGTCTATGCCGCCGGCCTGGTGGTACGCGACTGCCCCGCCCGCGTGTCGAACTTCCGTTCCACGCAATCCTTGCCCGACTACCTGACCGAGCAGGGCATCGTTGCCATTTCCGGCATCGACACCCGCAAGCTCACGCGCATTCTGCGCGAAAAGGGCGCCCAGGGCGCGTGCATCTTCGTGGGTTCCGACGCCGAGCGCGCCGTTGAACTCGCCCGCGGCTTTCCCGGCATGGCCGGCCAGGATCTGGCCAAGGTCGTGTCCATCAAGGAAAGCACCGGCTGGACCGAAGGCACCTGGCAGCTCGAAGGCGGGTTCACGTCGCCCGACCAGTCCAAGTTCCACGTGGTCGCCTACGACTACGGCGTGAAGAGCAACATCCTGCGTCTCCTGGCCGACCGTGGCTGCCGCATCACGCTGGTGCCGGCCCAGACCACCGCCGAAGACGTCTTCAAGCTCAATCCCGACGGCGTGTTCCTGTCCAACGGCCCCGGCGACCCCGAGCCCTGCGACTACGCCATCGACGCCACCCGCGCCTTCCTGGACAAGAAGCTGCCGGTGTTCGGCATTTGCCTGGGCCACCAGATCATGGGCCTGGCGGTGGGCGGCAAGACCGTCAAGATGAAGACCGGCCATCACGGCGC
Organism: Achromobacter sp. UBA4530; assembly: GCF_002388205.1. Lineage (NCBI taxonomy): Bacteria > Pseudomonadati > Pseudomonadota > Betaproteobacteria > Burkholderiales > Alcaligenaceae > Achromobacter > Achromobacter sp. UBA4530. The sequence continues at coordinate 80,693 of NZ_DGMA01000044.1, read as the reverse complement.
CAACCATCCGGTGCAGGACCTCGCGTCCAAGCGCGTGTTCATCACCAGCCAGAACCACGGTTTCGGTGTCGACGCTGCCAGCCTGCCCGCCAACGCGCGCGTGACGCACGTCTCGCTGTTCGACGGCACGCTGCAAGGCTTCGAACTCACCGACCGCCCGGCCTTCTGCTTCCAGGGTCACCCCGAAGCCAGCCCGGGTCCGCACGACATCCTCGAGCTGTTCGACAAGTTCATCAGCCTGATGTCCGGCCAAAAGTAAAGACTGCATCATGCCCAAGCGTACAGACCTAAAAAGCATTCTCATCATCGGCGCCGGCCCCATCATCATCGGGCAGGCCTGCGAATTCGACTACTCCGGCGCGCAAGCTTGCAAGGCGCTCAAGGCCGAGGGCTACCGCACCATCCTGGTGAACAGCAACCCGGCCACGATCATGACGGACCCGGAAACGGCCGACGTCACCTACATCGAGCCCATCACCTGGCAAGCCGTCGAAAAAATCATCGAGCGTGAAAAGCCCGATGCGCTCCTGCCCACGATGGGCGGCCAGACCGCGCTGAATTGCGCGCTGGACCTGGCCCACCATGGCGTGCTCAAGAAGCACAACGTGGAACTCATCGGCGCCAACGAGCACGCCATCGAAAAGGCCGAAGACCGCCAGAAGTTCAAACAGGCCATGACCGACATCGGCCTGGAATCGGCCAAATCGGGCGTCGCCCACAGCATGGACGAAGCCTGGGAAGTGCAGCGCCGCATCGCGGCCGAAGTCGGCACCTCCGGTTTCCCCGCGGTCATCCGCCCCAGCTTCACGATGGGCGGTTCGGGCGGCGGCATTGCCTACAACGCCGAAGAATTCGAAACCATCTGCCGCCGCGGCCTGGAAGCCTCGCCCACCAGCGAGCTCCTGATCGAAGAGTCGCTGCTCGGCTGGAAGGAATTCGAGATGGAAGTGGTCCGCGACAAGGCGGACAACTGCATCATCGTCTGCTCCATCGAAAACCTGGATCCGATGGGCGTCCACACGGGCGACTCCATCACCGTCGCGCCGGCCCAGACGCTGACCGACAAGGAATACCAGATCATGCGTAACGCATCGATCGCGGTATTGCGCGAGATCGGCGTGGATACGGGCGGCTCGAACGTGCAGTTCGCCGTCAATCCCAAGAACGGCCGCATGATCGTCATCGAGATGAACCCGCGCGTGTCGCGTTCGTCGGCGCTGGCCTCCAAGGCCACCGGTTTCCCCATCGCCAAGGTCGCCGCGCGCCTGGCCGTCGGCTACACGCTTGACGAGCTGCGCAACGAGATCACCGGCGGCGCCACGCCGGCTTCGTTCGAACCCACGATCGACTACGTGGTCACCAAGGTGCCGCGTTTCGCATTTGAAAAATTCCCCACCGCCGACGCGCGCCTGACCACCCAGATGAAGTCCGTGGGTGAAGTCATGGCCATCGGCCGCACCTTCCAGGAATCGTTCCAGAAGGCGCTGCGTGGCCTGGAAGTGGGCGTCGACGGCCTGAACCAGAAGACCACCGACCGCGAAAAGCTGCAGGTCGAACTGGGCGAGCCCGGTCCGGAACGCATCTGGTACGTGGGCGACGCCTTCGCGCAAGGCTTCACGCTGGACGAAGTGCACAACATCACGCACATCGACCCGTGGTTCCTTTCGCAGATCAAGGAAATCGTCGACATCGAGCTGGCGCTCGAGCAAAAGACGCTGGCCGACCTGGACTACGCCACGCTGTTCGAACTGAAGCGCCGCGGTTTCTCCGACCGCCGCCTCGCGTTCCTGCTGGATTCCTCGGAATCCGAAGTGCGCAAGCTGCGCCACCAGCTCAACGTGCGTCCGGTCTACAAGCGCGTCGACACCTGCGCCGCCGAATTCGCCACCCGCACCGCCTACATGTACTCCACGTACGAGGAAGAGTGCGAATCCGCCCCCACCGATCGCAAGAAGATCGTGGTGCTGGGCGGCGGCCCGAACCGGATCGGCCAGGGCATTGAATTCGACTACTGCTGCGTGCATGCCGCGCTGGCGCTGCGCGACGACGGGTACGAGACCATCATGGTCAACTGCAATCCGGAAACCGTGTCCACCGACTACGACACCTCCGACCGTCTGTACTTCGAGCCGCTGACGCTCGAAGACGTGCTGGAAATCGTCCACAAGGAAAACCCGGTCGGCATGATCGTCCAGTACGGCGGCCAGACCCCGCTGAAGCTGGCGCGCGCCCTGGAAGCCAACGGCGTGCCCATCATCGGCACCAGCCCCGAATCCATCGACGTCGCCGAAGACCGCGAGCGCTTCCAGAAGCTGCTCAACAAGCTCGGCCTGCGTCAGCCGCCCAACCGCACCGCGCGCACCGAAGGCGAGGCCCTGGCCCACGCCACCGAAATCGGTTATCCGCTGGTCGTGCGTCCCAGCTACGTGCTGGGCGGCCGCGCGATGGAAATCGTGCACGAGCAGCAGGACCTCGAGCGCTACATGCGCGAAGCCGTGAAGGTCAGCAATGACTCGCCCGTGCTGCTCGACCGCTTCCTGAACAACGCCACCGAAGTCGACGTGGACTGCCTGGCCGACGGCGAAACCGTCTTCATCGGCGGCGTCATGGAACACATCGAGCAGGCCGGCGTGCACTCGGGCGACTCGGCGTGCAGCCTGCCGCCGTACTCGCTGTCGGCGGAAGTCATCGCCGAGATCAAGCGCCAGACCACGATGATGGCCAAGGCCCTGAACGTCAGCGGCCTGATGAACGTGCAGTTCGCCATCCAGGGCGGCGACGTCTACGTGCTGGAAGTGAACCCGCGCGCCTCGCGCACGGTGCCTTACGTCTCCAAGGCCACCGGTTTGCAGCTTGCCAAGATCGCCGCGCGCGCCATGGCCGGCCAGACCCTGGCCGCGCAAGGCATCACGAAGGAAGTCGTGCCGCCTTACTTCTCGGTCAAGGAAGCCGTGTTCCCATTCGTGAAGTTCCCGGGCGTGGACACCATCCTCGGGCCGGAAATGAAGTCGACCGGCGAAGTGATGGGCGTGGGCATGAGCTTCGGCGAAGCCTTCGTGAAGTCGCAGCTTGCCGCCAGCGTGCGCCTGCCGGAGTCCGGCACGGTGTTCATCAGCGTCAAGAACCAGGACAAGGCCCGCGCCGTTGAAGTGGCTCGCGGCCTGCACACCCTGGGCTTCAAGCTGGTCGCCACGCGCGGCACGGCCGCCGAGATCGAAGCGGCCGGCATCCCGGTGCAGGTGGTCAACAAGGTCAACGAAGGCCGCCCGCACATCGTCGACATGGTCAAGAACGGCGAAATCTCGCTGGTCATCAACACCGTCGAAGAGCGCCGCAACGCCATCGCCGACTCGCGCACCATCCGCACCCAGGCGCTGGCCGCCCGCGTGACCTTCTTCACGACCATCGCAGGCGCCCGCGCCGCGGTCGAAGGCATGCAGTATCTGCGCCAGGGCCTCGGCCTGCAGGTCTACCCGCTGCAAGAGCTTCACGCTTCCCTGCAGAAGTAAGCCGGCAGATCACAATTAGGGCACGCGAAAGCGTGCCCTAATTTTTTGCAACGCGACAACAGGCAGGTCAGGACATGGACAAAGTCTTCATCACCGGCGCCAGCAGCGGCCTGGGGCGCGCACTGGCGCAGCAATATGCAGCCAAGGGCGCCACGCTGGGCTTGCTGGGCCGCCGCGAGGAAGCGCTGCGCGAACTGGCCGCCAGCCTGCCGGGTGAGCATCGCTGCTATGCCGTGGACGTGCGCGACCGCACGGCGCTGCACGCCGCGGCGCAGGACTTCATCGCGTTCTGCGAGCGCAGGGTGGATGTGGTCATCGCCAGCGCCGGCATCAGCGCCGGCACGCTGACCGACCACGGCGAGGATTTCGACGTCTTCAAGGCCATCGTCGACACCAACCTGCTGGCCACAGTGTCCACGTTCGAACCCTTCATCGCGCCGATGCGCGCGGCGGGGGCAGGGCGCCTGGTCGGGATCGCCAGCGTGGCGGGCATACGCGGCCTGCCCGGTGCCGGCGCTTACAGCGCGTCCAAATCGGCGGTGGTGACCTATTGCGAAAGCCTGCGGCTGGAACTGGCCGCGCAGGGCATCAGCGTCGTGACGATCGCGCCCGGCTATATCAAGACGGCCATGACGGCGCATAACCCGTACTCGATGCCCTTCCTGATGGAAGCCGACGCCTTCGCCACCCGCGCGCACGCGGCAATCAGCCGGGGAACGAGCTACACGGTGATTCCGTGGCAAATGGGCGTGGTGGCCAAGCTGATGCGGCTGCTGCCCAATGCCGTCTACGACAGGCTGGCCCGCAACGCCCCGCGCAAGCCGCGCAAGACGGTGTGAGGCCAGCCGTCCGGCATTCGCCGGACGGGGGCAGACATTTCCCTCAAGGCACCACGTCGTCGCCCACTTCGGCGGCGATGTGCGTCACGTCACCCCAATCCAGCACTTCCCATTTCCGGCCTTCAACGCCGACGCGGTTGATGCTGACATTGAGCAGGGCCGCGTCACGCGGCGCATTCAGCGGCACTCCCGACGCATGGCGCCAGATGATGTCCAGCACGCCGCCATGGGTGAACATCAGGATGCGCTCGCCCTCATGGCGGCTGGCGATATCGTCCACGGTGCTGATGACGCGCGATTGAAACTGCCCGAGCGATTCGCCGCCGTCCAGCGGGCGCAGCGGATCGCGGCTCTTCCACGCCGCCGCGGCTTCCGGCGCCAGCAGGTCGATGCGCTCATGGTCCAGGCCTTCCAGCACCCCAAAGCCCCGCTCCCGGATGCCGGGTTCCACGCGTACACGCAGGCCAAGCTGCTCCGACACAGGCACGGCCGTCGCGTGCGCGCGTTGCAGGTCGCTGCTGTAGATCGCGTGGATCGGCGTGTGCTTGGCCTCTTCGTGCAGGCGCGCGGCCAGCAGGCTGGCCTGGTTGACGCCGAACTCGTTCAGGGGGATGTCTTGCCAGCCTTGCAGGCGCCGCTGGCGATTCCAGTCGGTTTCGCCGTGGCGGATGAACCAGATTTCAGTCATTGCAGTCTTGTTGCGGGGATTGAGCCTTATGCCTGGACCGGCGCGATGGGCGCGCGCGGCTTCCAGATGGCTTGAATGATCGAGCTTAACGCGACCAGCGCGGGCTCGCTAGCGCGTTCGTAAGGCAGCATGAAGCCCAGCACCGCGTCGACGCGCGCCTGGCCCCACACGATGAAGTCGCTGGACGCGGCACCCGCCAGCGCGGTTTCCTCGCGCAGCAGCGCGCAGCCCGCGCCGGCCCGCACCAGCGCGTCCATGTTGGCCTGATCGTCGTTCTGCATGACGATGCGGGGCGATAGCCCGTGGCGCTCGAACATATCGCGCAGCAACAGATGCGTGTGGCTGCCGGACGGACCGTCCAGCCACGGCAGTTGCGCCACCTCGCGCCAGCCGCCGCGTTTGAGCACCGCAGCGTGCTCGGCGGGCATCGCAATCCGATAACGCACGCTGCGCAGCGGCTGCCACAACACGCCGCGCGGCGCGTTGGCCGCGATGGTCAGCGCGGCGGGCAGGCGGCCGGTGCTGACCTGTTCGGCCAGTGCCGCGGCGGGCTGGGTCTGGGTCTTCAGTTCGACCAGCGGCAGGCGCTGCGTGACTGCCGAGGCCAGCTCCCCCAAGCGCAGGAAATCGGGCTTTTCGCTGGGAACACCCAGTTCGACAACGCCATGCAGATTGCCCTGCAACTGCTGGGCTTCGGACTTGAATTGCGCGCCCAGCACCAGCAGCGATTCCGCCGTCGGCAGCAGCACTTCACCCGCCTTGGCCAAGGCTAGCCGGCCGCCGCTGCGGTCGAACAGTGCGACGCCCAGGCTCTGCTCCAGCGCCTTGATCTGCGCGGTCACGGCGGGCTGCGTCAACGACAGCGCCTCGGCCGCCTTCGTCAGGTTGCCCAATCGGGCAACCGTGACGAAGGCGCGGATCTGGTAGATTTCCATGGCGGCGAGTGTAGGTCAGGCGGCCAGCAGCCGCACCTGTGTCGGCTCCAGTCCCACCGACACCGGCGCGCCCGCCGGAAACGGCGACAGGCCGGCCAGATGCGCCTGGTCGGCCGTCAGCCGCTGCTCTCCAACCTGCACCTGATAGCGCGTGAATTCGCCCAGAAACTCGCTGCTTTCCACGATGCCCGGCAGCCAGACATAACGCGCATCGCCCAGGCCATCCGCCATCTCGATCTGCACCGTGTGGGGCCGAAAGCTCGCTGCCAGCCGAGTGGCTGCGGGGGCCTCGCCGGTCAGCGGCAGGTGCAGGTCGCCCACGCCGTCCACCGCCAGCGTCACGCTGCTGCTGGTGCGCTCGCGCACATTGCCTTCCAGCACGTTCATCGTGCCCACGAAGTTCGCCACGAAGCGGTTCACGGGGTAGTCGAACAGCGTGCTCGGCGCGCCGATCTGCTGCACCACGCCGTGATCCAGCACCGCCATCCGGTCGGCGGTGGTCATCGCTTCTTCCTGGTCGTGCGTGACGAAGATCGTCGTGATGCCCAGGCGGCGCTGCAGGCTCAGAAGGTCTTGGCGCATCTGCACGCGCAGCTTCTTGTCCAGGTTGGACAGCGGCTCGTCCAGCAGCAGCACCTGCGGTTCGATCACGATGGTGCGCGCCAGCGCCACGCGCTGCTGCTGTCCGCCCGAAAGCTGGTTGGGACGCCGCTTGGCATATTGCGACAGCCCCACCAGATCGAGCGCGGCTTCCACCTTGGTGCGGATCTCGGCGCGCGGCAGCTTGCGCTCGACCAGGCCGAACGCCACGTTGTCCCACACCGTCATGTGCGGCCACAGCGCATAGTTCTGGAACACCATGCCGATGTTCCGATGCCAGGGCGGGGTCCCGCTGATGTCCTTGCCGTCCACCAGCAACTGGCCTGCGCTGTGGCGGTTGAATCCCGCGATCAATCGCAGCAGGGTGGACTTGCCCGACCCCGACGGCCCGAGCAGCGCGAAGAACTCGCCCGGCTCGATGCTGATGCTGACGTCCTTCAGCACTTCGGTCTTGCCGTACGAGAGCTGGATGTTGCGGCATTCGACGCTGACTTTCTTCATGCGGATTCCCCTTCATTGCGCGCCGGTTGCTGGCGCTTCGATGCGCGGTCCACCAGCAGGTGCGATACGTAAGTGCCGATACCCACGGCGACCACCGCCAGGACGCCAAGCGCGGCGCCCGGTCCGCGGCCCGCCGCGCTCTGCATGTACAGGTAGATGCCGTAGCTCATGGGCGCCTGGCTGTCCTTGGTCACCAGCATGATGGTGGCCGACAGTTCCACGGCGGCCGTCACAAAGCTGGTCACGAACCCGGCCAGCATGCCGCCCGCCATCAGCGGCACCACCACGCGGCGGATCGTGCTCATGCGCGTGGCGCCCAGCGACTGGGCCGCCTCTTCTAGCGACACGTGGATCTGCTGCAACGCCGCTACGCACGAACGCAGCGCATACGGCAGACGCCGCACGGAATACGCGAGCATGATGATGATCCACGACGACGTCAGCATCGTGCCCGTGCCAGGCAGCTCGATGCCGCGGAAGGTGCGCAGAAAGCCGATGGCCAGCACGATGCCCGGAATCGCCAATGCCGCCGAAGCCAGAAAATCCAGCCATTGGCGCGCCGGCAGCCGGGTGCGCAGCATCAGGTAGGCGATCGCGGTGCCCAGGATCACGTCGATGCCCGCGGCAAGGCCGCAATACAGCAGCGTGTTGGCGATCATGCCCTGCGATTCCGAGAACACGGCTGAGTAATGGGCCAGCGTGTACCCGTCCGGCAGCGGCGCATAGCTCCAGACGCTGGCCAGCGACAGCAGCAGCACGCCGATGTGCGGCGACAGCACCAGCAGCAGCACCAGGATGATCCAGCCATACGCCAGCACGCTTTCCATCGGACCCAGCTTGCGCTTCTGGATGGAATTGCCGCCCTTTTGCAGCGTGGAGTAGTCGCGTCCCTTGAGCACGCGCGCCGACAGCCACAGCGCCAGGATCGAAAATCCCACCATGATCACGCTGATCACATAGCCCAGCGGATCCTCCAGTCCCACCTGCGTGATGCGCAGGTACGCTTGCGGCGCCAGCATGTTGGTCGTGCCCAGCACCAGGGGCGTGCCCAGGTCGTCGAACACCTTCACGAACACCAGCGACGCGCCCGCCACATAGCCGGGCAGGGCGAGCGGAAAGATGACGCGGCGGAACAGCCGGAACCCGCGCGAACCCAGGTTGAAGGCCGCTTCTTCCATGGCCCCGTCGATGTTGCGCAGCGCCACCACGAGGTTCATCAGGATGAATGGGAAGTAATGGATCGCTTCAACGAAGATGACGCCATTCAGCCCTTCCATGAACGGAATCGTGAAGCCGAACCAGTCATTGAGCAGCAGGTTCACGCTGCCCGAGCGGCCAAAGATCAGCTGCATCGCCACCGCGCCCACGAAGGGCGGCATGATGAGCGGCAGCACGCCCAGCGTCTGGATCAGCAGTGCGCCACGAAAATCGAAGCGCACCGTGAAGTACGCAAGCGGCACCGCGATCAGGGAAGCGATCAGCGCCGACCAGCCCGCCACGTACAGGCTGTTGAAGAACGCTTCGCGCATCAACGGCTGGTTGAAGAAGGCGCCGAAGTGGCCGGTGGTGAAGCTGCCGTCGGCATTGACGAAGGCGCTGTGAAAGACCGTGCCCACAGGCACGGCCAGGAAAAGCAGCAGAAAGCCGAACACCAGCAGCGCCGCAAGGACGGGGCCGGCGGGCAGGCGCGAATGGCTCGAATGATTCATCGAGAGTCCCGAAAATCGTTGCCAGAAGACAGGCGCGATCCACGGCGGGCGGGGCAAGCCCGCCAGCCGTGTTCAACGCATTCAGACGATCAGAGCGCGGCGGCCTGCCGTGCCAGCTTGACGGCTTCTTCGTAGTTGGCGCGCGCGCGGCCATTCCACTCGCCTTCAAGCTGCGTGATCTGCTGGTTGACGGCCGCGTCCTTCTTGTTGCCGGCGAAGATCGCCAGGAACGCCGGGTCGGCCGCCTTCTTGCTGTCGATCAGCGGCGCCCAGGCCAGCTTGCGTGCCTCGCCCAGCAATTCGGCTGCCTTGCCGCTCTTGGCCTTGTCGCCCAGTTTGGCCTCGGCGTCATAGATCGCCTTGGTGGCCGCTTGCAGTTCCTTCAGCCGGAACGTGACGGTCTGGTCGTACAGCGATTGCACGACGTAGTAGCGCGACTGCGACAGGTCCGCGTCGAAATGAACCTTGCTGCGCTTGGCGATTTCCGCCGGGTCGGGATAGCCGGGCGGAATCTTGCCGGCCAGCGCGGAGTAGGGCAGCACCGGCAACCGCGAGATCTTCGGCTCCAGCAGCAGCTCCTGGCCCGCCTGGCTCAGCGTGAAGGCGATGAATTTCTTGCCTTCCTCGGTGTTCTTGGCGCCCTCGATCAGCGCGATGTTCGCCGGGACGATGGCGGTCTCGGACGGATAGACGAACTCAACGGGGAATCTGGAGTACTTGCTCGACAGCCCGAAGAAGTCGATGACCGGTCCGGCGCCGAACTGGCCGTTGTTCACGCCGTCGGGCACGCCGAACGAGCGCTCGGTGACGGCGCTGCTGTTGCCCGACATGCGCAAGAGCGTGTTCCAGCCGTCATCCCAGCCTTCGCCTTGCAGGATGGTTTCCACGGTCAGGTGCATCGTGCCCGAACGCGAGGGCGACGTGATGCCCACGTGGCCGAACCACTTGGGCGACAGCAGATCCTTCCACTCAACGGGCGCCGGGATCTTGTGCGCCGCGATGTACCGGGTGTTGTAGATAATGCCGTAGCCCGCCAGCGCCTGACCCAGATACATGCCGCCCGGATCATTGATGGGATAGCTGCCGATCTTGTCCGGCACGTCCTTATTCGCGATGTCGGCCGACTTGGCCAGCAGCTTGTCGCGTCCCAACACCTCGAACGCATCGGGCGCGCTGGCCCAGAAGACCTCGGGGCGCTGACCCGCTGGCGTCTCCCGCACGAAGGCGATCCCCGACACCGTGTTCTTGTTCAGGATTTCCAGCGTGATGCCGGGATTGGCTTTCTCGAAAGCGGTCTTGTAGGCCTGGGTCAGGTCCTTGGGGAACGACGTGATCACCGTGACGGTGCCGGCCAGGGCCGGCGCCGCGCAAACGGCCAGCAGCGCCCCGGCAAGGGCTGTGCGCATTGCGTGCATGGTTTGTCTCCGTGGTTTTAGATTTGTCTGGAGACAGTACCGGCACGCCTGCCAAGCGTCCAATCAGAAATTTTGATGCGCGCCATCAGTGACGGCGCCGCGATGCTCGCCCGGAATCAGGCCGTGGCCGACACGCCGCCGCCCTGAGACCCGCCGCTGCTTTGGGCCGCACGCGCCTGCATTGCCAAGACCTGTGCGATCTGCCCTTGGATCTGCACGGCCTGCGCGTTCAGCGCCATCACCTGCTGCGCCTTCATCTCGGCCGACATGCCGCTCGCCTGCACCTTGGCGATCTGGTCCATGATGCGCTTGAGCTGCTTCTGCAACTCCTTGATCTGGCGGGTGTATTCGTCTTCGTTGTCGGTTTCTTCCGTTGCCTGCGCGGTCGCGACTTTGCTGGCGCCAGGCGTATTGACGCGGATCTTGCCTTCAGCGGTCACCGAGACGGCCTCCTGCCCCGAGGCATTTTTCGCTTCCTTGTTGGCCTGGATCTTTTCGGCCCACATGTCGGCAAGGCTGCCGATGCGGGAGGTGCCGCTGATGCTGTTGATCGCCATGACTGTTCCTTTGCCTGGGGATTTCGGGGTTTCCTCTAGTACGGCAATCCGGCGGCAAAACTTAAACGTTGCCCCCGCTTGATGGCCCCCTTTACACTGGCGCCCGCTCGCAGTCTGAAACCCTAATCCGTACCATCCCCCGGGGAATCCATGTCCAATTCCTACTTTCCGCGCTGGCGCCTGGCGGACGACGCCGAGCCCGGCGTCATCATTGCGCCCGATGAACGGCTGTCCTGGCCCAAGAACGTGGCCATGGGCGCTCAGCACGTGGTCGCGATGTTCGGCTCGACCGTCCTCGCGCCGCTGCTCATGGGTTTCGATCCCAACGTCGCCATCCTGATGTCGGGCATCGGCACGCTGATCTTCTTCCTGTTCGTGGGCGGACGCGTGCCCAGCTACCTGGGTTCCAGCTTTGCATTCATCGGCGGCGTGATCGCGGTGACCGGCTATGCCGGCGGGGGCGCCAACGCCAACATCGGCGTGGCGCTGGGCGCCATCATCGCCTGCGGCTTGGCGTACACGTTGATCGGCGTGATCGTCTGGATCGTCAATGCGCGGGCAGGCGGTGGCGCCAACTGGATCGACACGCTGATGCCGCCCGTCGTGACGGGCGCGGTTGTCGCGGTGATCGGCCTGAACCTCGCGCCCATTGCCGCCAAGGGCGCGATGGGCGCCTCGGGTTTTGACAGCGCCATGGCCATCGTCACGATCGTCTGCGTCGGCGGCATCGCCGTCTACACGCGCGGCATGGTGCAGCGCCTGCTGATCCTGGTCGGCCTGATCCTCGCGTGCGTGGTGTACGCCGTGCTGGCCAACGGCCTGGGCCTGGGCAAGCCCATCGACTTCACCGCCGTGTCGGCCGCCGCCTGGTTCGGCCTGCCGCACTTCGCGGCGCCCGTGTTCAAGGCCGAGGCCATGGGCCTCATCGTGCCGGTCGCCATCATCCTGGTGGCCGAAAACCTGGGGCACGTGAAGGCCGTCAGCGCCATGACGGGCCGCGACCTGGACCGCTACCTCGGCCGGGCCTTCGTCGGCGACGGCGTGGCCACCATGGTGTCGGGCGCCGTCGGCGGCACGGGCGTCACGACATACGCCGAAAACATCGGCGTGATGGCGGTCACCCGCATCTATTCCACGCTGGTGTTCGTGATCGCTGCCCTGATCGCGATCGTCCTGGGCTTCTCGCCCAAGTTCGGCGCGCTCATCCAGACGATCCCGGGACCTGTACTGGGTGGCATGTCGGTGGTGGTCTTCGGCCTGATCGCCATTGCCGGCGCCCGTATCTGGGTCGTCAACCAGGTTGATTTCACCGACAACCGCAACCTCATCGTGGCTGCGGTCACGCTGGTGCTGGGCGCGGGCGACTTCACCATCAAGCTGGGCAACTTCACACTGGGCGGCATCGGTACCGCCACGTTCGGCGCGATCATCCTGTACGCGCTCTTGCGGCGCACGAAGTAACGACGACATGCGGGATGTCGAGGCGTCCCGCATCATGGCCCAAAGCCTATCGTCCAGTAGTTTCCTGGCCCGGGAGGCTCCCGGAAAACCCTCGGTTCGCGCGGGAGTCCATCGGGCCCGGCAAGGCCGCAAAGCCTTTTCGGTGCGAAATCGCCGGTTTTAGCGGGTTACAGCGCCGAAATGCGCCGAAAAGGCCGTTTTCTCCGGCGGCTTGCAATTCCCGCCGAGATTGACCACAATATGACTTTGATTGCCCCGGTTCCGACCCGAGCCGGGGTTTTGTTTTGGTCGCCCGCGCCGCTCGCCAGATTTTTCCAAGCATCAAATGGCAAACAAAAGGCAAGCGCGCCGGTCCTGCGGCCTTCACCGAGAACGCTCCTTCGGGGCGTTTTTCTACTTTTTGTTTGGGAAACGACATGTCTGCCATTCCTTTGACCGTGCGCGGGGCCGAGCGCTTGCAAGAAGAGCTCCAACGGCTGAAAACCGTCGAACGTCCTGCCGTGATCAACGCAATCGCCGAGGCGCGCGCACAGGGTGATCTGTCGGAAAACGCCGAGTACGATGCCGCTCGCGAGCGCCAAGGTTTCATCGAGGGCCGGATTGCCGAGCTTGAAGGCACGCTTTCCAATGCCCACCTCATCGACCCGACCTCGCTCGAGGCCGAAGGCCGCGCCGTGTTTGGCGCTACCGTCGACATCGAAGACCTGGATTCGGGCGATCGCGTTACGTATCAGATCGTCGGCGACGTTGAAGCCGATATCAAGTCCAACCTGATTTCCGTGTCCAGCCCCGTGGCTCGCGCGCTGATCGGCAAGAGTGAAGGCGATGTGGTCGAGGTCGTTGCCCCGGCTGGCGTTCGCGAATACGAAGTCCTTGGCGTGCGTTACATCTGACGCTATCGCCACAAGCAGTAAAAATGTCAAACCACCCTGGCCCGGACGCTACGTTCGTCTGAATTCCGCGGTACATTGCGGATCGCTATGGTGGACCGGGCGCGTAAAGCGCCCGTTTTTGTGCCTGGACTTACCTTTTTGCGGTCTTGCGGCTGGTGCCGCTGCGGGCTCCGGCGCGCAGGCTCAGCGCGCTGCCGGCGCGGCGCGGAATGCCGTGGCCGCCAGCCGTGGCGCGCTTGTTGGAAGGCCGCATGGGCTTGCCGTTCTTGTTGAGTTCGTCCTGGGGGACGTAACGCTTCTTGGCGGGTGCGGGCTCTTCGGATTCGCTGCGGCGCGGGCGCTTGGCAAGGGTCCTGCCTTCGGCGGCCAGCTTCTTGGGCGTGTAAGGTTCCGAGGCGCGGCGTTTGGCAGGCGCTTCGAGTTCCTGAGCGGCCAGCGCGGCGGGCTTGATGTTGCCGGGCAGCGGGCGGAACAGGATCAGGGTCTTGCCCAAGTGATGCACGGGCGCGCAGGATAGCGTCTCGCAGATCGTGGCGAGCATGGCGTCCCGGGCTTCACGGTCGTCGCCGCCCGCGCGAACCTTGATGAGGCCATGCGAAGTCAGCGCCCGATCGATTTCCTTCAGCACGGCGTCGGTCAAACCGTTGTCGCCAATTAGGACGACGGGGCGCAGAGGGTGAGCGGCGGACCGCAGGTCGCTGCGCTCACGAGAGGTAAGTTCTAATATAGGCATGCGTGGAATTGTACGGTAATGGCCAAGAATAAATTCTCTAAAGACTGGATTCACCAGCACATCAACGATCCCTATGTGAAGCTGGCGCAACAGAAGGGCTATCGCGCCCGCGCCGCTTTCAAGCTGATCGAGATCCTCGACACCGAAAAGCTGATGCGCCGGGGCGACCTGGTCATCGATCTGGGCTCCGCGCCGGGCAGCTGGTCACAGGTGGCGCGCGAGCGGCTCGCCGGGCCGGGCGGCGTCGTGGACGGGCGCATCATCGCGCTGGACATCCTGCCCATGGAGCCCGTGGCAGGCGTGGAATTCATCCAGGGCGACTTCCGCGAAGACGAAGTCTTGAAACAATTGGAAGACATGGTCGGATCGCGTGCGGTGGACCTTGTTATTTCAGACATGGCCCCCAACTTGTCCGGGGTGGGTATTGCCGACTCCGCGCGCATCCAGCATGTTTGCGAATTGGCGATGGAATTTTCCTGCGCCCACCTCAAGCCCAACGGGGCGCTGATCGTCAAGGCTTTCCACGGCACGGGCTTCTCGCAGATCGTGGAATCCTTCAAAAAGCGCTTCCGCCGGGTGGTCGAACGCAAACCGAAGGCCTCTCGGGACAAGTCCTCAGAAACCTTTCTGGTGGCGCGCGATCTGAAGTAACCCTTCCGTAATCATCCGGGGCAAATCGTCCCGGCCAAGAAAACCCCCGTCCCGCCGAGACAACGACCAGAAAACTCAAGAATCAAATGTAATTAAATGGGCCCCACGGCTGCCAGGACGCAACTCCGTCCTACAGGTTAGAATGGGCTATTGACATACTTGTGACTGTGCCATACGCGGGTGCGCAGTCGCCGGTCGGAATCGAAAGCAGGAGATCGACCTTGAACAATTCATTTTCCAAAGTCGCTGTCTGGATGGTGATAGCCCTGGTGCTGTTCACCGTCTTCAAACAGTTCGACGGACGCGCTCAGACCCAGGACGGTGTGACTTACACGCAGTTCATGGACGACGCCAAGGCGGGACGTATCCGCAAGGTCGACGTTCAAGGCGACGTGCTCTACGTCACCCCGGACGCGGGCCGCGCCTATACGCTGACTTCCCCCGGCGATCTCTGGATGGTCTCCGATCTGCTGAAGTACGGCGTGCAGGTTTCGGGCAAGCCGCGCGAAGAGCAGTCGCTCCTGATGAGCATCTTCGTCTCGTGGTTCCCGATGCTGCTCCTGATCGGCGTATGGGTGTTCTTCATGCGACAGATGCAGGGCGGTGGCAAGGGCGGCGCATTCAGCTTCGGCAAATCGCGCGCCCGGATGCTCGACGAGAACACCAACCAGATCACCTTCGCTGACGTCGCCGGTTGCGACGAAGCCAAGGAAGACGTGCAGGAACTGGTCGACTTCCTGCGTGACCCCAGCAAGTTCCAGAAGCTGGGCGGCCGTATCCCGCGCGGCGTGCTGATGGTGGGTTCGCCCGGTACCGGCAAGACGCTGCTGGCCAAGGCCATCGCCGGCGAAGCCAAGGTGCCGTTCTTCAGCATCTCCGGTTCGGACTTCGTTGAAATGTTCGTCGGCGTGGGCGCGGCCCGTGTCCGCGACATGTTCGAAAACGCCAAGAAGCACGCTCCCTGCATCATCTTCATCGACGAAATCGATGCGGTCGGACGTCAGCGTGGCGCCGGCCTGGGTGGCGGCAACGACGAGCGCGAACAGACCCTGAACCAGATGCTGGTGGAAATGGATGGCTTCGAATCCGGCCAGGGCGTCATCGTGATCGCCGCAACCAACCGTCCCGACGTGCTGGATCCGGCGCTGCTGCGTCCGGGCCGTTTCGATCGCCAGGTCGTGGTGCCGCTGCCCGATATCCGGGGCCGCGAGCAGATCCTGAAGGTCCACATGCGCAAGGTTCCGCTGTCGCCCAATGTCGACGCGACCATCCTGGCGCGCGGTTGCCCGGGCTTCTCCGGCGCCGATCTGGCCAACCTGGTCAACGAAGCCGCACTGTTCGCCGCCCGCCGCAATGGCCGCACGGTCGATATGTCCGACTTTGAAAAGGCCAAGGACAAGATCATCATGGGCGCCGAGCGCCGCTCCATCGTGATGCCCGAAGAGGAACGCAAGAACACCGCGTACCACGAATCCGGCCACGCGATCGTCGCGCGCATGCTGCCCAAGACCGACCCGGTACACAAGGTCACCATCATCCCGCGCGGCCGTGCGCTGGGCGTGACGATGCAGTTGCCGGAAACCGACCGCTACAGCATGGACAAGGGCCGTCTGCTGTCCACCATCGCCGTGCTGTTCGGCGGCCGTATCGCCGAAGAAATCTTCATGGACCAGATGACGACGGGCGCCTCGAATGACTTCGAACGTGCCACCGCCATCGCCCGCGACATCGTCACGCGCTACGGCATGACCGACGAACTGGGTCCCATGGTCTACGCCGAGAACGAAGGCGAAGTCTTCCTGGGCCGCAGCGTCACCAAGACCACGCACATGTCCGAAGCCACCATGCAGAAGGTGGACACCGAGATCCGCCGCATCATCGACGAGCAGTACGGCGTTGCGCGCAAGATCCTGGAAGACAACCGCGACAAGGTCGAAGTCATGACGTCCGCGCTGCTCGAATGGGAAACCATCGACGCCGACCAGATCAACGACATCATGGAGGGCCGCCCCCCGCGTCCCCCGAAGACGCCGCAAGGCCCGTCGGACACGTCCGATACGCCGCCGACCGGCCTGGCTGCAGGCGGTAGCACGGCAGCTGCGGTCTGAGGTTCTTCGTTCTGGTTTATGGCAAATAACTTCCTTTGCGGGCGCTTCGAGTTTGATCTCGAGCGCCCGCTTGTCATGGGCATCGTCAACGTCACGCCGGACTCGTTTTCCGATGGCGGCCAACACGACGATACCGATTCCGCCGTGGCGCATGCGCGCCAGTTGATCGAGGAAGGCGCCCAGATTCTGGACCTGGGCGGCGAATCCACGCGCCCGGGGGCCGACCCCGTTTCCGTGGCCGACGAGCTCAACCGGCTGCTCCCGGTGGTCGAGGCGCTTCGGGACTGCGGCGTGCCGCTCTCCATCGACACGTTCAAGCCGGAAGTCATGCGCGCGACGCTGGACGCCGGCGCGGACATGATCAACGACATCTACGGTTTCAGGCAGCCGGGCGCGATCGAAGCCGTCTCGCAATCGCGCTGTGGCCTGTGCGTCATGCACATGAAAGGCGAGCCTCGCACCATGCAGGCAGCGCCGCCCGAGTACACCGACCTGATCGGTGAAATCGGCCTGTTTCTGGGGGCTCGCGCGCAAAAGCTGCGCGCGGCCTGGATCGATCCTCGCCGCATCGTGCTGGACCCGGGTTTCGGGTTTGGCAAGACGGCCGACCAGAACTTTCAACTGCTGCGCCGGCTGTCCAGCCTGCGCAGTACCGGTTATCCATTGCTGATCGGCCTGTCGCGCAAAAACATGATCGGCCAGGCCACCGGCCGGCCGGTTGGCGACCGGCTGCCCGGCAGCATTGCCGCCGCGCTTGCCTGCGTCGCGCGTGGCGCCTCCATCGTGCGCGTGCACGATGTTGCGGCCACGGTGGATGCGCTTAAGGTATGGCAGGCGGCTGAACAAGGAGCAATCAGTTCATGATTCGACGCAAATATTTCGGTACCGATGGCGTACGCGGTGAAGTCGGCGGTCCGGTGATCAATGCCGAATTCGCCTTGCGCCTGGGTTACGCCGCTGGCCGCGTGCTGGCCCGCGAGCACGCCGTGCGCGGCGCAAGCCGCCCGCAGGTCGTCATCGGCAAGGACACCCGGATTTCCGGCTACATGCTGGAGTCCGCGCTGGAAGCGGGGCTGTCCGCCGCCGGTATCGACGTGCTGCTGGCCGGCCCGATCCCCACGCCCGCGGTCGCCTACCTGACCCGCGCGCTGCGCCTGGTCGCCGGCATCGTCATCAGCGCCTCGCACAATCCCTACCAGGACAACGGCATCAAGTTCTTCTCGGCGCAGGGCATGAAGCTGCCCGACGAAATCGAAGCCGACATCGAGGCCGCGCTGGACGAGCCCCTGGGTTGCGTCAGTTCGGAAGCGCTGGGACGCGCGCGCCGCATGGGCGACGCTCAGGGCCGCTACATCGAGTTCTGCAAGAGCACGTTCCCCAACGACCTGGACTTGAACGGCATGACGATCGTGGTGGACGCCGCGCACGGCGCCGCCTACAACATCGCGCCGCACGTCTTCCGTGAGCTGGGCGCCGAAGTCCACGCCATCGGCGTGCACCCCGACGGCTTCAACATCAACAAGGGCGTGGGCGCGCTGCATCCCGAGCTGCTGGCCAAGGAAGTCAAGGCGCGCGGCGCCCAGCTTGGCATTGCGCTGGACGGTGACGCCGACCGCCTGCAGATGGTGGACGGCGAGGGCCGCATCTACAACGGCGACGAACTCATGTACGCCATCGTGCGCGAGCGCATGCAGCGCGGCAAGGTCGAGGGCGTGGTCGGCACGCTGATGACCAACTTTGGCTTCGAGCGCGAAATGAAGCGCCTGGGCGTGGGCTTTGACCGCGCGAACGTGGGCGACCGCTATGTGCTGGAACAGATGCAATCGCGCGGCTGGCTGTACGGCGGCGAAAGCTCCGGCCATCTGCTGTGCCTGGATTGCCACTCCACCGGCGACGGCATCGTGGCGGCGCTGCAGGTCTTGACCGCGCTGCGTCGCAATTCCACCACGCTTGGCGACTGGGTCAGCGACCTGCGCATGTATCCGCAAAAGATGATCAACGTGCCGCTGACGCCGGGCCTGGACTGGAAGACGCATGCCGGTCTGACCGCCGCGCGCCAGGCCGTCGAGGCAGAGCTGGACGGCCGGGGCCGGATCCTGATCCGCGCTTCGGGGACGGAACCCAAGCTGCGCCTGATGGTTGAGGCCGAAGATGAGGCGCTGGCGACCAATTCTGCAGAGAAGCTTGCGGCAAGCCTGGGGTAAACCCTGAGTTTCGATTTAATATGTGGGCCACGCGTCGAAATCGTCGCGTGGCCTTTTGTTGTTTGAGTTTTCGATGCCGGTCTAAGCGTCATAGTCACGTAACATATTGGTCAAGTCATTGACATACAGGGCGTCCACACTGGCTGGACTCTCTAGGAGCTTCGCGCAATGCTGGAATTAGCACGCATCAATCCGAGCCGCAGTACCGCAGAACCCTGGACGGGCTCGGCCCCGAAGGTCCTGGCTGTCGGCCTGGCGCGTACCGCCGAAGAAATAGAGCAGATCCAACGCCTGCGCTATGAGGTCTTCACCGAAGACATGGGTGTCGTCTTCCCCGATGCGCAAGATGGCATCGAGCAAGACCGCTTCGATCCGTTCTGTGAACACCTGATGGTCCGCGAACTCGACACCGACCGAGTCGTTGGCACCTATCGGATCCTGACCCCCGAAAAAGCGCGCGAAGCCGGCGGCTATTACTCGCAGTCGGAATTCGACCTGTCGGGCCTGGGCGCCATCCGCGACGAAGTCGTTGAAGTCGGCCGCTCCTGCACCCACGCCGATTACCGTGGCGGCGCGGTCATCATGCTGCTGTGGTCCGGCCTGGCGGAATACCTGCGCCGCGGCGGTTACGAATACGTGCTCGGTTGCGCCAGCGTCAGCCTGCGCGATGACGGCGTCACCGCAGCGGAAGTGTGGCGTACGGTGGCCAAGCAGATGCCGCAGGGCAACGAGCCGCGCGTCACGCCGCTGCACCGCTACCCGGTCGAAAAGCTCAACAGCACCTTGCCGGCGCGCGTGCCGCCGCTGATCAAGGGCTATCTGAAGCTGGGCGCCAAGGTATGCGGCGAACCGGCATGGGATCCGGATTTCAACGCCGCCGACTTCCCGGTGCTCTTGAAGATGGAGCGCATGGACGAGCGCTACCGTCGCCACTTCGGCCTGGACCAGCCGGCCATCATCGCTACCCAGCGCTAGACCCCATCCATCATGCGCCGCCTGTTCCGCCGAATGACAATCAGACTGATCCGGCGGGCCACACGGCCGCTGCGCATGGAACTCAGGCGGCTGGATCGGGAAACCGATCTCTCGCCATTCTGATCAGCCGGGGCGGCCGCGCCGCCCCGTTCTTGATTTTTAGAACTCCAGCAGTTCGAACGAAAACCCGACCTTGTTCCACTCGGCTTCTTCCGCGCGCAGCGTGAAGTCGCTGAGCGGGTGTTCGGCCAGCCATTCGCGGTTGACGCGCACCACGATGGAATTGTCGCGGACCGACGCGGTGAGGGGCAGGGGCTCGATCTCGCCGCGGCGGCGGAACAGCAACACCGCCAGACGCAGCGCCAGGATGGCCTTCCATTGCGGGCGCGTGCGCACCAGCGGTTCCACCTTGGCCAGCTTGCCCTGGTGTCCCAGCGCCAGCAAGGCCAGCAGTTGCTGGTCGGCGCGTGAAAAGCCCGGCATGTCGGCGTTTTCCAGCACGTAGGCGGTGTGCTTGTGATACGCGTTGTGGGCAATCGACAGGCCCACTTCGTGCAGATCGGCCGCCCAGCCCAGTGCGGGACGCAGCTCGGCGCGCTCCTGGCCTTCGGGGAACATGGCGTCGAACAGGCTGAGGGCTGCGTGGCGAACGCGGCGCGCCTGGTTCACGTCCACGTGATAGCGCTTGACGAACTGGCGTACCGATTCGTCGCGCTTGTCGTGCTCGTCGTCACGGCCCAGCAGGTCGTACAACACGCCCAGGCGCAGTGCGCCGTCGCCGGTGTGCATGACATCGATGCCCAGCTCGTCGAACAGCGCGCTCATGATGGCCAGCCCGCCGGGCAGCACGTCGGCGCGTTCGATCTTGATGCCGGGAAGCTCGGACGGAATGACGCGGCCCGAGCGGATGAGACGGTCCTTCAGCTTGGTCAGGCCCGAGCGCGTGATGCCGCGGTCGGAATAGCCGCCTTCGGTCAGGATCGCAAAGAGCGCCTTGGCGGTGCCGGAGGAGCCATAGGCTTCCTTCCAGCCCATCTTGCGGTACTGCTTGGCGATGACTTCGATTTCGCGGCGCGCGGCCAGCTCGGCCTGCTTCATCTGGTGCGCATCCACCACGCCGTCCGAGAAGAACTGGCGGCTGTAGCTGACGCAGCCCATGTACAGCGAGGACATCAGGCCCGGTTCGTGGCCCTTGCCGATGATGACTTCGGTAGAACCGCCGCCGATGTCGATGACCAGGCGCTTGTTGGGCGAAGGGGGCAGGGTGTGGGCCACGCCCGTGAAGATCAGGCGGGCCTCTTCGCGGCCGGCGATGACTTCAATGGGAAAGCCCAATGCGGCTTCGGCCCGGGGCAGGAAATCTTTGGTATTGCGGGCGACGCGGAACGTGTTGGTGGCAACCGCACGGACCCGGTTGGGGTGGAAACTGCGCAGGCGTTCGCCGAAGCGTTCAAGGACGGCAATGGCGCGGTCGATGGCGTCGTCGCCAAGCCGTTTTTCGGCGTCCAGACCGGCGGCGAGCCGGACGGTTTCCTTGAGGCGGTCGATCTGGTAGATCTGGGGCGTACCGTCCTGCTGAACGATGCGTCCGATGGAGAGGCGAAAGCTGTTGGACCCGAGGTCCACCGCGGCCAGAAGTTGATCCATGCGGCTCGTAATATTGGCTGTGAGGTGGACCGATTATAAGGACCCCATGTGACAACGCCGCCGGATACGGGTTTTTGCTTACGGAACAGAGGCTTGGAAGCCATTGTCCGGTGTGCCATATGTCCCGCATTTGACGTACCCTTAGCGATTGGGCGCTGTCATAGAACCGTCACCTGTTTGCAGTAAAACTTCACGCTCTCTTTTCGTATGGAATCCGGTATGCCCACACGTCCGCCAGGCGAGCCTCTGCTCATGAATCGCGAATTGTCGCTGCTCAAGTTCAACGAACGCGTGCTGGCGATGGCGGAAAACCCCAAGACGCCGCTGCTGGAAAGGCTGCGCTACGTGTGCATCGTCAGTTCCAACCTGGACGAGTTCTTCGAGATCCGGATCTCCAGCCTGAAAGAGCAGCAGCGCCAGTCGCCCAATCTGGTCGGCCCGGACGGCATGACGCCCGACGAGGCATTCGAATGCGTCCAGCAGGCGGTGCACGAACTGGTGAACCGTCAGTACAACCTGCTCAACGATCAGATCCTGCCCGCCATGCACAAGGAGGGCATCGCGCTGCATCACGCTTCCGAATGGAATCCGGAGCAGCAGGAGTGGGCGCGCGACGTGTTCCACCGTGACGTGATGCCGCTGTTGACCCCCATCGGGCTGGACCCGGCGCACCCGTTTCCGCGCGTCTACAACAAGAGCCTGAATTTCATCGTGTCGCTGGCCGGCGCCGACGCGTTCGGCCGTCAGGCGTCCATCGCCATCGTCCAGGCGCCCCGCGCGCTGCCGCGCCTGATCAAGATGCCGCAGGAGCTCTCTGGGCAGCCCGAGGGCTACATCCTCCTGACTTCCCTCCTGCGCGCCTTCGTGGGCGAGCTGTTCCCGGGCCTGGAGATGCTGGGTTGCTACCAGTGGCGCGTCACGCGCAACAGCGACCTCTTCGTGGACGAGGAAGAAGTCACCAACCTGCGCCACGCGCTGCAGGGCGAGCTGTCGCAGCGCAACTTCGGCGCCGCCGTCCGCCTTGAGATCGACAAGCTGACGCCCGTCGAACTGGAAACCTTCCTGCAGCGCGAGTTTTCGCTGAAGGCCGACGACACCTATCGCGTGCCCGGCCCGGTGAATCTGTCCCGGCTCATGCAGCTGTGCAATTCCGCGGCGCGCCCGGACCTGCTGTTTCCCGACTACCGCGCGCCCGTGCCCGCGCCGTTTGACCGCGTCGGCGACAAGCCCGCAGAACTCTTTGAGGCAGTGGCCGAGTGCGACCGCCTGCTGCACCATCCCTATCAGTCGTTCCAGCCAGTCATCGACTTCCTGACCGCCGCCGCGCTGGATCCGGACGTGATGGCCATCAAGCAGACCATCTACCGCACCGGCGAAGACTCCGAGCTGATGAAGATCCTGCTGGCGGCCGCGCGCGCCGGCAAGGAAGTGACGGTGGTGGTGGAGCTGATGGCGCGCTTTGACGAGCAGACCAACATCAACTGGGCCTCCAAGCTGGAAGAGGTGGGAGCGCACGTCGTCTACGGCGTGGTGGCGCACAAGACGCACGCCAAGATGGCGGTGGTGTTGCGCCGCGAAAAGGGCCGTCTGCGCCGCTACGCCCACTTGGGCACCGGCAATTACCACCCGCGCACGGCGCGTCTGTACACCGATTTCGGGCTGCTGACGGCGGACCCGAAGCTGTGCGAGGACATGGACAAGGTGTTCGCGCAGTTGACCGGCCTGGGTGCGCGCCGCGCGCTCAAATCGCTGATGCAGTCGCCGTTCACCCTGCACGAAGGCATGGTGTCGCTGATCCGCGCCGAGGCGCGCGCCGCCAAGGCGGGCAAACGGTCGCGCATCATGGCCAAGATGAATTCGCTACTGGAAGAGCAGATCATCGCCGAGCTTTACAAGGCCAGCCAGGCGGGCGTGAAGATCGACCTGATCGTGCGCGGCGTCTGCGCCTTGCGCGCCGGGGTGCCGGGATTGTCAGAAAACATCCGTGTGCGCTCCATCGTGGGCCGCTTCCTGGAGCATTCCCGCGTCTTCTATTTCTACGCCGACGGCGAAGAGACCGTGTACCTGTCGTCCGCCGACTGGATGGACCGCAACTTCTTCCGCCGCGTCGAGATCGCGTTCCCGATCTACGACAAGACGCTCAAGAAGCGCGTTATCGACGAGGCCTTCACCTACGCGCTGCGCGACAACCAGCTGGCCTGGCAGCAGCAACCCAGCGGCGACTACGCGCGCGTCAAGAGCCGCCGCGAGCCCTACAACCTGCACCAGTTCCTGATGCAGAAGCTGGGCGTCTGAACGACCAGGGCCGAAATAGGGTTTGTCCCTTTAATCTTGTCTTAGCCTTACGGCCGCCCGGCAACTGCCCCGCGGCCGTGGTTTTTATGCCGCATCGAACATCTGCATGAACAGTTTGTGACTGTCATGGTCTTGTCACGTTGGGTACCTAAGATGCGAGGGTCGCTGAAAGACAGGCAGCTAAAAAGCCTGCCAAGACTCCTTTAACGAGCAGAAGGAACCCAGATGTTCAAACGTGTCTTCAAGCAAGTTTCCGTGGGCGTCGCGCTGAGCGCCGCCGTTTTTGCCGTCCAGGCCGCCAACGTCACCGGCGCCGGCGCATCGTTCCCGTACCCGATCTACGCCAAGTGGGCGTCCGACTACAAGGCTGCGACCAACAACGCGGTCAACTACCAGTCCATCGGTTCGGGCGGCGGTCAACAGCAGATCATTGCAAAGACGGTCGACTTCGGCGCCTCGGATGACCCGATGAAGGCTGCCGACCTGGAAAAGCACGGCCTGCTGCAATTCCCCGCCGTGATCGGCGGCACTGTCGCCGTCGTGAACGTCGACGGCGTCGAGCCGGGCAAGCTGAAGCTGTCGGGCAAGGTCCTGGCCGACATCTTCCTGGGCAAGATCAAGAAGTGGGACGACGCTGCGCTGAAGGCGCTGAACCCCGACGTCAAGCTGCCCTCGGCCGACATCATCGTCGTGCACCGTTCGGACGGCTCGGGCACCACCTTCGGCTGGACGAACTACCTGTCCAAGGTGTCGCCGGAGTGGAAGTCGCAAGTCGGTGAAGGCAAGGCCGTCAAGTGGCCCACCGGTCAGGGCGGCAAGGGCAACGAAGGCGTCGCCGCCTACGTCGGCCAGCTGAAGAACTCGATCGGCTACGTCGAATACGCCTACGCCAAGCAGAACAAGCTGGCCTGGACGCAACTGCAGAACAAGGACGGCAAGTTCGTCCAGCCCGAGCAAAAGGCTTTCGCCGCCGCGGCCGCCAACGCCGACTGGAAGAGCGCGCCGGGCATGGGCGTGGTCCTGACCGACGAGCCGGGCGCCGATTCGTGGCCCGTCACCGCCGCCACCTTCATCCTGATCCACAAGTCGCAAGACAAGCCGGTTCAGGGCAAGGCTGTGCTGGACTTCTTCGACTGGGCCTTCAAGAACGGCGCCAAGTCGGCTGAAGCCATGGACTACGTGCCGCTGCCGGAAGCCGTGACCAAGGAAATCCGCGCCGCCTGGGGCGAAGTGAAGTCCGCTGACGGCCAGGCTGTCTGGAAGTAAATCAGTACCGAGCGGCCCCGACGCCTGATGGCGGGCGGGGCCGCCGCTTGTAAATCGACCTCTCTGCTGTTCCCCCAGGTTTCCTAAGGAAAGTCCATCCATGAGCGCGGTAATGGATAATAGTGTGCCGCTTCCGCCCAGCGTGGCGGATTCCGTGACTACCGGCACGCCTTCGCCTATGAAGCAAACAAAAAACGCGCTGATGGATGCGCTGTTCAAGAATCTGACCCGCCTGTTCGCCTTCCTGGTGTTCATTCTTCTGGCGGCGATTCTCATCTCCCTCATCTACGGCAGCCGCGAATCGCTGGCCAAATATGGCCTGTCGTTCCTGTGGCTCAATGACTGGGACCCGGTCAACTCCAATTACGGCGCTGTCGTGCCGATCATCGGCACGTTGCTGACGTCCGCGATCGCACTGATCATCGCCGTGCCGGTGTCCTTTGGCATCGCCATCTTCCTGACCGAACTCTCTCCGACCTGGCTGCGCCGACCGCTGGGCACAGCCATCGAAATGCTGGCGGCCATTCCGTCCATCATTTACGGCATGTGGGGCCTGTTCGTCTTCGTGCCCGTGTTCCAGCAGTACGTGCAGCCGTTCCTGATCGCGACGTTGGGCAATCTTCCCATCATCGGCGGTCTGTTTGCGGGCCCACCGTTCGGTATCGGCATCTTCACCGCCGGCCTGATCCTCTCGATCATGATCATCCCGTTCATCGCCGCGGTGATGCGCGACGTGTTCGAACTGGTCCCCGCGATGCTCAAGGAATCTGCTTACGGCCTGGGCAGCACGACCTGGGAAGTGATGTGGCGCGTAGTGCTGCCCTTCACCAAGTCGGGCGTCATCGGCGGCATCATGCTCGGCCTGGGCCGTGCCCTGGGCGAGACGATGGCCGTGACCTTCGTCATCGGCAACGCCTTCAAGTGGTCCGGTTCCCTGTTCTCGCCCGGCAACTCCATCGCCTCGGCGCTCGCCAACGAATTCAACGAGGCGGGCGGCATCCAGAAGGCGGCGTTGCTGGAACTGGGCCTGATCCTGTTCCTGATCACGACCATCGTGCTGGCCTTGGCCAAGACGCTGCTGGTCCGCCTGTCCGCCGGCGAAGGCAAGAAGACCTGACGCCCGGAGCACAAGGAAAAAATCATGGCTGAATCCGTACTCAACATGCAGAACGGCATCTATCGCCGGCGCCGCGTGGTCAATCGCATCATGCTCGCCGTGTCGATGACGACGCTGGTCTTCGGCCTGTTCTGGCTGTTCTGGATCATTCTCACGTTGCTGATGAAGGGTGCGCCCGCGCTGTCGTACACGCTCTTCACCGAAATCACGCCGCCGCCGGGCCAGGCGGGGGGCTTGCTCAACGCCATTCTCGGCAGTGTGATGATGGCGGGCGTCGGCACGCTGATCGGCACGCCGGTCGGCATCCTGGCCGGCACCTATCTGGCTGAATACGGCCAGCGCGGCTGGCTGGCGCCGGCCACGCGCTTCCTGAACGACGTGCTGCTGTCGGCGCCGTCCATCATCATCGGCCTGTTCATCTATGCCGTGTATGTGGCGCAGGTCGGGCATTACTCGGGTTGGGCCGGCGCCATTGCGCTGTCCATCCTGGTGATCCCGGTCGTGGTCCGCACCACCGACAACATGCTGCTGCTGGTGCCCAACAGCCTGCGCGAGGCGACCGCCGCGCTGGGCTGCCCGAAGTGGCGCATGATCACGCTGGTCTGCTATCGCGCCGCCAAGTCCGGCATCATCACCGGCGTGCTGCTCGCGATCGCCCGCATCTCCGGCGAAACCGCGCCGCTGCTGTTCACCGCGCTGTCGAATCAGTTCATGTCGCTGAACATGAACGGCCCGATGGCCAACCTGCCGGTCGTCATCTACCAATACGCCGCCAGCCCCTTCAA
This sequence comes from Achromobacter sp. UBA4530, assembly GCF_002388205.1. NCBI lineage: Bacteria > Pseudomonadati > Pseudomonadota > Betaproteobacteria > Burkholderiales > Alcaligenaceae > Achromobacter > Achromobacter sp. UBA4530. Next base: position 53,805 of record NZ_DGMA01000044.1, on the reverse strand, counting down.
GGACTGGAACAACCTGGCCTGGGCCGGCGCCACGCTGATCACGCTGCTGGTGTTGGGCATCAACATCATCGCCCGCAACCTGTTCCGCAAATAAAGATCGCTTTGCCGGCGCGCTGGACGCGCCGACATCCAAGGGAAACCCAATGGAAAACACCGCTACCGCAGTCAAGAACAAGCTCGAGGTCAAGAACCTGAACTTCTACTACGGCAAGTTCCACGCGATTCGCAACGTGAACATGTCGATCCAGGAGAAGAAGGTCACCGCCTTCATCGGCCCGTCGGGCTGCGGCAAATCGACGCTGCTGCGCACGTTCAACCGCATGTTCGAGCTGTACCCCGGCCAGCGCGCCGAGGGCGAAATTCTGCTGGACGGCGACAATCTGCTCACGGCCAAGACCGACATCTCGCTGATCCGCGCCAAGATCGGCATGGTCTTCCAGAAGCCCACGCCGTTCCCCATGAGCATCTACGACAACATCGCCTTCGGCGTGCGTCTGTTCGAACGCCTGTCCAAGGGCGAAATGGACGAGCGCGTGGAATGGGCGCTGAGCAAGGCTGCACTGTGGAATGAAGTGAAGGACAAGCTGCACCAGAGCGGCAACAGCCTGTCCGGCGGCCAGCAACAGCGTCTGTGCATCGCGCGCGGCGTGGCGATCAAGCCGGAAGTGCTGCTGCTCGATGAGCCGTGCTCCGCGCTGGATCCTATTTCCACCGCCAAGATCGAAGAACTGATCGCCGAACTGAAGAACGACTACACCGTCGTGATCGTGACGCACAACATGCAGCAGGCTGCGCGTTGCTCGGATTACACGGCGTATATGTATCTGGGCGAGCTGATGGAATTTGGTCAGACTGATCAGATTTTTGTTAAGCCCTCGCGCAAGGAAACCGAGGACTACATCACGGGCCGTTTTGGCTGATCGCGATTTGTCCTGCAGTGCTGGAAGCGGCGCGCCTGGGTGGCGCGCCGTTTTTCATTTGATGGGATGCAGGGCAGGTATTTTGTTACGTCGCCGGATGGCTGAACCTCGGCCGCGAATGATCGCTTTCTGGTATAGTTGCCACCCTTCGGGGCGTAGCGCAGCCTGGTAGCGCATCTGCTTTGGGAGCAGAGGGTCGTGAGTTCGAATCCCACCGCCCCGACCAATATCCATGCGGGTCTTCGGATTTCCGCAGTGCAAGTAAAGACGACAGGTGGTCCAAGAAAATTGGGACCACCATAAAGATGGCCCCAACCTCACCGAGGTTGGGGCCATTTTGTTGGTCTGCCCGACTCGCGATCGGGCTTCTAGCGTGTGAGCTTAGGCGTGTAAGCGCATGCTCCGTCCCTTCCTCCTACTGACGCGGGATCTTCGCTTCTTCGATCAGCTTTTGCCATTGCGCATCGCTGCTTGCCACAAACTGGCCGAACGCAGATGGCGAGGTGGCCGGGCTGACCTTGACACCCAATTCCTTGAACCGTGCCTGGATCTCCGGCTTGGCCATGACACGGCTGAACGCGGCGTTCAACGTCTGGACGATGGGGTCCGGCGTATTCGACGGTGCGAAAATTCCGGTCCAGAAGTAATAGTCCATCCCTTTGAGTTCCGGTGTTTCACCCGCCGACGCCAAGTCCGGGTTGCCGATGTCGCGGTCGCGGCTCATGACGCCCACGCCCGTCACACGGCCGCTTTTAATTAGTTCGAGCAGGGCTGGCAGCCCGGACACCGCGATATCAACATTGCCGCCGATGACATCGGTCGCGATTTTCGACGCGCTGGAGTAGGGAATGAACGTGATGTCCGTACCCGTGGTGAGCTTGAAGCTCTCCATGGCGATGGCGGGCAGCGAGCCGACGCCCGTGGCGCCGTACGTCAGCTTGCCCGGGTTTGCTTTGGCCCGTGCAATCAGGTCGCCGAACGATTTCACGCCCAGATTCGGGTTCGCCACGACGCCAACGCCGCTTGTGCCCAGCGGCGCGACGGCGGCCAGGTCGCGATAGGTGTATTTGGCCGACGATTGCAGGCTGGGCGCGATCACGACATCGGACACGATGCCCATCAGCACCGTGTACCCGTCGGGCTTGGCGTTGACGGCGCGCGTGACGCCGATGATGCCGCCGGCTCCCGCGACGTTCTCGATGACGATGGTCTGGCCCAGCTCGCGGCCCAGTTCGGGGGCGATGATGCGAGCGAACGTGTCCACCGATCCTGCCGGCGCGTAGCCCACGATAAGCTTGATGGGATGGGCGGGGTAGGCCTGCGCATGCGCCGCGCTCGTTCCTCCCAACACAAGGGCTCCCACCAGCGCCGCGCTGGAAAGGGGTCGAATGGTCATGGTTGTCTCCTGTTGTTTTCGTTCGTGTTGCTTCAGCTTTGCAGCCACTTCAAGACGCGTTGGAACACCTCGTCGCTATTGCGGTCCATCATCGGCAGGTGGGAATTGCCCGCGACGCCGTTGGCGGGCAGGTCCAGCACCGACACGTCGGCGCACCCCCGGATGGAATCCAGATAACGCTCGGCTTGTTGGCGGTAGCCGACCCAGTGCGAGCCCGACGCTTCGATGAAGTCGCCCCACACAACAAGATGCGGCGGCAGCGCTTCAATCGGGGCCGCTTGCGGCATACCGCCAGGCTCCACGCCCACCACCCGGCGCACTGCTTGAGGACGGCGGCGCGCAATTTCGGCGGCAAAGCCCGCGCCCTGGCTGTGGGCGACGATATGGCAATGCCCCACCCGGTCGATCAACGCTTCGTACGCCGCCAGAATCATGGATTCATGGCCCGGCCAGCGCGGCACCCATTGATTGGCGAACGCGTCAAACGCCTCGGTGGGAAACTGTTGCCCTGGATAGGCCTTTCGCTGCGGCGGATCCGGGTCGTAGACGGGTCCGATTCGAAACGTCGTCCAGGCCTCGCGCTTGGTGCGAAAGACGGGCGACTCGCGATACACCTGCGGAAAGCGTGCCCAGGACGAACGGCCGCGTTCCACTGCGTCGCTGACCAGGACGTCGTAACCGGCATCCAGGAATTTCCACAGCCAGCCGTTGCGGCCATCTGGGGTCGTTTCCCATGTGCAGCCGGTCATGCCCCCGCCATGCCAAAGCAGCACCGGATCCGGATGCCGGGGCTGTGCCAGGCGGTATTCCTGGACATACATCTGCCCATAGACCTGCTCTCCGTTCGGGTTGACCTCGCGCGGGGAACCGTTCAGGACCATGCTGCGATATTCGACGGGCAGGCCTTCAAGCACGGCGGTCGCGCCGCCCACGAAGAAGCTGTTCATCGATTTCAGGAAAATGCCCTTGCCTTGTGGATTCATGATGGCTCGTTGAAGTGATGCCTGCATGTTCAGGCCGCGCGTATAGTTACGTCTATCGAAAAAATTTCAACGATTCTTGATCCATGCGAATCAATTACGATCTGGAAGATATCCGCGCGTTCTGCTGCGTGGCGCGCATGGGCCAGTACACGTCCGCCGCTGCGCTGCTGTGCGTCACGACGTCGGCTTTGAGCCGGCGTATCGCAAAGCTGGAATCGGAAATCGGCGGACGCTTGTTTGAACGTACGACGCGCAGCGTGGTGCTGACGTCGATAGGCCGCGCGCTGTATGAGCGCGTGCTGCCCATCGTTACCCAGATGGATGCCAGCCTGACCGAGGCCGCCCGCCGCGCGCGGGGGCACGAAGGCACGCTGATGGTAAGCACGGTGGCTTCGGTAGGCTATTCGGTGCTGCCGAATGTGCTGCCCGAATTCTATGCACGGCATCCGCAGGTGTATCTGTCCATCCGCGACGGCAACGCGACCGTCACGACGGGACTGGTCGAAGAGCGCGAGGTGGAATTCGGCATCACCACGCCGGTGTCATTCGGTCCCACCCTGGAGGCCGAGCGCGTCGCCACCTATGGCTACAACCTGGTGTTTGCCGAGGGTTCTGCCCTGGCGCCACGCAGCCGCAAGCTGTCTTGGAAAAAGCTGCCGGGCCTGCCGGTAGTGGGGCTGAATCCGGTCAGTTCCACCCGTTTGCAGATCGACAGTGTCCTGAACGCTCGCGGGCTGGAGTTGCCCTGGACCATCGAAGTCGATCAGCTGGCCACCATGATCGGGCTGGTGCAATCGGGCAATTTCGTGACCATCATGCCCGCGTTGTTCGAAGCGCATGGGTATGGCCTGAAGTCGATCCCAGTGCTGGATCCCGACATCGCGCGGGATGTGTATATCGTGCGCCGCCGTGACAGCACGCCGACGCCGCAAGGTCAGTATCTGATGGAACTCGTACGCGCCTACCTTGCGCGTTGAAACACGCCTATCGAACGCGGCGGTTGACACATCGCGTTACTTCGTTCGCTGCTACTTCTGAACCCCGCGTGGTAGATATATCGCCGGGAGATTCCGTTCGGCGTGTCGCCGGGCGCATGTCCCTATTTTGAGGAGCTGACCATGAATACTGTTCACAAGATGAATGCTGTTCAAGTGCCCCTGAAAAGAGTTTCCGCGATTCTTTGCGTGGCGGGTATGACGTGGGCCACGGGCGCGGCTTACGCCGCTGACACCAGCGCTACCTCGCAAGCGCAGCATCAGCAGGATGTCGCCACCTGCAAGAGCGGCGCCTCCGGCCAACCGCTGGAAACTTGCCTGCGCGAAGCGGCAGCGGCACGGCAAGAGCGTGATCGTCAGAATCTGAGTGCGGAGAGCCCCGAGCAACTTCGGCAGAATGAGCTGGCTCGCTGCAACCGTCTGCCCGAATCGCAGCGTGCAACCTGCGTGGCGAAGATGACCTCGCCCACGAATGTGCAGGGTAGCGTGCAGGGCGGTGGCGTATTGCGCAAGAAAGAGATTCAGGTGCCCGCCACCCCGGCGAACCCGGCTACGCCAGCCAGCACCGCACCGGCGCCGGCCCGCTGAACGGCCTGTCGTAGAACGCACAAACGTAGCGAATTGCAGCCACGCGAGAAACGTTCGCGTGGCTGCGTTTGTCTGTTTGCGCGCGACTGCCTAAAACCGCTGGTCCTTGTCGAACGGCACCTCGGCATCGCTCGGACGTTCGAACGCCGGAGCTTCACCGTTCAGGTCGGCAACATGAATCTGCGCGAGGCGGGTCGCCTCGGCAATTGCGCCATGCGCGGAATGAAACCGCTCGTCGATGGCAATGCGTTCGGACGGCACGCCGGCGATCGGTGAGATCAGCGTGTAGCCGATGCGCCATTCATCGCCTTCCTGCTCTGGCTGCGCGATCTGAAAGTCCCATTTGGCTGTTTGCATAATTCCTCCAGTCGGTCGGTTCATCCTACTGCACTCGATGCGCGCTTGAAAGGTGTGACGCGCCCGCGCAGTCATCAGCCGAATGCAAGCCATGCGGCAAGCTGGCAGGCATGAGAGTTGCTGCCTGGCAGGGTTCATCTTTGCGGAACCACTGCAATGGCCAATCCGAAGCTCGACGTCCGAACAGGACAATATTCCGGCAAGCTGCCCCGCGACACATTCCGCCTGCGTTTCATGCGCCGCTTCTATGACCCGGCGTTCAAGTCTGAAACCGAAGCCTTGGAAAGGCTTGAAGCCATCGCCTGGGATGCCTACGAGAATGGACGCAAGGCGCCCGATACCGTCAAGGCGGGATCAGGTTACGCAGATCCCGATTACGACTTATCTGTGGAATGGAAAGATGCCCGTGACCGCCTCGCGCGCGCGGCGTTGGTGCAGCGCGATCCGGAAACGCGCTCCCGCGTCCTGGTGGTCAACGGCGCGGCGCGCAATGACGGGACCTGTCCTGGCGAGGTCTCAAAGACCTGGCGGCTGTCGGAAATCGTGCGCGACGAACTGGAGTCGGCCAGTGTGCAGGCGGACATGCTGGATCTGAGCCGCCTCACGTCGGAATACCAGTACCTCATCCACCCCTGCAAAGGCTGCGTGTCCACCGCGATGCCGCTCTGCCATTGGCCCTGTAGCTGTTATCCCAACCATTCGCTCGCGCAGGACAACGATGCGATGAACGACATCTACGAGCAGTGGATGGCGGCGCATGGCGTGATCCTGCTCGCGCCGACCTATTGGTATCAGTCGCCCAGCGTCCTGAAGCTGATGATCGACCGGCTGGTCTGTGCGGATGGCGGCAACCCCGATCCGACGACGACGTCAGGCAAAGACGCGAGGAAGGCCAAGCAGATCGAAATGGACGGATGGCCGTTTCCGAAGCATTTGGCTGGCCGCGCCTACGGCGTGGTGGTGCACGGCGACGTGGCGGGCATTGAGGGGCAGCGGCGCGCGCTCTGCGACTGGCTCGAATGGATGGGGTTGGTGGATGCCGGGGCGTCGTCGAAGCTGGATCGCTACATTGGCTACTACAAGCCGTATGCCACGAGTCATGCCGAGCTGGACGAGGACTCGGCGTTGCAGGAAGAGGTGCGCAATGTGGCGAAGGCGATGGTGCTGTGCCTGCCGCGCCTGCGGGCCGGAGAGTGGCCCGCCGTGGATCAGGGGTTGCCATCGCCGCGGCCGAAGTAGGCGCCGCGGGCGATATGCGGTCGACACCTAAACCAAAATCGGGCAGTCAACGCCGACGAGACGTTCAATTCCCCGTCGGCAGCAACTGCATCCCCGTGCGGCGCGCGAACTCTTCATAACTGATCGGCGCGCCCGCCTTGGTGCTCGCGCTGTTCCCCTGCCAATGCACCCACGAGCGCCCCGTGGACGCATCAAACACAACCTTGAACAGATGGCTTGGCACCGCCACGCCGGAGCCAATCTCCTTGGGCTTGTCGCCGTAGTACGGCCCGGTGAACACATACACGTCGCCCGATGCCCGCATTACGTATTTGCGCGTGTCCTGTTCAATCTGGCTCCACGGCCCACCATTGTGGCGCTGGTCCTGCGGCACCATGTTCGCCAGCGAAAAGCTTTGCGCCATGGCCTCGTGCGTGGACATGTCACCCGCCGGCGCCATGTGACCGCGCGAGTAGCCCGACCCCTTGTAGTCCGTCAGTTCAGCGCGTTCGGCGCGCGGCACGCGTGCCTCGGCATAGAACTTGTCGGACCGTTCCATGCCCTGTGCCTGCGTCAGGATCTTGCGGTTCAGACGCTCGGCCACGAACACCGGCGTCTTGGTCTGTCCGTTGTGCAGGATGGCGAAGTTTGAAAAGCACAGCTCGCGCAGCGCCTGGCTGGCGGGCACGACGGGCGGGCGCTGCTGCGGGAAGAATTGCGGGCAGTCGGCAAAGCGCGTGTGCGCCATGCCGCCGGCGGGCACCGCGGCAGGCGCGAACTTTTCCTGGGTCGGCCAACCGACGCGCGCAAGGATGTCGTCGATGGAGAAGTGGGCGCGCCATTGCGGGTTCAGCGCGTACGTGGCCGCGCCGAAAGCGGCCAACGACGTGAGCGTGAACGTTCGCAGGAATCGGTAGATGCGGCCGGAGCTGGCGGCCCGGCTTTTGCTGGCCGGTGCTCTCTTTCTGGGTGCTGATTTCTTCGCGCGGGTCATGCTGCCTGTTTGTTGCGGGCCGGCGCCACTTCGCGCTCGGCAACTGGCGGCATTGTAGATGACCGCAACGTGACAGGCGTTAGCCGGCCATTGCGGCGCACGCCCACGCTGTGCGTGGCAGCGGGCGGAGTATTCTTATGCTCGTTCGGAATTCACAAACACAACGGCCGCGTTTGCCGGCTGACACAGGACTGGGGAAGTTCAATGAGATCGTCCGTGCTTTTCGTGGCCGCCATCGTGGCGGGCTGCGCTGCTCCCGCGCCGGGAGACATGATCACGCAAGATAAGGTGCAAGCCATCAAGATCAACGTCACGACATTCGATGAAATGGTCCGCGACTTTGGTCCCCCTCGCACGCAGCAGGTCAATTCGCAAGGCCTGCGCACCGCGTCATGGTTCTACTTCAACAACAGCGAGTACGGCGCCATGCAGGATCAGCGCACGCTGACGGTGACCTACAACAAGGACGGCACGGTCAAGGACTACATGAACGCGTCCGCGGGCGAAAGGGACGGCGCGCAAAAGAAGCGATAGGGCGCTCGTCGCAAAGACGCGTGGCTTACGCCGCCGAACCCTGGCGGCGCGCCATCACGGACGGCGCCACGTTTCAAGAACGAGTGGTCACTGCGTCGGCGCCGCCTTCAACGCATTGGCCCGAATCTGCTCCGATCGCTGGCGCTGCTCGTTGCGAATCGGAATGCAGTCCACCACCAGCACCTCTTCGCCGGTCCGCAGGTCGATGACCTTCGTGGCGCGGTACAGGTTGCTGGGCGGGCCGCGATCCAGGCAGGCACGTTTGGCGCCGGAGCTTGCCCGGAACAGCTCGGGCACGCCTTCGTATTGCGGGTTGGGCACGCTCCATTTGCCGCTCATGTCCTGGGTCCGCACCACATACTGGCCAAAGGCCGGGCCGCTGCACAGCAGGATGGCCAATGCGCCGGCGGCGCCAGCTGTGATTCTCATGGCGGACGATCCTTCAAGGACGACGGGTAGGGCAGCGTAGCAGCGCGCCGCCGCCTTCGCCGTCCGTCAGAAGGATGAGGATTACCTCACCAGCTGTATGCCGATCACGATCATCAGGATGCCGACGCAGGCATCCAGCACACGCCACGCGGTGGCATTGGCGAAGACGGGTCGCAGTAGCCGCGCGCCATATCCCAACGCAAAGAAAAAGCAGAACGACGCGCAGATCGCGCCGGCAGCAAAGGCCAGCTTGCGCCCTTCGTACTGGCTGGAGATGGAGCCCAGCAGGACGACGGTGTCCAGGTAGACATGCGGGTTTAGCCAGGTGAGCGCCAGACACGTGGCCAGCGCCGCTAACGGGCTATTTGCCTGACGGGACGAGGGTGATAGATGGTCGTGCTGCTTGCGAAACGCCGAGTGCAGGCTGCGCGCCGCGTAGACAAAGAGAAACAAGGCGCCGCCGTAGCGCATGGCGGGCTCCAGCCACGGCAGCAGGCCGACCGCCATGCCAAAGCCCGCCACGCCCGCCGCGATCAGGATGGCGTCGGACAGCGCGCAAGTCAGGCAGATCAGGAAGACATGCTCCTTGCGCAAGCCTTGCCGCAGCACAAAGGCGTTTTGTGCGCCGATGGCGACGATGAGGCTGAGGCCGAGGAGAAATCCAGGGATGAAGGCGGTGGACATACTGCAAGGTCTGGCAGGTCATTAGGGGGCGCTCAGACTAGCGCTGGCTGGAAAATTAGAAAAACTAAATATCCTAATCTTTGATTAGCATGGCTAATCATCCCTGACTTGCCTGCTCCCGGTCGATGCGCACGCCGAAGCCCCGTCCAAGCCCACGCCAGTTCACGACTCGCTGCTCGCGCCCGCCGCCACCAGATGATCCAGCAACAATGCCGCCGCCGCAGGCAGCGCCGCTTCGCTACGCATGCAGATCGCAAAGCGCCGCCGGCTCCAGGCGTCCTTCAGCGGCAGCACCCGCAGCCCGTGCGCCATCGCATAGGGCGTGGCGACTTCAATGGGCGCCACGCTGATGGCCAGTCCCGCCAGCACGACGCGAAACGCAGAATCGAAGTTGCTGACCGTGACGCGGTGCCGCAGCGCCTTGCCGCTGTCGTTGGCTGCCGTCTGCAACATGCGCAGGACGGCGCCGGCGGCCGGCATGCTGACATGCTCGTACTCCAGCGCGTCTTCAAAAAAAACGGCTTCCCGGTCAGCGAGCGGATGGCCCGGCGCGGTGACGATGGCCAGGCGGTCGCCCCGGTAGGGACGCCGTTCCAGCCCATGAAAATCGGCCGCATCCCAGCAGATGCCCAGGCTGGCGATGCCCTCGCGGACGCCGCGCACGACCTCCTGGCTGACGCGTTCTTCCATGTCGACCCGGATGTTGCGGTGGGAAGCGGCCTGAAGAAAGTCCGCGATGTCCTCTGCCAGGGATTCGGCCAGGACCGACGCGGTGGCCAGGATGCGCACTTGCCCCTTTACGCCGCTGGCGTACGCGGACATGTCGCGTTCGATGCGTTCGGAACTGGCGAGGATGGCGCGCGCGTGCTCCAGCAGCGTTTCGCCGGCTTCGGTGGGCTCGACGCCCCGGCGCTTGCGCGTCAGCAGTTTGGCGCCCACGGTGTCCTCAAGCTGCGCGAGCCGCTTGCTGATGGCCGACCCCACGATGTTGGCGCGCTGGCCGGCGCGGGCAATGTTGCCGGTCTCGCAGACGGAGACGAAGAGCCGCAGGGTGGTGATGTCGAGGTCGCGCATGGCGGTCATCCTGTTTGATGTTCCGAAACGGAATTTTAAGCGTTCCAAAATACCGCTTGTGGCTGGTTTGAGAATATCTACACTGGGCTTTGTCTTTTTAGAGGCCTTGTCGCCATGCCCATCCAAGAACCCGCCTGTCGCCCATCGGCCGTCACGGTCCGTGAAGTGGGCCTGCGCGATGGCCTGCAGAGCCTTTCTGTCGTGATGCCCACGCAGATCAAACTCGACTGGATCGACGCGGCCTACGCGGCGGGCCAGCGCGAGATCGAAGTGGGCTCGTTCGTGCCCGCCCGCCTGCTGCCGCAGTTGGCGGATACGGCGGAACTGATCGCGCATGCCACGCAGCTTGCCGGCCTGATGGTGTCCGTGCTGGTTCCCAATCTGAAGGGCGCGGAATTGGCGCTGGCCAGCGGCGCCCACCTGATGCTGGTGCCGCTGTCGGCCAGCCACGCGCACAGCCTGGCGAACCTGCGCAAGACGCCGGACGAGGTGGTGGCGATGGTCGGCCAGATGCGCGCGGCGCGCGACGCGGCGGGTTCGTCCATGCTGATCGAGGGTGGCGTCGGAACGGCCTTTGGCTGCACGTTGCAGGGCGAAGTGCAGCAGGAGGAAGTGCTGCGGCTCATGCAGGCGCTGCTGGATGCCGGCGCCGACCGCGTCAGTCTGGCCGATACCGTGGGATATGCCGATCCGGCCTCGGTGGGACGCCTGTTTGAGGCGGCAAGGCGCATCGCGGGCGATCGCCTGTGCTGCGCGCACTTTCACGACACACGGGGGCTGGGGCTGGCGAACGTGCTGGCCGCGCTGGACACCGGGGTGGCACGCTTTGACGCCTGCCTGGCCGGCATCGGCGGCTGCCCGCACGCGCCAGGCGCCAGCGGCAACGTCAGCACCGAGGACCTCGTGTTCATGCTGCAGAGCATGGGCATCGAGACCGGCGTCGATCTGCCCCGTCTGCTCGCCTTGCGCGAAGCCGCCGTCGGGTGGCTGCCCGATCAGCCCCTGCACGGCGCGCTGTGGCGCGCCGGCCTGCCCAAGACCTATCCTGCACGCAGCGGCCAGTCGGCCTGAGCGCGCGCATCACGCATCGACATCGAGCCTTACCATGCAAAACGCCGCCGTTCCTCCATCCTCCCGTCCCTTGCCGCTGGCCGGCCTGCGCGTCGTGGAGTTCACCCACATGGTCATGGGTCCCACCTGCGGAATGGTCCTGGCCGATCTGGGCGCCGAAGTCATCAAGGTCGAACCTGTGCGCGGTGACCGCACGCGTCATCTGCTGGGCGTCGGCGCGGGCTTTTTTCCGATGTTCAACCGCAACAAGAAGAGCATCGCGCTGGACATACAAAGCCCGGCGGGCGCGGAAGTGGCGCGCAAGCTGGCCGCCAGCGCCGACGTGGTGGCGGAAAACTTCCGGCCCGGCACGATGGCGAAATTCGGCCTGGACTACGCCTCGCTGTCCAAAGCGAATCCGCGCCTCATCTACGTCAGCCACAAAGGCTTTTTGCCGGGCCCTTACGCCATGCGCACGGCCCTGGACGAGGTCGTGCAGATGATGGGCGGGCTGGCCTACATGACCGGGCGGCCGGGCGATCCGGTGCGCGCCGGCACCAGCGTGAACGACATCATGGGCGGCATGTTCGGCGCCATCGGGGCGATGGCGGCGCTGATCCAGCGCGGCATCACCGGGCGGGGGCAGGAAGTGCAGTCGGCGCTGTTCGAGAACAATGTGTTCCTCGTGGGCCAACACATGCTGCAGTACGCGATCACGGGCCAGCCGTCTGCGCCGATGCCGCAGCGCGTGTCCGCCTGGGCGCTCTACGACGTGTTTACGGTCAAAGATGGCGAGCAGATATTCCTGGCGGCAGTGAGCGACGCGCAGTGGGTGACGTTCTGCGATGCCTTCGGATTCGACGATCTGAAGAACGATCCTGCAATGGCCACGAACAATGACCGTGTGCTGTTGCGGCCCACGCTGCTGGCGGATCTGCGCAAGCGGCTGGCACATTACCGCGCCGCCGAACTGGCGGCCGTATTCGAACGCATCGGTCTGCCGTTCGCTCCCATCGTCAAGCCCGAGGAGCTGTACGACGATCCGCACCTGCGCGCCACCGGCGGGCTGGCCGAGATCCGTCTGCCCGACGGCGAGCGTGCCGGGCAGACCGCCGGCGCCGCGCTGTTTCCGCTGATGATGGACGGGCAGCGGCTTGGGGTGAGGCGCGATCCGCCTGTGCTGGGGGCGGACACCAACGACCTTCTGCAAGCGCTGGGCTACGACGCCGGACAGATCGAAGCGTTGCGCGAGCAGGGAGCCGCGGCATGAGGTAACGGCGCGCGCAAGGCGGGCAGCATGCCGCGCCGCGCCAGCGCAATGATTGAAGCCCTTGCAGTAAACGGCCGCGCAAGTCGGCCGATACAAAAACCATCAGGAGACAGACATGAGCAATCAACGTGCGGGCGGGCGCTGGAGCCGCCGCCAGGTTCTGGGTGCGCTGGGCGCCGCCATGCTGGGCGTGCCCGGCGTGACGTGGGCGCAGTCGGACCGGCCGGTGAAATTCATTTTGCCGGTGGGCGTGGGGTCCGGCGTGGACACGATCACGCGGGCGGCGGGGCCAGCGCTGTCCACCGCGCTGGGCCATACCGTCGTGGTGGAAAACCAGCCGGGCGCGGGCGGCATCGTGGGCACGTCGGCGCTGGTGCGGTCGGCACCAGACGGCTACACGCTCAGCATGGTGTCGAACAACCATGTCATCTTCCCGAGCGTCTACAAGAGCCTGCCGTTCGATCCGCTGGCCGACATCACGCCGATCAGCATGGTGGGCATGACGCCGTTCCTGCTGGTCGCCAATCCGCAAAAGATTGCCGCCAACGACATCAAGGCGCTGACCGCGCTCTTGAAGAGCCAACCCGGCCGCTACAACTACGCGTCTTCGGGTAATGGAACGATCCTGCACCTGGCCGCGGAAATGTACGTGCAGCAAGCGGGCGTGAAGGCGCGGCACATTCCCTACAAGGGCGTGGGTCCGATGATGGCCGATCTGATCGGCGGGCAGGTCGACTTTGGCGTGCTGTCGCTGCCGTCCGTGCTGCCGCAGATCAAGAGCGGTGCGCTCAAGGCGCTGGGCGCCTGTGGCGCGGAGCGCATGGCGGCGCTGCCCGACCTGCCGACGCTGCGCGAACAGGGGATGGCGGACTACGAGATCGGCGGATGGTTTGCGGCGGTCGGGCCGGCAAAGCTGCCGCAAGCGGACGTGCGCCGCATCTACGACGCGCTGGGGCGCGCCTTCAACTCGCCGGAGGTGAAGCAGGCGATGGCGACCCAGAACAACCGTATCGTCCTGATGCCGCCGGAACAGACGGTGGCGTACTTCCGTTCGGAGATGACGAAGTACGCCTCCGTCGTCAAGGGCGCGGGCCTGGAACTGATGTAGCCCGCGCCGAGCGGCAGGTCAACTGCCGTTGCTTTTGCCGTGGCCGTTCTGATCGGCCGCGCGGAGCAGGCCGTAGAGCTTGTCTTTCAGGTGCAGTTTTTCTTTTTTAAGCACCTCGATCGCGGCGCCTGAGGACGGCTTGATGCCGTCCTCCATGTTCTGGATTTCCTGGTCCAGATCGTTATGCCGCTGGAACAGCGCCGAAAAGTGAGCGTTTTCGGACTTCAGTTGGGTAATGAGCTCGCGGTATTCAGGGAACATAAAGGCCTCTTGAGGAACCGGTTGACGGGACCGACGATGCGCCTGTCACGACGCGATCATCAGCGTCAAAAGCCATGACACGCCAATGACAACGCCTTGTCAACCTTACGGGTCGAACCACGGCTGTGCGCCGTTGACCCTGCGCAAGGGTGTCAAGAAATGAGCCATTCTGTCGTGAGCGTTCACGTTTCTTTACAGAAGGGTCCGTCCCCGGCGATACACTCGCTTCCCCTTGGACTGTCCCAGATCCCCAATGAAACAGCACGCCCCCGTCTATCGCAGAGTGATGGATCTTTTCAAGCAGGACGGCCGGATTCATCCCGGCACCGGAATGATGAGCGGCGTGATCGCGCTGTTTTTGGCGATTCTTTCTGTGCTGGGCGTGCTGGCGTTTCATTTTCCCGCCTACCTGACCACGCCCGAGCTGCGCAGCTTCTATTCGGTGGAAGCCATGCGCACGCTGCTGTTCGGCGCACTGCTGGTGTCCGGTTCGATCGCGCTGGCCAACACTGTGCTGGGGCGGCAACGCTGGCTCAATATTTCCGCGTTCGTGCTGGTGTGCTGCGCGGTGGCTGCTGGCGGCAGCCAGGTAGCGGTCAATGCCACCAACACCGGCGGCCATCCGTATCTGGGTCTTGATTGGTTCATCCTGGATCTGCTGGCGTCCAGCACCGTCTTCATCATCTTTGAAAAGCTGACGCCGCTGTACCCCGGCCAGCCCGTGTTCCGCGGCGAGTGGCAGGTGGACATGAAGCACTTTCTGTTCAATCACCTGTCGGTGGGCGCGGTACTGCTGTGCATCAACTTCTTCATCCACCGTCTGTTCTCCTGGGCGGCGTACGAACCGCTGCAACAGGCGATCCAGTCGATGCCATATCTGCTGGAGCTGTTCGTGGCCGTGCTGGTGGCGGACCTGGCGCAATACGCCGCGCATCGCATCTATCACGAGGTGCCTTTCATGTGGCGCTTCCATGCCGTGCATCACAGCACGCGCACGCTGGATTGGCTGGCCGGCTCGCGCCTGCACATCGTTGAACTGCTGATCACGCGCGTGGCCGTGTTGGGCGTGCTGTTCGTGCTGGGCTTTTCGAAGGCGGTGCTCGATGCCTACATCATCATCGTGGGATTCCAGGCGGTGCTGATCCATTCCAACGTGAAACTGCCGTGGGGCTGGCTGCGCTACATCATCGTGACGCCGGACTTCCATCACTGGCATCACTCTTCCGACACCGAAGCGATCGACAAGAACTACGCGGCGCACTTTTCCTTCATCGACTATCTGTTCGGCACCGCGGTCCGCGGGGCGGGCAACCGGCTGCCGCAGAACTACGGGATTCTAGACAACGACATGCCCGGGACATTCCTGGCGCAGCAGGCGTATCCCTTCGCCCGCAAGCGGAAATGACAAAGGCAGGCCCAGGCAATTCGCCTGGGCCTTTTTTTCACCGCTGTCTCAGCGTGGTCTGGCCGGCAAGCCGGCCGCGCGGCAACCTTACTTGGCCGCCTTGAAGGCCGAGTACGAGGCCATCAGGTTGCGGTAGTCGGGGATGTGGTTGGCGAACAAGGTGCCCAGGCCTTCCACGTCGTTGCGCCAGTCGCGGTGCAGTTCGCATGCCACGCCGAACCACGACATCAGTTGCGCGCCGGCCTGTTCCATGCGGCGCCAAGCGGCGTCACGCGTCACTTCGTTGAAGGTGCCCGAAGCATCGGTCACCACGAACACGTCAAAACCTTCTTCGATGGCCGACAGCACGGGGAAGGCGACGCAGACTTCGGTGACGACGCCGGCGATGATCAGTTGCTTCTTGCCGGTGGCCTTGACGGCCTTGACGAAGTCTTCGTTGTCCCAGGCGTTGATGTTGCCGGGGCGGGCGATGTAGGGAGCGTCGGGGAACTTGTCCTTCAGTTCCTGGACCAGCGGGCCGTTGGGGCCGTCTTCGAAACTGGTGGTCAGGATGGTGGGGAGCTTGAAGTATTCGGCCAGGTCAGCCAGGGCCAGCACGTTGTTCTTGAATTGATCGGGTTGGAAGTCGCGCACCAGGGACAGGAGGCCGGCTTGGTGATCCACCAGCAGAACGGCGGCTTGGGACTTGTCGAGCTTAACGTAGGGGCGGGTCATGGCTGATTCCTTGGTCTATTCAGGTTGCGCGGTGTTGCGCGGTGTTTTGTGCAACGCTGAGTGCGTAGGAAGGATATTAATTTCAGGACAACCGCGCCGGTAGACGGGAATTTCGACTCTCAGCGTTCTAATTATCGGACAACGATTGGACCGGTTGCAGTGACGGGATGCCGTGGCGCGTCTGGGTCGCAGCTTCGCAGCGCGCGTTTTCACGATACGCGTCTCCCATGAAATCCAACAGCTCCCGCACGGCGGGCAGCAGGCCCCGGCGCGACGGGAACACGGCATGCACGCTGCCGGGCTCGGGTTGCCAGGGGGCGCCCACGGGCACCAGCGTGCCCGCATCGAGTTCCTCGCGGATCATCAGGAGGGGCAGGGCGACGACCCCCACGCCCCGCAGCGCGGCTTGCTTGAGCGCCAGCATGTCGTCCGTGACGAGCCGGGGCATGAACGGCACCGCCAGGCGCGCGTTGTCGGGACCCAGCAGGCGCCATTGGCATTCGCGCTGCTCGGTGCCGAGCGCCATGGTCGGCTGCCGGCTGATGTGCTGCAGATCGGCGGAATCCGGAAGGGTGCGAGCCAGCGCGGGGCTGGCGACCAGGCTCTGGCAGCTCAGGCCCAGGTTCTTCATGACAAGGTCGCTGCTTTCGATGGCGCCAAAGCGCACCCGCACCGCCAGGTCGAAGCCTTCGCGCAGCACGTCCACCGGCCGGCTGAAGCTCTTCAGGTAGACGTTCACCTTGGGGCACTTTTCCATGAAGCGCGCCACCACGTCCCCGAGGAAGTAATAGATGAGCGCGGGCGGTGCGGCGATGCGGATGGTGCCTTGCGGTTCGGCGTGCGTGCGGTCGATGACATCCTGCGCCGCTTCGGCGCCCGCCAGCATCGCCAGGCATTGGTCGTAGTACTCCTGGCCCAGTTCGGTCACCGCGAACGTTCGGGTGGAGCGCTGGATCAGGCGCACGCCAAGGCGTTCTTCCAGCAGGGCGATGCGGCGGCTCAGGCGCGACTTCGGGATGTCCAGCGCCCGGCCGGCCGGCGCGAATCCGCCGTGTTTGACGACCTCGACGAAGTAATAAAGGTCATTCAGGTCGTGCATGCAAATTCCTCGAGAGTCGTCGGTGCCCCGCATGATACGGCGCGTGGCCCAGTTCCCCGCGGGATCAGGCGCACCCGGCTGGATCGGCTGAGCCTGGCGGGACTACGGATCGTATTCGAGGATTTGCGGCAATTGCCCGGAAACCGGCAGATTGCGCGTGGCTAGGCGGCCAGTGCCGTCTCGTCCTTCCAACGCTGTTTGTCGCGCAGCGGCGGCGTGCCGAACAGGCGGCTGTACTCGCGGCTGAACTGCGATGAACTCTCGTAGCCGACGGCATGCGCGGCCAGCGCCACGCCGGCATCGTCCGTCAGCATGAGCCGGCGCGCCTCCTGCAGCCGCAGGTGCTTCTGATACTGCAGCGGGCTCATGGCCGTGGCCTGCTTGAAATGATGATGTAGCGACGACACGCTCATGTGGACGTCGCGCGCAATCTCTTCCACGCGCAGGGGTTGCGCGAAATTGTCCCGCAGGATGCGGATCGCCTTGGCCACGCGGTTCAGTTGGCTGTCCTGCAGCACCGTCTGGCGCAGCACGACGCCCTGGCCGTTCATCAGCAGGCGGTAAAGCAGTTCACGCTTGATCATCGGCGCCAGGATCGGAATGTCCCGTGGCGTGTCCAGCAACCGCAGCAGGCGCAGCACCACGTCCAGCAGCGTGCTGCCCAGCGGATTGACGCAAAGCGCGCGCGAGGCTTCGGCCGGCACCAGCGGCGGCAGGTTCTCGTCGCTGATCAGCGCGGTGATCTCCTCGGGGTTCAGGTCCAGCCGCAAGCCCAGATAAGGCAGGGTCGGGCTGGCCACCGACACCTTGGCCACGAGGGGCAGATCCACCGAAGAGATCAGGAAGTGGAAGGGATCGTATTCATAGGTCTCGTCACCGATGAAAAGCCGTTTCGATCCTTGCGCGATCACAGCCAGTGCCGCTTTCTGCACGACCGGTTTGGCCCCCGACGGCTGCGACAGCCGATGCAGGTACAGGCCTTCGACCGGCGTATCCAGCGCCCCTTCAAGGTTGCCGGTCATGCGCTCGAGCGTGCAGAGCAGCTCGGACCGCGCCAGTTCGCAGGCGGCGTCCTGGGCGGCGATGCCGGGCGCGAGGGATCGGGCAGAATTCAGGGACATCGAGGGGCTCCCGGGGGCGCGCCGCCCGTAAACAAGAGGGGCGACGGCGGCAGAGGATTGGGTGTCCGCCAGTGTATTGCCATCTTGCGCGGTCCGCGCCGGCCGGCATGGGGGAACGGAGGATTAGGCAGGAATTCCGGAGAAAACGACGGGTCGCGTTGAATTGGCTGCCGGGCCGGAGAATCGGGCAAAAAAAGGGCAGGATCAAGCAGCGTGCGCGTGGCTCGCCGGACGCATACTGTCCGCACCCCGGCAGGCTGCCGCAGCGGTGTCCCACTCCGGGGCCCGGCGCGCTCGCCCGCCCCTGAAGGAGCACACATGCGATACAAGAAATTCGGCAGCACGGGCCTGTTCGTCTCGGAGCTTTGCCTGGGCACGATGACCTTCGGCGGCGAAGGCGAGCTCTGGAGCAAGATCGGCAGCCTGCAACAGGAAGACGCCAACCGGCTGGTGGGCCGCGCGCTGGACGCGGGCGTCAATTTCATCGACACGGCGGATGTGTACTCCGAAGGCCGCTCAGAAATCATCACGGGCCAGGCGCTGCGCGATCTGAAGATCCCGCGTGAGGACGTCGTGATCGCCACCAAGGTCTTCGGGCAGACGAGCGCGGGCGTCAATGCCCGCGGCAATTCACGCGTACACATCCTGGATGGCGTCAAGAAGAGCCTGTCCCGCTTGCAGCTGGACCATATCGACCTGTATCAGATCCACGGCTTTGACCCCGCCACGCCGGTCGAGGAAACCATGCGGGCGCTGGACACGCTGGTGCAACATGGCCACGTGCGCTACATCGGCGTATCGAATTGGGCCGCGTGGCAGATCATGAAAGCGCTCGGCATCGCGCAGCGCCTGGGGTTGGCGCGCTTCGAGTCGCTGCAGGCGTACTACACGATTGCCGGCCGCGATCTGGAGCGGGAACTGGTTCCCATGCTGCAGAGCGAGGGCGTCGGGTTGATGGTGTGGAGTCCGCTGGCCGGCGGCCTGCTCAGCGGCAAGTACAGCCGTGATGGCGAGGCCGAGGCGGGCAGCCGCCGCGTCGCGTTCGATTTCCCGCCCGTGAACCGGGAGCGCGCCTACGACAGCATTGATGCGCTGCGGCAGATCGCAGACGCGCGCGGCGTGTCGGTGGCGCAGGTGGCGCTGGCCTGGCTGCTGCACCAGCAGATCGTCACCAGCGTCATCATCGGCGCCAAGCGCGTGGACCAGCTGGAAGACAATCTGGCCGCCACGGATATCCGGTTGACGCAGGACGAACTGGCCGCGCTGGACAAGGTCAGCGCGCTGCCGCCGGAGTATCCGGGCTGGATGCATGTGCGGCAGGGCGAATATCGGCGACAGCAATTGCGCGAGGCCGGCGCCGCCTGACGCGAACCGCGTTCATGGATGGACCGGCGCGCCAGCGCCGGTCCGCACCAGCCAGGCGTCATGCATTCTCGTGTTGAAGGCCAAGGGCAAACTCCGTACACCAACGGCGGTCGGCCATCTTAGTGCGGGGATTCTTCACCCCCCGCTAGTAAAATCGCACCGGTCTCCAACCTTGAAGTTTCAACATGAGCGAGTTTTTCACGTCTGGCGAACTGCTGGCGTTGCGTGAGCACGGCATCGCGGTGTTTGCCGGCCGCCTGCTGATCGATGTGCAACCCCCGATGTCCGACGCCCGCATCGCCGAGATCGAGGCGCTGTGCGAGGGCCCGCTGCCGCCGGCGTTGCTCGACCTGTGGCGGCTGACCGCCGGCGGCGAGCTGGCCTACGATCTGCGCGCGCAGATGGACGGCAACGAAGAGGCCTTGAGCTGGTCCGAGCTGTTCTACGACGGCAGCGACCAGTACCGCGACCTGCAAGGGTGGATCGAGCACGAGCAGGAGTGCGCCGAGGAAGCCGCCGCCGAGGATGGCGCGACGTGGAATGGGAAGCTGCGCTATCTGCCGATAGGCGGTTTCGAATACTGCGACCGCATCTACGTCGCCGTGGAACCGGGGCCGCGAGCAGGCAGCGTGGTCGCGTGGAAGCAGGGCCTGCCGGGCTGGACGCACGCCTTGCAGCAGGACGGCATCGCGACCATCGCGCCGGACCTGCATGCCGCGTTTGCCGCGCTGTGCCTGGAAACCGACCCCGAGGAAGACGAAGACAGCCCCGGCCTGCGCGTTCTGGAGTATCTGGATGAGCGCGTGTCGGGTCACGGCATGCCGCAGTCGCTGGCCGACCGCGTGGCGGTCTTCTACCGGCAGGCGCTGGTCGACTGGCGCGGCCCGCTCGAGGACGGAACGCTGGCCGCCAAGCCTGGCCTGGCCGCGCTGGCCTTGCAGCACGCGTTGTCGCAGGATGACGCGGCCCTTGTGCGCCGTCTGTCGGCGCAGGGCGTGCGCCTGGATGCGCCGCTGCGCGGTAGCGCCCAGGCGCTGGACGTCGCGCTGATGCAGCATGCGTATGCGGCGGCGCAGGCGCTGCTGGACGCGGGCGCGCCGGTCAGCCCCACGGCCATTCACCGCTTCGATCGTGAGCCGCCTGCCGAGCTGGTCGCCGCACTGCTGGCGCGGGGCGCCGACGCCGACGCGCTGGGTGTCGCGCGCTGCGTCGCGTGCGGATCGCCCGATGCCGCGCGTATCGTTGCCCAGGCCTGCGGCGAGGGCATTGCCGAGGCGTACGCGCAGGTCCGCGATTCGATGGCCACCCGCTATCAGGAAGACCTCAAGCGCGTGCGCGCCGGCAAGCTGGGCCACTATCTGGGCGCGGACGGCCTGGCGGCGCGGGTCGAGAATCTGCGGGAGTTTGTCCTGTGAATCGTCTTGCCGCCGGGTTCGCGCTGTTGATCGTGCTGTGCAGTCCGGCGGCCTGGGCCACCGGCAAGCCATCATTCGATTGCGCAAGGGCCCGGACGGCGGTCGAGAAGGCGATATGCGCCGATAGCGGGTTGGCCGAACAGGACGCCAGCATCGCGAAACACTTCGGCAAGGCCAGAATGACCTTCGATCCGGCGACGGGCAAGGCGCTGACGGAAGACCAGCGGTGGTTCGTCAAGGTGCGGGACGAGGCCTACGCGTCGCCGCCCGGCAACGACCCGCCCCAAAAGGAACTGGCGGACCGGTTGAAGTATCGCGACGCCTTTCTGTCGTCGCTGGTGCTCAAGCGCCGTCAAGGCTTTGAAGGCGATTGGGAAAACCTCGCCGGTGGCATTTCGATCAAACGGCAGCCGGATGGCAGCCTGGCATTCGACGGCTCCGCGGCGCATCCGGAAAATGGCCGCTGGGTGTGCGACGTGCGCGGCGCGGGCGCGGTCAAGAACAATGCGGTGGTCATCGAGACGGTCGACGCCGACGGCTGGACGCTGACGTTGTCGCGCAAGGGATACGGTCTCGTGCTGTCCGAAAACCCGCCGGCCGAGGCCGCCGACGCAGCCAGCCGGCCGTATTGCGGCCTGAACGGCGCGCTCGGCGGCGTTTACTATCCGGTTTCAAGGCCTTGATCGGCGCGCCGCCGCCGCGACTAGAATGTCATTCCGAATCGCAGTGAACACGTTCTTGTTTTGAAAGGACAGGCGTGACCATCCCGTATTTGCGCCGGCTGACCGCTGTCAGCCGTAGCCCGCAAGCCAATCGCCATCTTGCCTATCTGCTGACCTTCACCGCCGGCGCCGTCAACGCGGGCGGGTTCCTGGCGGTCCAGCAGTACACCTCCCACATGTCCGGCATCGTGTCCATGATGGCCGACCACATGGCGCTTGGCGGGGTGATCGTGGTGCTGCAAGGGCTGGCGGCCCTGGTGTCGTTCATGGCGGGGGCGGCCAGCTCCGCCTTTCTGATCAACTTCGGGCGCAGGTCCCGGCTGGCCAGCGAGTACGCGCTGCCGTTGCTGCTCGAGGCCGTGCTGCTGCTGATCTTCGGCCTGCTGGGCGCCAACCTTGAGACGCTGCGCTGGTTCTACGTGCCCGGCACGGTGATGCTGCTCTGCTACATCATGGGTCTGCAGAACGCGATGATCACCAAGGTGTCCCGGTCCGAAATCCGCACCACGCACGTGACGGGCATGGTGACCGACATCGGCATCGAGCTTGGCAAGCTGTTCTACTGGAACGTCGCGAAGGGCGACCCGCAGTCAATGCCGCGGGTGCTGGCCGACCGCGGCAAGCTCGTCGTGCTGAGCCTGATGGTGACCTTGTTCTTCGTCGGCGGCGTGACGGGCGCGTATTCGTTTTTCAACTTCGGCTTCGGGTCGACCTGGCCGCTGGCATTGCTGCTGATGCTGCTGGCCGCGGTGCCGATCCTGGACGATATCCGCAGCTTCATGCACCGCGCTTAGCCGGCCGCGCCTGGCCGGCCGCGCGGGGCCCGCCGACATTACCGCTTGGATTTGACCGCGGCGGAATGGCTCAGGAAAACCTGGAGCGCCGCCAGCGTTTCATAGTGCAGACGTTCGAAGCGGGCGTCCTTGACCGGGTCGGTGATGGCGTGCCCCTTGACGTCCAGCGCGTAGGGTTCGCCCAGCAGCCGGCCAATGTCGACCTGGTAGTAACTGGAATTTCCATACGGACGCTTGCCGTCGACGTAGGGCATGGGCCAGAAGCGATCCCCTTCGCGCAAAACCGCGCCCAGCGCCTGATCGTCCACTTCGCGCCAGACCGCGGCGCGCAGCAGGACAAGATGCTCCTTGCGTAGATTGAACATGCCCTGCGCATCCACGCCGCTTTCCGGAAAGTCGAAGGCCTCGCGCATTTCGGCTGGCACGGCGTAACGGCCGGGTTGCAACCTGCCGATGGATTGCACATAGCGCGGGACCAGGCGGCAGACTTCGGCCAGCCGCCGGATGGCCAGCGCATCGTCGGTTGTCTTCAGCGCACCGCGGGCAGTGGCAAGCGTATCGGCGCCGCCAAGCAGCGGTTGCTCGAAATCGATGCCGGGCGCGCCGGATTCGACCGGCATCCATTGCACCCGCAGCAGGCGCACCAAGGCCGCGTGCTGAGGGGTGTAGGACAGGCTGGCGTCCGGCGCCGCATAGACCTTGCGGACGATGGCATCGCGGGCGGGAGAG
Source organism: Achromobacter sp. UBA4530 (assembly GCF_002388205.1). Taxonomy (NCBI): domain Bacteria; kingdom Pseudomonadati; phylum Pseudomonadota; class Betaproteobacteria; order Burkholderiales; family Alcaligenaceae; genus Achromobacter; species Achromobacter sp. UBA4530. The sequence goes on along the minus strand of NZ_DGMA01000044.1, from coordinate 30,580 downwards.
GCCAGAGCGCGCAGCGGCGCGGCAATCAGGCTGCCCAGCATCAGCAGCAGGGGACGACGGTTCATGGGGTCTCCGGGCGCATTGGCCCTATTGGGGCAGGGTTGCCAACTGGGTTTCGGTGAAGGCGTAGCCGGGCTGCAGGCGTAGCGCGGCCTCGTAGGAGTTGCGGGCGTCCGCCAGACGCCCAAGCCTGCGTTGCAGGTTGCCCAGATTCGTCAGGATCAGCGCGCTGGCCGGCTTGGCGCGCACGGCCTTCTCAAAGGCGCTCAGCGCTTCCTCCGGGCGGTTCAACGCATCCAGCACCGACGCCTGCAGGTTGTAGCCGATGCTCCAGCCAGGAAACTTTGCAGTCAGCACCTGCGTTGTCGCCAGCGCGTTGGGCAGGTCCGCGCGCTCGGCCTGCGCGCCCGCCTTGTTGACGTACGCCCATCTGTTGTCGGGATTCAATGCGATGGACTGCTCGAATAACGCAAGCGCCGCCGCCATGTTGCCTTGCTGACCGTGCAGCTTTCCCAGGAACAGCCTGATGTCGGCGTCGGCGGGCGCCTGCCGCGCCATGTCTTCGGCGATGCGCTGCGCCTCCTGGCGATCGCCGGCTCGCAGCGCCGCGGAGATCTGCGCGTTCTGCGCCTGCAGGGCAGGGGGCCACTGCTGGATGCGCGCACGCAGCGCGTCGTTCTCCGCTCGCAGCTCTGCAAGATAAGCGTCGTCCAGCTGCGACGCGTCCTGGGCATGGGCTGGCTGGCCCATCAGAACGCTGACGAGAAGCAACGGAGAGAGAAGACGGATGCGAAGCGCTGCAAGCATGAGAAGGGCCGCCGGGCGTCATGTCGGGCCCATACGATACCGGAACCATCGCGGACGAAGCGCCGGCGGGGCGGCCGCGCCCGACATTTCAGACCAGCACTACAATGCCCGAGCGCGTATTGCGAACGATCAGGCGCCCCGGCAACGGCTGAAGGTACGCTGATCCCGGCAGTTGCGACACGTATTCATAGGAGGAGCAGACAAGTCATGGACGCGGAATTCTGGCTGGAACGGTGGCGCGAAGGGCGCACGCATTTTCATCAGGCTCGGATCACGCCGCTTTTGCAGAAGTACTGGCCGACGCTTGACGTCCCCAAGGGCGGCAAGGTGCTGGTCCCGCTTTGCGGCAAGTCGCTGGACATGGTGTGGCTGGCCGCGCAGGGCCATCAGGTGCTGGGCGCAGAGCTCTCGCAGCTTGCGGTGGAGCAGTTCTTCACCGAAAACGAATTGCGGCCGGTCAAGCACGAGTCCGCATACGGCACGCACTACGTGGCCGGCAACATCGAGATCGTCTGCGGAGACATCTTCAAGATGGATGCGCAGGTGCTGTCGCATTGCGTGGGCGTGTTTGACCGCGCGGCGCTCGTCGCGCTGCCGGACGCGATGCGGGCAAGCTACGTGCGTCACGTCTACGGGCAGCTGTCGCCGTCCTATCGCGGCCTGCTCATCACCTTGGACTATCCGCAGGAAGAGATGGCAGGCCCGCCGTTTTCCGTGGTCGACAGCGAGGTGCAGGCAATCTTCTCGGACGTTTCGCCCGCCGTCATCATCGACCGCCGCGACATTCTTGATAAGGAACCCAAGTTCCAGTCTGCGGGCGTCAGCCGCCTGGACACGGTGGTTTACCGGCTGGGCGTGCAGGACTGAGCGTGTCGCGGGCTAGGTCATCAGCCAGCCGCCCGCCACGTCCAGCACCTGCCCAGTCACGAACCTGGCCTGATCGGACGCGAAGAACAGGCAGGCATCCGCCACTTCCTCGGGCGTGCCCAGGCGCCGCAGCGCAGTCATCGCCGCCACCGCGTCGTTGATTTCCTGCGGCACGCTTTTCAGCAGCGGTGTGCTGATCCGGCCGGGCGCCAGCGCATTCACGGTCACCTGATGTTCGCCGAGCTCGGCTGCCCAGTGCCGCGTCAGCCCGATCAGCCCGGCTTTGGTGGCCGCGTAATGCGCCGCCACGATATCGCAGTATGCCTTGCCGGCCACCGACGACATGTTGATGACGCGCCCCTGTCGCGCTTGCACCATGAGCGGCGTGGCCAGATGCGTCATGTAGAACACGCCGTTCAAGTTCACCGAGACGACGTTGTTCCACTCCGCCGGCGGCATCTCCCATACCTTCAGCGCGCGGCCGTTCGTCTTGGGCGAGATGCCGACGTTGTTGACCAGGACAGTGGCGGCGCCCAGCTCGCGCGTGATGCGGTCATAGGCGGCCTGGCACTGGTCGAAATGCGCGACGTCGGTGGGCACGAAACACACGTCATGGCCACGCTTCTGGAGTTCCTTCTCGTAGGCTTGCCCGGCCTGCGCATTGAAGTCGACGAGACCCACGCGGCCGCCTTCGGCCAGAAACGCCTCGACGATGGCCGAGCCGATGCCGCCGACCGCGCCCGTGACGATGATGGTCTGGCCGATAAAGCGCGCGTTCATGGCCGCACCTGCAGCATGATCTTGCCGATGTGCTTGCTGCTTTCCATCAATGCGTGCGCGCGCGCGGCCTCGGCCAGCGGGAAGACCTCGTGGATCAGGGGCAGGCACTTTCCCTGATCCATGAGCGGCAGCACCTTCTGCACAAGCGATTGCGCGATGGCGCCCTTGTCCTCGTCGGACCTCGGGCGCAGCGTGGATCCGGTGAATTGCAGCCGTTTGGTCATGATGGGCAGGGCGTCGATCTCGGCCTTGCTGCCCTCCAGGAACGCAATCTGCACCAGCCGTCCGTTCAGGGCCAGCAACCGCAGGTTCTTGTTGATGTAGGCGCCGCCCACCATGTCCAGGATCACGTCGACGCCCACGTTGCCCGTGCCCTCGCGCACGGCGGCCTCGAAGTCTGCGTCGCGGTACTGCACGGCATGGTGCGCGCCGGCTTTCCGGCAGGCATCCGCTTTCTCTACGTTGCCGACGGTGGTCCAGACTTCCGCGCCGAATGCGCGTGCGAGCTGGATTGCCGTCAGGCCGATGCCGCTCGAGCCGCCGTGGACCAGAAACTTTTCGCCTGCGGTGAGGCGTGCTCGGTCGAACACGTTGGTCCAGACGGTGAAGTAGTTTTCGGGAATGGCCGCGGCCGTCAGCAGATCCAGACCGCGCGGCACCGGCAGGCAATGGCGCTCGTCGGCCAGGCAGTACTGGGCATAGCCGCCGCCCGGCGTCAGCGCGCAGACCTGGTCGCCGGCCTTCAAGCCTTGCACCTCGGGACCGGCCGCCACGACGGTGCCCGACACTTCCAGGCCCAGATAGGGCGAGGCGCCCGGGGGCGGAGGATAGGAACCCGAGCGTTGCAGCACGTCCGGGCGGTTGACGCCCGCGAAGGCTACTTCGATCAGCACCTGGCGGCGCGTCGGCGCTTCCATGTCGCGTTCGGCGATGCGCATGCAGTCGGGCGCGCCGCCCTTGCCATGGTCGATGAATGTGCAGCGTAAAGACATGAGACGTTCGTCCTTGGATTTCAGTGGCCCAGATAGGCCTTCTTGACGTGAGGGTCGCTGAGCAGTTCCGCGCCCGTGCCCGTGCGCACGATCGCGCCGTTTTCCAGCACATAACCGCGATCCGCCAGCCGCAGCGTGCGGAACACGTTCTGCTCCACCAGAAGCACCGTCACGCCGTGCGAGGTGACGTCGCGGATGATGTCGAACATCTGCTGCACCAGCAGCGGCGACAGCCCCAGCGACGGTTCGTCGAACACCAGCAGCTTCGGGTCCGCCATCATGCCGCGCGCAATCGCCACCATCTGCTGCTCGCCGCCCGACAGCGACCCGGCGTACTGGCTCAGCCGCTCCTTCACGCGCGGGAAGATGCGCAGCACTTCGTCGAGCTTGCGTTCGACGATCGGCCGCGCGGCGCGCTTGTACGAGCCCATGAGCAGGTTGTCCCGCACGGTGAAGTGCGGGAAGAGCTGTCGCCCTTCGGGAATCATGGTGATCCCGGCGTCCACGATGTCGTAGGGTTCGCGGTTCGTCAGGTCCTGGCCTTCGAACTCCACCTTGCCCTGCGTGGCGGCAATCACGCCGCACAGCGTCTTGAGCGTGGTCGTCTTGCCCGCGCCGTTGGCGCCGATCAGCGTGACGATCTCGCCCGCGTTCACCTCGAAATTCAGGCCGTTGAGCACCTGGCTCTTGCCATAGCCCGACGTCAGATTCGACACCTTAAGCATCCTGATACTCCTTGCCCAGATAGGCTTCGATGACGGCCGGGTTCTCGACCACGTCCTTGGGGGCGCCGCTGACCAGCACGCCCCCTTCATTCAGGACGATGATGCGGTCGGACAGCGCCATCGTGGCCTGCATCATGTGTTCGATCAGCAGCACCGAAACGCCGGAATCGCGGATGCGACGGATCATCTGGATGGATTTCTCGATGTCCGTGGGGTTCAAGCCCGCCATCACTTCATCCAGCAGCAGGATGCGCGGCTTGATCGCCAGCGCACGCGCCACTTCCAGACGCTTCATGCCGCCCACCGTGAGGCTGCGCGCTTCGGTGTTCAGATACTTCACCAGGTCGGTCTGCTCGGCCACCTTCAGGGCGATCTGCTCGGCCTCGTCGCGGTCCGACGTGTGGATGAACGCGCCCAGCATGATGTTTTCCAACACCGTCAGTCCCGTGAACGGTTTGGCGATCTGGAACGTGCGGCCCAGGCCCTTGTGCGCGAAGGCGTCGGGCGTCTTGCAGGTGACCCAGTTGCCTTGCTCGTCGCGCATCGTGATGTCGCCCTTGTCCGGCGACAGAAAGCCCGACAGCAGGTTGAACACCGTGGTCTTGCCCGCGCCATTGGGCCCGATCATGCCCAGGATTTCGTGCTGGTTGAGCGTCAGCGATACGTCGTTCGTGGCGCGCAGGCCGCCGAAGCTCTTGAACAGTCCCTCCGCCTTCAGGACCGGCTGCTCGCTGCGGGTGGCGTTACGGATGCGGATCTCGTCGGCCAGCTTGAGCTTGGCCGGCGGCGTGCCAAGGTAGGGCAGGCGCGCCAGCATGCGCTCGATGAACGGCCCGAACGCACCTGCCAGCCCACGCGGAATGGTTAGCACCACCGCGACCAGGATCAGGCCGTAAATCAACCCGTGCATGCCGTTGCCGACGCTGCTGAGCCAGCCGCGCGCCAGTTCCGCGATGGGCAGCACCAGGAAGGTGCCCGCGATCGGGCCGGAAACGGTGCCCAACCCGCCGATCAGCGCAAACATCGCGACCTGAATGGACAGCTCCAGCGAGAACGCGGAGCTGGGATCGACGAAGGTCAGGTAGGTGATGTGGAACGTGCCGATGATGCTGGTCAGCACGGCGGACACCACGGCGGCGATGATCTTCACGCGCACGGTGTGGATGCCCACGGCCAGCGCGGCATCCTCGCGTTCGCGGATCGCGATCAGGTAGTGTCCGATGCGCGACTTGCGGATGTACCACGAGACCCACGTCACCAGTACGAACAGACCGAACGCGATGATGACGTAGTTGATCTTCTCGCGGAACACGATCCACGCCCAGCCGATGTTCAAGGGCAGGCTGATGCCGCTGGAGCCGCCGGTCCAGCTTTCCTCGTGGATGACCAGAAGGCGAACCACTTCCAGGATGGCGATGGTCGCCAGCGCAAAGAAGGGTCCGCGCAGGCGTAGCGTGGGATAGCTGATCAAGATGGCGACGGCCGCGGAAATGGCGGCTCCCGCGAACATGCCGATCCACGGCGAGATGCCGAAGTTCTGCGTCAACAGCGTGGCCGTGTAGCCGCCGATGCCATAGAACACCGCATGGCCGAGGGACAACTGGCCGGCATAGCCGCCCACGATGTTCCAGGCGACCGACAGCGCGGAAAACACGAACAGCAGGACGAAGAGGTTGGTCCAGAAGGGCGTGCCCATGACGACGGGCACGAGGAACATCGTGATCAGCAGGATGAGGCTGACGTAGGCTTTGGGATGTCGAAAGTCGGGAAACACGTCTTGCTCCTTGTTGTTCTGGTCACTCTGTACCGACACCGAACAGACCGTTCGGCTTCAGGACAAGGATCAAGAGGAAGATCCCGAAATAGACGACCTCTTTCAGGTCGGGCGCGATGTAGAAACCCGCCAGCGTGTCGACGATGCCGATAATCATGGACCCTGCGACGGCGCCATACAGGCTGCCCAGCCCGCCCAGCACCACGATCACGAACGCGGTCAGCACGAAGTAGGTGCCCACCGTGGGGAACACCGGGTACTGTGGCGCAAGCAACCCCGCGGCGATGCCGACAAAGGCGGTGCCCAGCCCGAAAGCAATGGCGTAGACGTTATTGACGTTCACGCCCATCAGCGTGGCGGCGTAGCGGTGCTGTGCCACAGCCCGCAACGCGCGGCCCAGATAGGTGCGGTGCATGAACAGGTGCAGCAGCACAGCCAGCGTCAGGCCGATGATGAACGTGACGACTTGTCCCGTGACCATCGAGAACGGACCGAACTCGATGGCGTTGGTGCCCAATTCGACCGGCGCGCGATAGACGTTTGCGCCAAAGATCACCAGCGCCAGGTTCAAGAGGATGGTGGACACGCCCACCGTGGCGAAGATCTGGATGTGTTGATCCGCATGAAGCAGCGGCTGGATGATGCCCTTCTGCGTCAGCGCGCCCAGCGCGAACAGAATCACGGCCACCGGAATCAGACCCGCGTAGGGGTGGACGCCGAACTGCGCCGCGATCAGATAGACCATGTACATGCCGATCATCAGGAACTCGCCATGCGCGAAGTTCACGACGCGCACGACACCGAAAATGAGCGTCAGCCCCAGGCTGATGATCGTGTATGCGCCGCCCAGCAACAGGCCGTTGATGACCAGTTGAATGAATAATTCCATTGTGCAACCTCTAAGTGCGGGAAGCGCCCCGTCCCTGTCCCGCAGCGTCCAGGGGCGGGGCGCTCAGGCCCCGGGTAAGACCGGACGCGCACCGGGGGCGCAAGGCCCCGGCGCCCGGCCGCTGGCATCGCGCTTTATTTCTTGAAGATGGGCTTGCCGAGAGCGAGGTTTTCCGGGCCGATGGTGACGAGCTTGCCGTCTTGCCACTGCATCACGTAGAAGGTCGAGGCATTGTTCTGCCCGTCTTCGCCGAAGTCGAAGCCCCAGCCGTTAGCCGTCTGGCCGGCGGGCTTCTTGTAGGCCAGCACCGCGGCGCGGATCTTGTCCTTGTCCGTGGACTTGGCGTTGGCGATGGCTTCGAAGAAGGCCTTGGCGCCGACGTAGTTGGTCAGGCTGTGGCCGGATTGCGGATCGCTCTTGTAGGTTGCCTTGTAGGCTTCGAGGAACTTGTCCAGGCCTGGCGCGCCGGCCGGATTGATGGACGCTTGCGGGAAGTCCAGGTCGAACACGCCGTTCATGTCGGCGCCCACGGCCTTGGCGGTGTCGGCCAGCGAATAGCCGCCGCCCGCCCCGATCACGACCTTGGGCTTGAAAGCCGCCGCGCGCGCCTGGCTGAAGAACAGGATGGCGTCGTTCTGGTAGGCCGTCTGCAGCACCACGTCGGTCTTCGCGCCCTTCAGGCGCAGGATCAGCGACGACAAGTCGACGGTCTTGGCCGAATACGGCAAAACCTCCACCACGTTGTAGCCAAGTTCCTGGGCGCGCTTCTTCTCGGTGGCCGCCACGTCGGTCCCATACGGGCCGTCTTCGTGGATGATGCCGATCTTGATGTCCTTCGGGTTCAGGCCCATGCCCGGCGCGATGGTGTCATGCAACGCGTTCACGACCGACACGCCGTACAGCGCGGTGTTGGGGTTGCTGCGGAACAGGTACTTGTAGTTGCGCGTGGTGATCTTATGCGCGGTGGCACCCAGTTCGAAGTAGGGCACGCCCGCCAGCTCCGTCACGGGCGAAGCCGCGTACGAAATGCCCGATGCATAGCTGCCGAACACCCCGACCACGTTGGCCGAGATCAGGCGCTTGGTCTCGGACACCGCCTGGGTCGGATCGACGGCGTCGGCCTTGATGATTTCGATCTTCTCGCCGTTGATCCCCCCGGCCGCGTTGATCTCGTTAACGGCCAGTTCCAGACCGCGATAGCTTTCCTGTCCAAGCAGCGCAAGCGCGCCGCTGAACGGGAATAGCGCGCCTACCTTCATGTCGGCCGCTGCGGTGCCGCTTGCCAGCGCGCTGCATACACCCAGCGCCAAAACAATTTTGTTGAACTTGAACACTGTCTACGCTCCTTTATTGGTATGGAATGCGGACTGGATCTGCGTTCCGTCCGTCTTTTGCTATATATGATATATGCGCCGGCGGGGCGAGGAACCCTCGCCTTGGATTCTAGTGGCGGTCGCTTCATGCCGAATCAGGGAATTCCCTGAAACCGCATGAATAAAGCCTTAGCGGCCGAAATACGAGGAAAATGCGCAGCTGATTCCGTCAGGCGAACGACGCTTTTTGGATGAAGCGGCACACGCAAGACGGATCACAGGATAGCTGGTTTTATCATATATCGTATATGATGGTCCGCACTTATAAGAACGATCCTAGGAGACAAGCGCATGTTCGAGGAAGTGGATTTCACCGGCAAGAAAGTACTCATCACCGCCGGCGCCGATGGGCTGGGCCTGGAAATGGCCAAGGTCTTTCACCACGCGGGCGCTACCGTGTTCGTGTGCGACGTCAACGAGGAACGGCTGGCCGCGTTGCCTACGGAACTGCCCGGTGTGCAGGTGGCGCGGGCCGACGTATCCGACGAAGCCGGTGTTGAACAGCTGTTCGCCGCCGTTCGCCAAACACTCGGCGGCCTGGACATTCTGATCAACAACGCGGGTGTGGCCGGTCCCACGGGTTTCGTCGAAACGCTTTCCAAGGCGGATTGGGACCGAACGCTCGCCGTCAACATCACCGGCCAGTTCCTGTGCGCGCGTCAGGCCATTCCCCTGCTCAAGGAATCGAAGGCCGGCGTGATGATCAATCTCTCTTCGGCGGCGGGGCATCTTGGCTTTGCGGGCCGGTCGGTGTATTCCGCCTCCAAATGGGCGGTCATCGGGTTCACCAAGTCGCTCGCGATCGAACTGGGCGGCCATGGCATTCGCGTCAACGCCATCCTGCCCGGCGCGGTTGAAGGCCCGCGAATTCGCGCCGTCATCGCCGCCAAGGCCGATACGCTGGGCCGGCCGGTCGAAGAGATCGCGGCGCAGTACGAAAACCAGGCCGTGCTCGGCCGCATGGTCACAGCCCGCGACATCGCCAACATGGTCCTGTTCAACGCTAGCGAAGCGGCGCGCAGCGTGACAGGCCAGGCCATCGTCGTGGACGGCTTCACGCAGAAGCTCTACTGATGGCCGCGGACCACATGCCGCGGCGCGCGGCCATCATTGGAACGGGACTGATCGGGCAAGGGTGGGCCATCGTGTTCGCGCGCATGGGCTGGGAAGTGCGGCTTCATGATGTGAACGCTGCGATGCTTGCCGAAGCGCGTGCGCTCATCCTGCAACAGCTTCGCGTGCTGGAAACACAGGGCCTGCTCGACAACGCGGACGCCATCGTCGACCGCGTGCAGGTGTCGGCCAGCCTGCAAGAGGCGCTGCAGGGCGCCAGCTACGTCCAGGAGAATTCCCCGGAAAGCGTCGAGATCAAGCGCGCGCTGTTTTGCGAACTGGACGCGCTGGCCGAACCGCACGCCATCATCGGCAGCTCGACGTCCAGCATCCCGGCCAGCCAGTTCACCGAGCATCTCGCCGGCAGGCACCGGTGCCTCGTGGCGCATCCGGTCAATCCGCCGTACCTGATTCCGGTCGTCGAACTGTGCCCGGCGCCGTGGACCAGCCCCGAAGCGCTGTCCGGCGCGCGCGACGTGATGACTGGCATCGGCCAGAAGCCCGTGCTGGTGCGGCGCGAAATCGAAGGCTTCATCCTGAATCGCCTGCAAGGCGCGTTGCTGCAGGAAGCCTTCCGGCTGGCAAGCCAGGGCATCGCCAGCGCCGAAGACATCGACACCACCGTCAAGGACGGCCTGGGTCTGCGCTGGTCCTTCATGGGACCGTTTGAAACCATCGACCTGAACGCGCCGGGCGGCATCGCGGATTACTGCCGCCGCTATGGCGGACTCTATCAGTCCATTGGCGCAAGCCAGGGCGATTGCGTGGCCTGGGAAGGCGCGCTGGTCGACGCACTATCCGAGGAGCGGCGCGCCCTGCTGCCCGAGGAAGACCTTGCCGCACGCCGCTTCTGGCGCGACGAAAAGCTGATGCGCCTCATGCGTCACAAACAACACGGAGACAACAATGGCTAAGCCCAAACAGAAAGTCGTCATCACTTGCGCCGTGACGGGCGCCATCCACACGCCCAGCATGTCGCCGCACCTGCCGGTCACGGCCGACGAGATCGCCGAGGCGGCCATCGGCGCGGCCAAGGCCGGCGCCGCCGTCCTGCACCTGCATGCGCGGGATCCGCAGACGGGCAAGCCTTCGCAGGATCCGGCGCTGTTCAAGCCTTTCCTTGAGCGCATCAAGCGCGAGACCGACGCCATCATCAACATCACCACCGGCGGCAGTCCGCACATGACGGTGGAAGAACGCATGCGGCCGGCCACTACGTTCCAGCCGGAGCTGGCGTCGCTGAACATGGGCTCCATGAACTTCGGCCTCTTTCCCATGCTGGACCGCTTCTCCGAGTTCAAGCACGACTGGGAGCGGGAGCATCTGGAGAACAGCCGCTCGCTCATCTTCCGCAACACCTACCAGGACATCGAATCCATTCTGACGCTTGGCAACGCCAACGGCACGCGCTTTGAGTTCGAGTGCTATGACATCAGCCACCTCTACAACCTGGCGCATTTCGTGGACCGCGGCCTGGTCAAGTCGCCGCCCTTCATCCAATCGGTGTTCGGCATCCTGGGCGGCATCGGCCCGCACCCGGAAGACCTGATGCACATGAAGCGCACGGCGGACCGCCTCTTTGGCGACGACTACGAATGGTCGATCCTGGGCGCCGGCCGCAACCAGATGCCGCTGGCAACTATCGGCGCGGCGATGGGTTCGAACGTGCGGGTGGGTCTTGAAGATTCGTTGTGGATCGGACCGGGACAACTGGCCGAATCCAATCGCGTGCAGGTGGAGCGCATCCGCGGCATCCTCGAGGCGCTGAATCTGGATGTCGCGACGCCGGACGAAGCGCGGGCCAAGCTGGGATTGAAAGGCAAGGACAACGTCGCGTTCTGATGCCGCGGGCGGGCAGGGCGGCCGGCGGGCATCAAACCCGCCAGCCCTTGCTGGCAGCAGTGGGGTCAGGCGTGACGGCGCAGCGCGGCGGCCAGCGTGGTCACATCCAGCGTACGGTCAAAGTTGGCGGCATGGCGCGCTTTCAGGCTGAGGTCCGCCGCCAGCGACAGTTCCGCATCGGATGGCTCGCCGGCCGCGCCTAGTTCGCGCAGCGTGACCGGCAGGCCGACCTGGGCATACCACTGCTTCAGATCGGCCAGCATGCCGTCGTTGCGGTTCTCCAGGTCAAGCTGCACCAGCAAGCCCACCGCCACCTGCAGGCCGTGCAGCGCGGTGGCGACGCCGTTGATCTTTGGTAGCCCGCGCGTCAGAGCGTGGGCAATGGACAGGCCACCGCTTTCAAATCCAAGACCGCTCATGAGGATCATCGCTTCCACCACGCGCTCGAACGCGGGCGTGGGCTGGCCGCTTCCTGCAACGGCCACGGCATCCGCGCCGTCCGCCAGCAGCGTGCGCAGGCAGCCGTCGGCGATGAGCTGGGCCGTGAGCAGCGGCGCCGCGTCGTACATGTTCTTGCCGCCGTTGCGCTGGCACTGTTCGGCTTCAAACTTCTTGGAGATTGCATCGCCCAGCCCGGCCCGGAAGAAGTGGACCGGCGCGGTCGCGACGATGGCGGTGTCGACCAGCACGATGGTCGGATTGAACAGCATGTGCTCGACGGCCAGGAGATTGTGATGTGCGTCGTAAAGCACGTAATTCTTGCTGGTGGGCGCGTCGTTGGACGCCACGGTGGGCACGGTGATCAGGTGGCAATGCGACGACTTGGCCACGGCTTTGCCGGCATCCAGCGACTTGCCGCCGCCCACCGCAATGACCATGTCGATGTTCGCCGGCGCGGCTTGCGCGCGCAATCCGTCGATGACTTCAGGCGTCAGGTCGCCTTCGACGATCAGCGGCGCAAGTGCCACGCCATGCTGGGCGCACAGCCCCTCGATTCTCGGACCCAACACGCCATGCACATAGCTGTCGATGACCAGCGCGGCGCGCTTTCCGAACAGCGCCGCGTATTGCCCCAGCGCGTCCAGGGCGCCCGATCCCTGGATGTAGCGGCTGGGCGCTCCGAAAATCTTCAGCATGGCGTCTCCCTATTTGCGAGCCCCGGGGGGGCGGTAGTCGAGTTCTTTTTCCCGTTCGACCAGCCAGTCGATCATGATCTTTCCGCCCCAGACCAGATCGGCCTGGATGGCGTTGCGCGCCGCTTCCGAATCACGCGCTTCCAGGGCCTCGATGACGGCCTCGTGGCGATGCTCGTTTTCGGAATAGTCCAGGCCGGCGGTCTTGACGTGAAACACCTTGAGGATGGGACCGGTGATGACCCAGAACGACTCAACGGTGTTGCGCAGGATGGGCTTGTTGCTGGCTTCGAGGATGGCGAAGTGGAATTTGCGGTTCAGGTAGCTGGCGCGCTTGGGGTCGGTGGACGTGCACGAGATGAAATCCCGTTGCAACGCGATCAGGTTGTCGAGCTGCTTGCGCGTGATGTTTTGCGCGGCCTCGGCGGCGCCCATGCCTTCAAGGTGGAAGCGGATCTGCTGGATCTCCCGCAGCTTTTCCGAGTTGACGTACGGCACGTAGACCGCGGTGGCCGCCTGCATCTCGAGCCCTTGCTCGCTGATCAGCCGGAAGATGGCCTCGCGCACCGGCGTGATGGATACGCCCATTTCCTGCGCCAGCTCGCCGATGATCAGGCGCTCGCCAGGTTCGTATTGCCCGTTGATCAGGGCATTACGGATTTCGTTGTAGACCCTGACGGAAAGGTTCTCTTTTTTGACCGGTTTGAGGCTGGGCATGGCGTTTCTGGCTTGCTGTATGGAGGGTGCAGGTGAATCCAGGAGCGATTCTAGCCCGGCGTAGCCAATTCGAGCGCAATGGGTATATTATATATCATATATCCATACGACAGGAGGAGGCGCGATGCGCAAGGATCAGGAGGCCCCTACCGCAGGGGAAATCGCGATGCTGCGGGAAAAGGCCCGCCATATCAGGCTGGAGACCATCCGCCTCATCGAAATTGCCAAGGTCGGACACTACAGTTCCGTCTTTTCGTGCGCCGAGATCTTCGCGGCGCTTTATTTTGATGTGATGCGTCTGCGCCCGGGCGAGCCGCAGTGGCCGGATCGTGACCGCTTCCTCATGGGCAAGGGCCACGCCGCCGTCGGCCTGTTCCCCGTGCTGGCCGATCTGGGCTTCATCGATCACGCGTTGCTGGACGGCTACACGCGGTTGGGCAGCCCCCTGGGCGATCACCCCGACATGAGCAAGGTGCCGGGCGTCGACTTCAGCTCGGGCTCCATCGGTCATGCGCTGTCCAACGGCGTTGGCATGGCCGTCGGCGGCCGCATGAACCAGCGGGACTTCAACGTGTTCGTGATGCTGGGCGACGGCGAAATGCAGGAAGGGCAGGTGTGGGAAGCCGCGTTGTTCGCCGCGCACAACCGCTTGTCCCGCCTCATCTCTATCATCGACCGCAACGGCTATCAGCTCGACGGCAAGGTCGACGACGTCATGGGGGTGGAGTCGCTGAAAGAAAAGTGGCAGGCGTTCGGCTGGGAGGTCCACGAAGTCGATGGCCACAATCTTGCCGAACTGACTGCGCTGCTGCGCCGCCTGCGCGCCGACGATGCGCGCGGCAAGCCCGCATGCGTGATCGCCCGGACCATCAAGGGCAAGGGTGTCTCCTATATGGAAACCGAACCGGGCTGGCACCTGGGCTACCTGGCCCCGCAAGATGCGCAAAGCGCTGTCGAAGAAATCCTCTCCCGCGAGATCTGAATGGCACAGGCACAAGTACTCTCTCCCGATTCCTGGCAGTACCGCGCCCTGAATGCGGTGAACCCCGGGCTGTCCTACCTTTCCGACGGATTGATCGAGCTGGTGAAGGCCGGGCATCCCGTCGTGGCCGGATCGGCCGACCTGCAGTATTCGAACGGGCTGAACCGCTTCGCCGAGGCCTATCCCGACCGCTACGTGCAGTTCGGCATCTCTGAGCAGAACATGGTTTCGGCGGCCGCCGGGCTGGCAACGACCGGCATGATGCCGTTCGTCGCCACGTTCGCGTCGTTCCTCGGGTTGCTGTGCTGCGAACAGATCCGGATGGACGTCGCCTACACGCGCCTCCCGGTCCGCCTGATCGGCCATCACACGGGTATCAGTCTGGGCTTCTACGGCACCTCGCACCACGCCACCGAAGACATCTCCACCATGCGCGCACTGGCGGGCCTGACGGTGGTGTCTCCCGCCGACGGGCCGCAACTGGCGGCGGCCATCAAGGCGTCGGCGGACTGGCCCGAACCGATCTATTTCCGTATCGGCCGCGGGCGCGATCCGCAGGTCTACGAAGACAACACGCCGTTCGAATTCGGCCGTGCCATCGTCCACGAAACCGGTAGCGACCTGACGCTGATCGCCTGCGGCATCACGCTGCACGGTGCGCTGGCCGCGGCTCGCCAGTTGCGCGAAGAGGGCCTGTCGGTTGGCGTGATCGACATGCCGACGATCAAGCCGCTGGACCGCGACGCCATCCTGAAGGCTGCCGGGCAGTCGCGCCTGATGATGACGGTCGAAGAGCACAATGTGCTGGGCGGCCTGGGATCGGCAGTTGCCGAGGTGCTGGCCGACGCGGGCACCGGCACGCGGTTGCGCCGTCATGGCATCTATGACGAATACAGCCTCATTGCGCCGCCCACCACGCTGTACGCCCATTACAAGCTAGACGCCGAAGGCATTGCCGGCGTCGCGCGAGAATTCATCCAGCATTGATCCGGAGACATCCATGAAGGAAATCAGCGGCAACACGCGCCTGTTCGGCATCCTCGCCGACCCGATTCACCATGTGAAGACGCCGCAGCGCATGAACGAACACTTCGCCAAGATCGGTTTCGATGGCGTCTGCGTGCCATTTCACGCGCGGCCCGACAACCTGGCGGCCGTGGTCGACGGCCTGCGCCGCCTGGAAAACCTGGGCGGCGTGATCGTCACGGTGCCGCACAAGACCGCCATCCTGGAACTGGCCGACGACGCCACGCCCGTCGCACGCAAGATCGGCGCGGCCAATGTGTTGCGGCGTGAGGCCGATGGGCGCCTCGTGGCGCACATGCTGGACGGCGAGGGCTTCGTGCGTGGCCTGCGCAGTTGCGGCGTCGCCCCCGAGGGCAAGAGCGTCTACCTGGCGGGCGCGGGCGGCGCAGCCAATGCGATCGGCTTCGCGCTGGTGCAGGCTGGCGTCTCACGCCTGACCATCGCCAACCGCACGCCCGCCAAGGCCGAGGACCTGAAGGCCCGCATCCTGTCGCTGCATCCAGACGCGCAGATCGCGGTGGGCAATGCCGACCCGGCCGGCCATGACCTCGTCGTCAACGGCACGTCGCTGGGCATGAAAGAGGGCGATCCGCTACCGCTGGACGTGAGCCGCCTGACGCCGGACCAACTGGTCTGCGAGGTCATCATGCAGCCCAAGGACACGGCGCTGCTCGTGGCGGCGCAGGCGCGCGGCTGCAAGATTCATTACGGCGCGCCGATGCTGGCCTGCCAGATCGAACTGATGGTGGAAACGCTGGGCGTGACGTCCGCCCGTTAGACGGCGCTGCACACATTCGGTAGACAACGATGGGCGACTACGACTTCATCATCGCGGGTGGCGGAACGGCCGGCTGCATCCTGGCCAACCGCCTCAGCGCGGACGGCAAGTATCGCGTGCTGCTGCTGGAGGCCGGCCACGAGGCGCGCAGCATGTGGATTCCCATTCCGGCGGGCTTTTCCAAGCTGCTGGTCGATCCGCAATACAACTGGCGCTTTGCCACCGAACCCGAGGACAACGTCCACGGACGCGTCATCGCCGTGCCCCGCGGCAAGGGATTGGGCGGGTCCACGCTGATCAACGGCATGATCTACGTGCGCGGCCAGCCCCAGGATTACGACGGCTGGGTGGCCGCGGGAGCCGCCGGTTGGGGACGCGACGTGGCCGAGCGCATCTACCGCAAGATAGAGAACTACGCGCCGGGCGGCGAGACCCGCGGCAAGGACGGCCCGATGCACCTTGAAGAGGTGGCCGAGCGCTTTCCGGTGTCGGACGCCTTCCTGCAGGCTGCGCGCGAAGACGGCCAACCCTTCAATCCGGACTACAACAGCGGCGATCAAGAAGGCGTGGGCTACTACCAGGTGCTCCAGCACCACGGCCGGCGCTGGAGTGTCGTGGACGGCTACCTGAAACCGGCCGCGGGACGGCGCAACCTCAGTGTCGAATGCGGCGCCCATGTCACGCGTCTGGTGTTTGAAGGTAAGCGCTGCGTGGGCGTGGTCTACCGCCAGAACGGGCAGGAACACGTCGTGCGCGCACGCCGCGAAACGCTGGTCTGCATGGGTGCGGTGCAATCCCCGCAATTGCTCGAACTGTCCGGAGTGGGCAATGCAGCCTTGCTGGCCTCGCACGGTATCGGCGTGGTGCACGCGCAGCCGGCGGTGGGCGAAAACTACATCGACCACTTCGCCACGCGCATGAACTGGCGCGTCAAGAACACGGTCACCTTGAACGAAATGTCGCGCGGCTGGCGGCTGGCGCAGCAGGTGGCGCGTTACTACATAAGCCGCAAAGGCATCCTGACCCTGGGCACAGGGTTGGTGCACGGCTTCGTGAAAAGCGCGCCCGGATTGCCCACCCCCGACGTGCAGTTTTTCTTCGTGCACGCCAGCTACGCCAACGCTGCCGAACGCATCCTGGACCGGCATCCCGGCATGACGATCGGGGTGGCGCAGTTGCGTCCCGAGTCCGTCGGGTCCATTCACATTAAGTCGGCCGATCCGCTGGCCGGACCTGCCATCCGGCCCAACTTCCTGTCCGCGCAAGTCGACCGCGACAGCCTGGTAGGCGGGATGCAGGTGGCACGCCGCATCGTGAGTCAGCCCGCCCTCAAACGCTACGTGGAGGCCGAGGTCAGCCCCGGCGTGCAGGTGGACAGCGATGACGAATGGCTGGACTTTGCGCGGCGCAACGGACAGACCATCTACCACCCCATCGGCACCTGCCGCATGGGAACGGACGCCGCGGCCGTCACGGACGTGCGGCTGCGTGTCAACGGGCTGACGGGCCTGCGCGTGGTGGATGCCTCGGTCATGCCGAAGATGGTTTCCGGCAACACGCAGGCCGCCGTCATGATGGTGGCCGAGCGCGGCGCGGAGATGATCCTCGAAGACGCGGCGCAGGCGTAGGGAACTTCCTGTCAGTAAAAATGGCGCGCTTGCTTACGACCGGCGCGCCATTTTTCTTGAAGGCGCCCGGCATGCGCCTTGCTAACGCGCTGTTCCGACTGCAGACTGCAGGTTAGGCTGCACCAACTGAAAGGAGACCGTATGACCTACGACCTTTGGTATTGGGATGGCATTCCCGGGCGGGGAGAATTCGTGCGCCTGGCGCTGGAAGCGGGCGGTATTTCGTATCGGGAACGCGCCCGCGATCCGGGCGCCGACGAAAGCGCGTTGATCGACGACATGCAATCGGCCCGCAAGCACCCGCCTTTTGCGCCGCCTTATCTGGTGGCCGGAAAAATGACGTTGGGGCAGACCGCCAATATTCTGCTTTTCCTCGGCGAGAAGCATGGCCTTGCGCCCGAATCGCGTGAAGGCCGGTTGTGGGTAAACCAGTTGCAACTCACCATTGCCGACATGGTGGCCGAAGCGCACGACACCCATCACCCCATTTCCGCCAGCGATTATTACGAAGACCAGAAAGAAGAGGCCGCCCGCCGCGCCAAGGTATTTCGCGAAGCGCGTATTCCGAAGTTCCTGGGATATTTCGAACGGCTGCTGGATGGGCCGCAGGCGTGGTTGGCGGGCGGCGCCAAATGGACCTACGTGGACTTGTCCCTTTATCACCTGGTCGATGGCTTGCTGTTCGCGTTTCCCAAACGCATGGCGACCGTTGCCGCACATTATCCAAATGTGTTCGCCCTGCACGAGCGCGTGACCGCTTTGCCTGAACTGCAGGCCTATTTTTCGAGCGGCCGGCGCTTGCCGTTTGGCGAGGGCATTTTCCGCCAATATCGCGAGCTGGACGCCGCTTGAATCCGGGATTTCCCGAGTGTGCGTCGTGACGACGCTTTGAATTCTTTTTAAAAGGGACATTCAGAAATACATCGGGCCATGATAATTTCTGGGATTAAGTAGTTTCCATTAGATACATAAAAATTACGTGTACCAGGCACGCCGGCAAACACACCCTGGAGGTTTCCATGCTTTGGCATACTCTTGGCCGCTTCATCCGTGGATATCGCAGTACCGATAAAAACGACCTGCTGGGACAGATCGACGCCATTCACAAATCCCAGGCGGTCATTGAGTTTGATCTGAACGGCCACATCTTGATGGCCAATCAGAACTTCCTGGACACCACGGGCTATTCGCTCGAAGAAATCCAGGGGCGTCACCACCGCATGTTCATCGATCCCGATGAACGCGGGTCGCCGCAATATGCAGCCTTTTGGGAAAGGCTGGGACAGGGCGCACATGATTCCGGCCGTTATCGGCGGATTCGCAAAGATGGCTCGGACGTCTGGCTGCAGGCGTCGTACAACCCCATCTTTGACAAGCGCGGACGGCCGGTGAAGGTGATCAAGTACGCCACCGACATAACCGATCAGCAAAATCGCCAGGCAGATTCCGAAGGGCAGCTCGCGGCGATTTCCAAGGTCCAGGCGATCATCGAGTTCAATCTCGACGGCACCATCCTGCGTGCCAACGACCTGTTTCTCGGTGCGGTGGGGTATCGCGCCGACGAGGTGCTGGGCCGGCATCACAGCCTCTTTGTCCCGCCCGAAGAAGCCCGAAGCACGGCGTACAAGGATTTCTGGCGCCGGCTGCGCAATGGCGAGCACGACACCGGCCAGTACATGCGCTTGGGCAAGGGCGGACGCCAGGTCTGGATCGAAGCCAGCTACAACCCCATTCTCGATGCGCAGGGCCGGCCATTCAAGGTGGTGAAGTTCGCTACCGACATCACCAAGCGCTTTACCGCCGCGCAGACGCTGCAAGTGGCCGTCCAGGGCCTGACCGAAAACGCCGAACGCGCGCGACAGGCCAACAGCCTCGCCCAGGACGCCAGCCGCATCGCTGAAACGGGCGGCGATACGATGCGCGACGTGGTGACGACCATGGAAGCCATCACGGGCAGTTCGCGCCGCATTTCCGAGATCATCGGGGTCATGGACGGCATTGCATTCCAGACCAACATCCTTGCGCTGAACGCGGCCGTCGAGGCCGCGCGCGCCGGCGAGCACGGCAGGGGCTTCGCGGTCGTGGCATCAGAGGTCCGCAATCTGGCGCAAAGCAGCGCGGCGGCCGCGAAGGAAATCAAGGCGCTCATTACGACCTCCGTGGCGCAGGTCGAAGGCGGCGCGGTGCAGGTCCAGTCCGCCGGCGGCACGATGGAGGGGATCGTCGCGTCGTCTCGCCGCGTGACCGAAATCATGGCCCAAGTCGTTGAAGTGTCGCTGGCGCAATCGGACAAGCTGGCCGGCGTGACCGAAGATCTCACCGATACCCACGCCGAACCCACAAGACGATTGCGCGCCGCCTAGCGAGCGGGGCATCTGCGCGCGAGTGCGCTATAAAGACGGCATTGCCGATCATCTGTGGCCCGCGCGGGCAATTTCCGCCGCGGGCCATGCCTTTTGCCCGATGTCCATGACTGAATCCGAAGCCCTCGCGCTTGCCACGCACCGCCACTACAAGGGTGGCCTTTACCGCTACATAGGCACTGCCCGCCATTCCGAAACCGAAGAGTCCATGGTGGTGTACGAACACCTCTGGCCGCACGCGCGCGGGCTGTGGGTGCGCCCGGCCGATCTGTTCTTCGGGCAGCTTGCCGACGGTTCGGCCCGGTTCGCCGCCCTGCATCCGGCGGAGTAAGCGCGTGACGTATTTCTATCGGCGCACGCGTGCGGCCAGCGCATCGCCGGCCCGTCCCACGGCGCGTGCGCAAGCGGCCTTGACGCACGCGCTTGAAGCGTTGGGCCGCCCCTTCATCGTGGCCGACCTGGAAACGACCGGCCTGTCCACCGCAAGCTGCGAAATTCTTGAATTTGCGGCGGTCAGAGTGGGCGAGGGCGGGGCGGTCGTCAACGAATACACGCAGGTCGTTCGCACTTGCGGCCGTGTCCCTTCCTTCATATCCCGTCTTACCGGCATTACGCAGGCTGAAGTCGATCGCGACGGCATTCCCGTCGCGCAGGCCTTCTCGTCGTTCCTGGATTTTGTCGAGGATCTGCCGGTGTTCTTCCATAACGCCTCGTTCGACCGGCGCTTCCTGAGCGCGGCCGCTGACCAGACGGGGCTGCCTTTTTCGAACGCCACGCACTGCACGTTGGCATTGGCGCGCCGCGCGTGGCCGGAGTTGCCGTCGCACAAGCTCGACATCCTGGCGCGGCACGTCGGCGCCTCGCAGCCGACCCACCGTGCGTTGGCAGACGTGCGGACGACGGTCGCGGTCGCGCTTGCAGCCAGCGCTCGGCTGGCCTGCGCGTAAACGAGGCGCCATTTCTTTGGGAGTTCCCATGTCAGACCTGGAAGCAATCCGCCTCGCCGTGCGCCAGTTCACGGCTGAACGCGAATGGCAGCAATTCCATTCGCCCAAGAATCTGGCGATGGCGCTGGCGGGGGAAACGGGCGAACTCGTCTCGTTGTTCCAGTGGCTGGATGAAGACGAGTCGCGCAATCTGCCGGCCGCCCGGCTTGCGGACGCCGCGGACGAGATCGCCGACGTGCAGATGTATCTGGTGGCCCTGGCGGATCAGCTTGGCATTGATATCGCGCAGGCGGTTGCCGGCAAGATGGTGAAGAACGCCAACAAGTATCCCGCCGATGCGTTCCGGCGCAGCGCTCGCAAATACAACGAGCCCCCGGAAGAATAAGCGCCGGTCCGCGCAGCCGCTGGACCGGCGCCGAAAGTTCAAATCACTTTTTGCTCGTGGTGCACTTGGGGCGGCTCAACGAAAAAGCCGCCGACCAGCTTGCGCCATTCCTGGAAGTCGGCCGATTCCCGGAAATCCACCATGTGGTTTTCGACCGTTTCCCAATCCACCACCAGCGTGTAGCGCTGCGGCTGCTCGATGCTGCGGTACAGTTCCATGCCATGGCAGCCCTTGGCGCGCAGAAAAAGCGGCTTCGCCTGGGTAACACCGGCTTCAAACAGCGCTTCCTGTCCTTCGCGGACGTGGATGCTGGCAATCTCCTGAATCATGGCTTGGTCTCCGATTGATGGGGGTAGGCAAGGCGGGAGTAGTATGGCCGAAAACCTCGATTCCAGCCCGCTTCATGAATTACCGAGCCGTCACATTGACTCGTCTCATTTCCGTCCGCCTACTCTGGTATGTCGCCGTCGGCATCATTGCTCTGATGTCCCTGTACCTGCATACGCAATTCGGCGTTGTGGTGCTGCTGTCTGCCATCGCCATCTACATTCCTTTGTCGATGCTTGGATTGCCGCTCGTTGCGTGGCTATGCCTGTCGCGCCGCACAAGCGGCGTTGCGGCCGGGCTGCCGCCCGCCTGGCCCGCGTATCTTGCGGGCGTTACCGGCATTGTCCTGCTGGGCAGCTATCAGGTGCTTGCCAATCTGTACGTGGCCGAATGCGGCTTCCTGCTTGTGCTGGTGGCCGTGGACCTGATGCTGGCGCGACGCGAGACCGGCTGGCTGCTACGCCTGGCGCGTTAGATATCACGCGTGAGCCTCACGCGCGCGGCCCCATCCTTTGAGTTGAAACCCACCCGCAAGCGGGGCTTGACGGACGCATTGCGTCATCCATACGCATGGCCGCGCGAAGCCGGTATCTCCGCTTTCAGGTTTGTGTAATTCGCGAGTCCATCCTCCAGATAGACCCGGTCGTTCGTTTAACCGATACCGGCCTGCCTAGGACGGCGCAATCATTCCGTACCAATACGAAAGTCCCACGCCCTGCGAATGCAAGGGCGCAGTTCCTGGGTAGTAACGGTCCGCGCCGGTCGGTCTCCGGCACCTGTGCATCCGTGCAGACGGATCAGGAGGAGCTCAAATGAAAAAGCTCGCAGCAGTCGCCGCGTTGTCATTGTTTGCCGCATCGGCTTACGCCACTGGCCCGGGCCAGGTCGGCGGTTCGGTGACCGGTCACGCCGGCGCCATCAACGGTACCGCTTCGTCCATCTCCACCGGCAGTTCGGTGGTGGCCACCCAGGTGAACGGCTACGGCTCGTCGAGCCAGACGTCGTTCGGCAGCACGGGCGGCATCGCGGAAGTCGGCGGATCGTTCAGCCGCGACGGCACGCAAGTCGTCACCAGCACGCGGCAGTACGCCAATAGCGAGTCGTACGGACATGTGACGGGCAACGCCCCAATCATGGTCGGCGACAGCATCGCCAACGGCGGCGCAACGTTCGGCAAGACGGATACGAGCGCCTCGGCGACGGGCTCGTTCCACGCGGCAAATATCGGCGCGTTCGGGTCGATACACGGCGTCGGCCCGGTGGGCCATGTCGTTGGGTTCAATCGCTGACCCAATTATCCGGACGGCTTCGGCCGTCCGGGCGAGGGGACATCATGAAGAGCATCGTTCTAGCCATCTCCCTGTCGCTCGCCGCCATGTCGGCGGGGGCGCAGACCAGCACGTCCAGTTCCACGACGTCGGCATCGTCCGGGTCGACCAACGCGGGCAACAACCAGGGCATCACACTCAACTCAAGCAACAGCGGGACCAGCACGTTGCGCAGCGCACCGCCGGTTGGCGGCCAGAGCTTCTACGGCTCGTTCTCGTCGGACAGCTGCATGGTGTCAGCGGGCGGCGGCGGGTCCGTGGTGGGTTTCGGGATGAACGTCGCGATTCCGATCGAGGACCAGAAATGCAGTCTGCGCCGCAACTTCGAGCGCACGATGCAGGCTGCGGCATCGACCAAGGACGCGGATCGCTCGCGGCGTCTGGAAACCGCGGCCATCGATATCCTGTGCCAGACCGACGATCGCACCAAGGCGGCGCTGGTGGCGCAGGGGCTCTGCACCAATCCTGCGCTGACGACGGCGGACCATCGGTTCGACAGCGGCGCCGTGGCGCAGGTCGCGCCGCAGACGCCCGTCCAGACTGCAGCCACGGCGCCCGCGCTGCCGCAGGCGGCGGCAACGCCGATGGTGCAGGGCTATCCGGTTCTGTCAGCCCGCAGCGCCGCGTTCACCGCGCCGCCACTGCGCAACCCTCGCGTGGAGCGGCAACAGTTCGCCGACCTGTACTCTCCCGGCTGAAGCGGCCTGTGCATGACGGCAATCAGGGCGTGGCGGGCGGCGGGACCGCGACGGGCGCGGGCGCCTGCGCGGGTTCCGGCGCCGACGCGAGCAGCATGGTCGGCGGGGACGACACTTCAAGCTTGGCCTCGTCCAGGCGCTTGAGCACGGTGAACAGCAGCGCGCTGCGCACGCCGTACGCGGCACGCGGCGACGACACATAGCCCCTAGCATTGAAGATCAGGTGGCCTGCGTCGATACCGTCCAGGAAGACGTTGGGCGCCGGCGACTCCAGCACGTCTTCGTGATCCGCCAACGCCTGCAGCATCAGTTCACGCACCTGCTCGGCATCCGTCGACAACGGCATGGGCAGCTTGATCTGCACCAGGCCAAGCGGATTGGACCGCGTCACGTTGCGCACCGTTTTCGTCACGAATTCGGAGTTGGGCACGATCACCGTCGACCGGTCTCCCATCTGGATCTCGGTGGCGCGCACATTGATGCGCAGGATGTCGCCTTCGACGCCGCCCAGCGAAACCCAGTCGCCCACCTTCACCGGCCGCTCGGCCAGCAAAATCAGGCCCGACACGAAGTTCTGCACCACCGCCTGAAGGCCAAAACCGATACCCACCGACAGCGCGCTCGCGATCCACGCGACCCGCTCCAGTCCGATTCCCGCGGCCGACAGCGACAACGCCACGGCCAGCACGAAGCCGCCGTACCCAAACAGCGTCGCGGCCGACAACTGCATGCCCGGGTCCAGCTCCGTGGTGGGCAGATAGCGGTTGGATAGCCAGCGCTTGAGCATCTTCACGCCCAGCAGCGACAGCGCCAGCACGATCAACGCCTGCAGCACCGCGCCGGGCCGGATCTGCGCCTCGCCGATGGCCAGGCCCTTGCGGAGCTGGTCAAAGCGCTGCACCAGGTCCATCGGCGCTTCGCCGAACGGCGCCAACACCAGAATGATGGCAAGCAGCGCGATGGCCACGCGACCCAGTCCGGACAGCAGCACCGCGGCCTGATCGCGCATGCTGGGCCCTTCGCCTTCACCGCCTTCGCGGTGCGCCGTGCCCAACAAGGTGCTGAAACCGTCCTCGACCAGCGTCGAGGCCAGGTAGGCCGACGCCAGCACGATCAGCACCCACAACACCTGCTTGACCAGGAAGCTGCCGAACGCCACGTAGCCGAGCAGCAGGCTGGCGAAGCTGACGATCAGCACCGTCCAGATGGCGGCCAGCATCAGCGAGACCCACAGCGGAATCGGCGCTTCGCTGTCCTGCATGACCTGCCGGCGCAGGCGGCGGCCGATGAACAGCACGGCGGCAAGCAGCGCCATGCTCAGAACGCCCACGATGCCGGTCAGGGTGATGGTCGTGGTCAGGCTGGCGTCCAGCAGGACGGGCAACCGTTCCGCGAGCCAGATCAGGACCACCAGCACGCCCAGCGTGCCGGGAAGCCAGCGCAGCCGGTTCGCCACGATGTCGCTGACCGGCGGCAGGCGCCAGGACGGACGATTGGTGGACAGCAAGGCGTAGCCCATCCCCGACACGAAGCCGCCGAAGCAGACCGTGGCTACCAAGTTGGTCAGGAGCGAATCGGTGCTGTCCGACAGTTGCGATCTCCAGTCCAGGCCGGTCTGGATGAGCAAGGCGATCACGCCAGGCGTGGCGACCGAAAGCGCCACGAGGGCCACCGCCAGAAACGATCGGCGCAGCCGTCCGGGCGGTACTCGGGTTGCCGTGAGCCGCAGCAGATACCGGCCAACCCAGACGCGCAGTGCAATTGCCAGACCGGCAACGACCGTCAGCAGCAGCCAACCCCATTTCGGCGTCTGTCCCACGGCGGTGGACAGGTCATCGCGCAACGCTTCAAGCCGTTCCAGATCCCGGGGAAACTCCTGGCGGAATTCGGCCCAGAACTGGCCCGACAGGAAGGAGTCGCGACGCTCGCCCAAGCGTGCCTGAAACTGCTTGCGCCGCTGGGCTGAAATCTGTTCAGCCGTCTGGCCGGCATCCACTGACAGCAGCCGCGCCAACTTGATCTGCGCGTCCAGCGCGCGGCTGTTCTTTTCCAGCTGGGCGCGCTGCGCCGCCACATCCGGCGCTTCCTTCGCGCCGTCCGGCGGCGTGCCCAGTTCGCTCAGGCGTGCGGTCACGCTGGCCAGTTGCGGCGTCAGCGCTTCAGTTGCGGCGTCTGCCTTGGACTGGATGTCCAGCGCCTCGCCCCGCTGCTTGAGCAGCACGGCGTCGTCCGTTTCGTCGGGGACCCGCTTGCGGATCTCGTCAATCTGCTTGCGGGCCGCACCCAGAACGGCTTCGGTGTCGGCGGGGGCGGCGGGCGGCGCCGCAAAGGCGGGCAGGAAGCAGAAGACCAGCAGCAGCGCAGCAAGCAGCGCCGCCAGGTTGGGCGCGCGGGGTAGGCGGGCGCGAAAGGGCTGAGTGGGCGTGGTGGGGATCATGTTTTTGGGGCGAGTTGCTCGCGTGGAGGCGGCAGCATAACAAGCCGCCGCCTCACCCGTTGCAACAAAAACTGGTGTTGCGTCCCTGTATTTTTAGAGGTGCTAGTTCGTGGGCTTGACCTCGCTAGCGGGCCGGGAAATTGGGGCCGGATTTGGCCGGCCAGATCAGCATGCCGACCGGCCATGACGGCTGTCGCAACGCCTGTTTACCAGCCGAACGTTTGGATTCACTTCAACTGGCGTCCGGACGCCAGTGCAGCCCGCGTGCGAGGCTTGCCCAGCACCGCGTCGCAGACCTGCAACCATGCACGCGCGGCAAACGACAGATAGCCGGACTGCAGCCAGATATGGCCAACCTCCCACTGGATGCCCGACTTCGCAAGCTTCGCGGTACTCAGGCCGCGGGTCTTCATCCGCTGCATCAGCGGTTCGGGCAAGAGGGCCACGCCAAGTCCTGCCGAGGCCATTGCCACCAGAAAATCCCAATGCGCGCTTTGCGCCGCGATGCTGGGCTGCAGACCCGCATCGGCAAACGCCTGCCGCAACCGCCGGGTGATTGCGAAGTCGTCGGTGGGGATCAGCAGCCGCGCCTCGCGCAGTGCGCTCAGCGGGAGCGACGTTTTTCCGGCCCACGGCGCGTCTGGCGGCCCGATCACCCAGATCGGATAGCTGCCAAACGCCTGCGCGGCCAGACCGCCGTCGGGGGCGACAGGCAGGATGGTGGCGCCGACCTCCAGTTCGCCGCTGGCCACCAGGTTTTCCACCGCCTGGCCCGTGCCTTCGCGCAGGGTCAGGTGGATGCCGGGATGCAATTCGCGGAACCGCTTCACAACGGGCGTGAACAGCAGATTGATCATGGGCGGGATACCGACCTCGAGAGACCCGCGTCCCAGCTCCGCGGTCTGGCGCATTTCCTCCGACAGTTGGCGCATCGTCTCCAGCACTTGAAGGCCACGCTGGTACATGACCCGGCCGGTATCGGTAGGGCGGGCGGTGTGCCCGTCGCGGATCAGAAGCGGCGCGCCGGCTTCTTCTTCCAGTTGCCGGATCATCTTGCTGACTGTGGACTGCGTGACGAACAGCGCCTTGGCCGCCTGCGTGAAGCTGGCATGCCTGACGGTTTCCACGAAATACCGCAATGCGCGCACGTCCATGGGAAAGCTGACCCTCCGCGCCGTGCGCGAGAAAAATTCAAATGATGAAAAAAACGACTGGAACGGATGATTTTAAGTCATTACGAGATTTGCCCTCGGCTTCCTATACTGCCGAAAAATCGTCCCGGCGCCCGTATCCACGGCCTTCGGGACTTCGGGAAACGCCGCGTCAGACGGTGCCCGGGCGCTGCAGACCCCAGCCGCTACGCCCGGCCCTAAGCCGCCAGCCTTTGAATTTGGAGACACCATGCCTTTCGACCGGATCCGTAACGCCGACCTGCACGCCAGGATCACTTCAGCCGAGCAGGCCGCTTTACTGGTTCAGGACGGAATGACCGTCGGAATGAGCGGATTCACTCGGGCAGGCGACTGTAAGTCGGTGCCGGCCGCGCTGGCAGCGCGCGCAGAACGCGAACCGCTCGCCATCACGTTGATCACGGGCGCATCACTCGGCCACGACACCGACAAGATGCTGGCGCAGGCCAATGCGCTGGCACGGCGTCTGCCGTTCCAGGTCGACACGACCCTGCGCCGCAAGATCAATCAGGGTGAAATCGCCTTCATCGACCAGCATTTGTCCGAAACCGTGGAGCAGTTGCGGGCGGGCCATCTGGGCCCCATCAACGTGGCCATCATCGAGGCCGCCGCCATCACGGAATCCGGCGCGATCGTGCCGACCATGTCCGTGGGCAACTCCGCGTCGTTCGTGCAGCAGGCCGACAAGATCATTGTGGAACTGAACATGAGCGTGCCTGCCGCCATCGAAGGCCTGCACGATATCTACGTTCCCGGCGACCGTCCCGCCCGACAGCCCATCGGCCTGGTGTCTGCGGACCAGCGCATCGGTCAGACCTGCATCGAGGTCGATCCTGCCCGGATCGCCGCCATCGTCATCACGCAAGAGCCCGACAGCCCCTCCAACGCGCTGCCGCCCGATACCGAGACCAACGCCATTGCAGGTCACATCAACCAATTCCTGCGCGGCGAGGTGGATGCTGGTCGCCTGACCAACGCGCTGCTGCCGTTGCAGGCAGGCATAGGCACCATCGCCAACGCGGTCTTGCACGGGTTCGAGTCGTCTGATTTTGAGAACCTGGTCATGTATTCCGAAGTGCTGCAGGACAGCGCGATCGAGTTGCTCGACCAGGGCAAGCTGGCATTCGCCTCGGCGTCGTCCATCACCGTATCCAAGCCCGTGTACGAGAAGATCCTCGCCAACATGGAGCACTACCGCCAGCGCATCGTGCTGCGTCCGCAAGAAATCAGCAACGCACCCGAGATCGTGCGGCGCCTGGGCATCATCGCCATCAACACGGCGCTGGAATTCGACATCTATGGCAACGTGAACTCCACACACGTTGGCGGCACGCACATGATGAACGGCATCGGCGGCTCAGGCGACTTCGCCCGCAATGCCCATCTTGCCATCTTCGTGTCCAAGTCGATGGCCAAGAACGGCGACATCTCCAGCGTGGTGCCAATGGTGTCCCACGTCGACCACACGGAGCACGACGTTGACGTGCTCGTCACGGAATGCGGTCTGGCTGATCTGCGCGGCCTTGCGCCACGTGAGCGCGCCCGCGCCATCATTCAGAACTGCGTGCATCCGTCGTACCGCGACGCGCTACAAGACTATTTCGATCGTGCTTGCGCCCGTGGCGGCCAGACGCCGCATCTGCTGGAAGAAGCGTTCTCCTGGCACCAGCGGTTCAACGAAACCGACTCGATGCAGCCCGTCGCGGCATCGGCGCGCAAGGCGGCCTGAAGCACGACTACAGATTGACTGCCGCCGTCGCGGCGTCCGCCTGGTCTTTCGAGCGAAGCGAACTCAGGCTTTTTAGGCAATGTCCTGCCGGGCGCCGCGTTTTGGTCAAGGTAAAGCTGCTGCCCGCCGCTTTACCTTTTTTTTCGCCTGCGCTCTAACTTTCGTCCTCGGGCTTGGAGGTCACCAGGGTCTGGCGCGACATTTCCAGTTCGTCGCGCAGCCATTGCTTGAACGCATTCAGCGGCGCCCAATCCCGCAAGCTCGGCCGGTACACCAGGTGGTAGGTCTGCCCCAGTTCGTAATGCACGCGCACGGGCGACACCTGCACTAGCCGCCCCGCACAAAGCGCGTCGGCCGCCAGCAGTTCACGGCCAAGCGTGATGCCCAAACCCTGCTCGGCAGCCTGCAGCATCATCCCCGCATCATTGAACGAAGCCACGGGCGTGACCGGCGTCGGAAAACCGGCCGCCGTGAACCAATGCTGCCAAAGCTCGCGCTCGCCGAGCAAAGGCTGCCGCGCCAGCGTTTCGGGCGAATTGTCGGGCAGGGCCGCCAACGTCTCAGGCGACGCCAGCACGATGAGCGGCAGCGGCACATCAAACAGCGGCTCTGACTCCACCCCGGCCCACGGCCCTTGCCCGATCCGAAGCGCGGCATGGAATCCGTCCCGCGCCAGATCGACCACCTGCTGGGAAGTCTCGATCTCCAATGCCAGTTCCGGATGCCGGGCGCGCCACCGCGCCATGCGCGGCAACAGCCAGCGCTGCGCAAACGATGGCAATACCGACACGCGCAACCGTTGTTCGCGCCCGCTCGCGGCCGCGTTCGCCGTCATCAGCCCTTCGTCGAGCAACGCCATGGCGCCCTGCACGCTGCACAGCAACGCCGCACCGGCCGAGTTCAACACGATGCCACGGCCGCTACGCTCGAAAAGCGGAAAGCCAATTTGCTCTTCAAGCACCTTGATTTGCTGGCTCACGGCGCTGTGCGTCAAGTGCAGCCGCTCAGCGGCGGCGCGCAGATTCTGCAGTTCCGCAACAACGCGAAAAGCGGGGAGGGTATTCAGCGGCAACCGCATGGCAGGCCTATTCAAGAAATATTGGTCATCGTAGCTTACCGAAAGGGCCAAAACAATTCGATTTTCAGCGGGTCTTTGGGCGCTTAAGCTTACCAAAACGAAACAAAAGGAGCCCGTTATGACCGCGCAACCTCTCACACCCACGTCTTCCTTGGTCGGCACGCCCCGCGGACCCCTGCCCACGGCCGGACCTGTCGCGTCCGTAACAATCGCGTCCATCCCCGTCGCACCCATACCTTCGCGTTCTGCAGCCGTCGGCCTATCGCCCGCACTCCCTGCAACGCCTGCCGTGTTGGAGGCCGCGCAAGCACCGGACCGCAGCTTCCTCACGCGCATTTGGCACGCCTATCGCGCTTGGCGCAACACGGCGCGGATGCGCAACATGGCCCAGGACATGGAGCCGCACCTGCTCTGCGACGTGGGCGCACCCCCATGGCTGATCAACGAAGCCAGCGTGAGGCGCGAACTTTCCCGCCTTCGCCACATCGATTACATCCGATGGTAGTCCGGCATGCACCAGCCGCGACGCGCGGAAATCCTGCCCGAAGGCTCGGGGATACGTCCACTTGCGGCGCGTATATATATAGAGCGTCTATATATACAGCGCCAAGGTCGCCTCTCCAGAGAGAGCAACATAATTTGCGACACCCACATGACAGCGCAAAATTCTGT
>NZ_DGMA01000032.1:0-137225 GCF_002388205.1 Achromobacter sp. UBA4530 | reverse complement strand
TCCGGACCGCAATCGTGGGCGATCGCCTCCCCGGTGACCGCGGCGTCGGGCGACCTACGAAGAACTGAAGAAAGCGACCTACGAAGAACGGATAAACGCGACCGACGAAGATCGGATAAACGCGACCGACGAAGATCGGATAAACGCGACCGACGAAGATCGGAAGAATGCGACCTACGAAGCCGCAGCCTCCCCCTTAACTTCGCCCACAAACCGACAATCCAACTCCAGAGACAACTCATCCATCCCCAGAATATCCACCTCAACCGCAGTCCCGCGCTCAAACTCGGGCATCCCCCCCACCCGAGTCACCAACGGCGCATTCGCAAACCGCACCAGGTCATCCCGGAGCACATGCGCCACCGTCCGCGTCACGCCGTTCTGCTTCAGCCAGCGCAGGCACCAGTAGCGTTCCATTGCGCTCTGGAACTCGGCCCAGGCCGCGTATTGCGCGTCGAAGGCGCCGATGATGGCGAACAGGTCTGCGTCGCGCGGCTTGAAGGGGGCGATCAGGCGGGCCGAGACACCGTGTTCCACCGCGGCGATCAGTTGCCATTGGTTGACCAGGTCGACGTAGCGGCGCAGCGGCGACGTGCTCCACGCGTATTGGGGAACGCCGATGGCCTCGTGGGGCAGCGCCTGCGTGCTCATGCGCACGCGGCCAGCTTGCTGTGAGCGGTAGATGCCCGGCACACCGTGCTGGTTCAAGAGGCCGCCCCACAGGTTGTTGGCCAGGATCATGTATTCGGCCACCATGCGATCCAGCGGCGCGTTGCGCTGGCGCGGGACCAGGCGCACGGGGGTGTCGGGATCGTCGGGGTTGCCGTCCAGGTAGAAGCTGTATTCCACCCGGGAATTGTTTTCCGGCTTGCCGCGGACGTTTTCGCGTTGCGCGGACAGAGCCTGCGCCAGCTTCCAGAGCGGGCGCAGCCAGTGGCCGTAGGGGAGGTCGGCGTCCGGATCGGACAGGCTTGCCTCGGTGACCTGGCTGTCCAACATGTTGTGGCGCAGGTTTTCGCGCACGACGATGCGTTCCAGGCGGGTTTCCGATTCGATGACTTCGCCGGTTTCCGGATTGGCGGTGACGTACAGCGATAGCGCGGGCACTTCGCGGCCGGCGTCCAGGGAGAACGCCTGGATGACGCTGTCCGGCTGCATCGGGATCTTGTCGCCGGGCATGTAGACGGTGGACAGGCGGGCGCGGGCCAGCTTGTCCAGTTCGCTGTCGCGGGTGACGGACAGGCCGGGCGCGGCGACGTGGACGCCGACGCGCACGCGGCCGTCGGGCAGCATGGAGACGGAGAGCGCGTCGTCGATTTCTGTGGTGGTGACATCGTCCACGGAATAGATTTCGGCGTCGGCAAGCGGCAGTTCGCGGTCGATGGGCGGCAGTTCCACGTCGGGGAAGGCCAGGCCGCGCGGGAAGTTGACGGCCAGGAAGCGGCGCTTGTGCAGCGCGAGCGCGTGCGGCCAGGCGCCCAGTTCGAGCAGCAGGCGGTCAGGTGTCTTGCCCAGTTTGGCGCACGCGGCGTCCAGGGCCTTCCATTGCTGCGAGTTCTTGTCCGGACGGATCAGGAGCGATTCGGCGGCCTGGGCGATGGGTTCGGGCAGGCGGCCCGCGGCCATTTCGTCGACCCATTCCTGCTGCTGTTCGGCCTGGCGCTGCTTCTTTTCCAGCGCGGCGAGCGCGGCGGCCAGGATGTCCGGCGGGGCGGGGCGGTAGCGGCCCTTGCCGCGGCGGTGGAAGTACGCCGGGGCGCCGTGCAGGCGCATCAGCAGCGCGGCCTGCTCGACGGGCGTGGGGGCGTGGCCGAAGTAGTCGGCGGCCAGGGCGGGCGAGTCGAATTCCTCTTGCGGCGCGCATTCCCACAGGAATTGCAGATCCAGCGTCTCGGCCGTGGCGGCCGCCTGGGTCATCAGGGCTGCCGGATCCGGCGAGGCGAAGTTGAACAGGGTATTGGCGCGCTTGATTTTGCTGCGCTTGCCCGACTCCGACTCCACCTGCAGGCTGGCGTCGGTCTCGGACAGGATATTGCCGGCCTTGAAGCTGCCGTCATCTTCGTAAAACACATACATGGTGGGGATCGTCCTGGGCGGCGGCCTCGCGCCGCCTTGCGCAGCTTTGTGGGTGTTGAAAGTCGATATTGATTATCAGGTGCGTACCGGCTTGCCGCCTAGGGCGAATTCAAGCACTTCGGGCATCCAATCCGCGAAATCGGACAGGCCGTGGTCGCTGCCTTGCACGATGCGCTGGCGGCAGCCGGCGTATCGGTCGCGCATCTCGCGCCAATCCAGCACTTCGTCGCCGGTCGCGGCCACCAGGAAATACCGGTCGGGCTGCGTGATGCGCGGCGCATGGATGGCGGCCAGTTCGTCCACATATTCGGGCAAAAAAACGAACGGCGCGCCGGAATGATACATGTGGTGCTCGCCGACCTGGGTGGCAAGGTCGCGCGCGGCGTGGACGGCGGGATTCAGCAACACGGCCTTGCAGCCCAGCTGCTCGGCGATCCAGGTGGCGTAGAAACCGCCCAGCGACGAGCCGATGACAGTCAGTTCGCGCGGCGAATCGGCGTCCGCCAGCCGGTCGCGCGCCATGCCCAGCGCCAGGTCGATGGCTTGGCGCGGGCTGGCGGGCAGTTGCGGGCAGGCCCACGCATCGGTCAGACCGCGTGCGGCCATGGCGTCCGCCATCAGGCGGGCCTTGAATGAATCGGGCGACGATCGGAAACCGTGTAGATAGAGGATCATTGTTTGCTGTTTCCGTGTGCGTTGCGGAAGGCGGCCGGCTGAGGGCTTGAATTCCGGACATGCGGGTCTGGCAGGGCCAGCCCGGCATGTCCGGCAGGGCGCGCTTTGCCGGGATCGGCCAAGCGGGCGGGATCAGCCGCGCGCCTGCAGCGCATCCAGCAGCTTGCCATGGATGCCGCCGAAGCCGCCATTGCTCATCACCAGCACCTGGTCGCCCGGCCGGGCGGCGCCGGCAACGGCGTCGACGAGCGCGCCGATGTCATCGTAGCTGGAAGCCCGGCCGCCCAGGGGGGCCAGCACTTCAGCCGGGTTCCAGCCCAGCGCATGCTTGCCCTCGCTGGCGCCAAAGCAGAACACCAGGTCGGCGTCGGCCAGCGCCTCGGGCAGCCGGGCGGCCATGGTGCCCAGCTTCATGGTGTTGGAGCGCGGCTCCAGCACGGCCAGGATTCGCGCTGACCCAACCTGACGGCGCAGGCCTTCCAGCGTGGTGGCGATGGCGGTGGGGTGGTGAGCGAAGTCGTCGTAGACCTTGATGCCGTTGACCGTGCCGCGCAGCTCCATGCGACGCTTGACGCCGCCGAAGCGGGTGAGGGCGTCGATGCCCTGTTCTGCGGGCACGCCAACGTGTTCAGCGGCAGCCAGGGCGGCCAGCGCGTTCATGCGGTTGTGTTCGCCGGTGAGCGACCAGCGGACGGTGCCGGCGTGGACGCCGGCGCGCGTGACCTCGAACGCGCCGTCAGCGTCCGGTGGCGACGCCCGCCACTGCCCTTGCGGGCCGAACGTGACGGTATCCGACCAGCATCCCCGTGCAATCACGCGGTCAAGCGCGTCCGATCGCGTCGGTCGGACGATACGGCCCGAGCCGGGGATCGTGCGAACCAGATGGTGGAACTGCGTTTCGATCGCCGTCAGATCGGGGAAGATGTCGGCGTGATCGTATTCCAGGTTGTTCAGAATGGCGGTGCGCGGGCGGTAGTGAACGAATTTGGAGCGCTTGTCGAAGAACGCCGTGTCGTATTCGTCCGCTTCGATGACGAAGGGGCGGCGCGCCGGGTCGTAGCGGGCAGATACGTGCAGGTCCTGCGCGACGCCGCCGATCAGGAAGTTCGGGGCCATGCCTGCGGCTTCCAGCACCCACGCCAGCATCGAGCTGGTAGTGGTCTTGCCGTGCGTGCCGGCCACCGCCAACACGTGCGCGCCTGGCAGGATGTTGTCGCCCAGCCATTGCGGCCCGGACACATAGCGCGCCCCGGATTCCAGAATGGCTTCCATCAGCGGGTTGCCACGGCTGACCACGTTGCCGATGACGTACAGGTCAGGCTTGAGCGTCAGTTGCTCGGCGCCAAAGCCTTCGATCAGTTCGATACCCTGTTCGGAAAGCTGGGTGCTCATCGGCGGGTACACGCCGGCGTCGCAACCCGTGACTTTATGGCCGGCGGCGCGCGCGATCAGCGCCAGTCCGCCCATGAAGGTGCCGCAGATGCCAAGAATGTGCAGGTGCATTGATAAATCTCCTGCCCCGCATTGTATATATAGCGGCCCGACAAGCCGGCGCCTCGCGCCTGCGGCGTAAAACGGCCGCAACGGTTATCATCGCGCCATGAATCGACGCCTACTTCTTTCCGCCGCCGTGGCGGTGGCCGCGACTGTCGCGGGCGGCTATACGCTGATGGGCCGCAAGCCCAAGAACGATGCCGCGCCGGCTGACGCGGGCGATCCGGTCGCGGGACTCATGCAGATGCAGCTTCCGGATCTGAACGGCGCCTCGCATTCGCTGGCCGGCTGGAAGGGTCAGCCCATCGTGGTCAATTTCTGGGCAACGTGGTGCGCGCCGTGCGTCAAAGAGATGCCCGCGCTCGACGCTTTGCAGAAAAAATACCCGCAAGTACGCTTTGTTGGCATCGGCGTTGATTCTGCCGCCAACATGCAGAAGTTTGTCGAGAAAGTACAGGTTTCATACCCTCTATGGGTAATCGGCGCCGGCGCCATCGATACGCTGCGTAAGCTGGGGAATCCTAGCGGTGGTCTGCCTTTTACTATCGTTTTCAACGCAGATGGCAGCATTAACCGGAAGATATTGGGTGAAGTCCAGCCCGACGATCTGGATCGCACCCTTTCGGGTTTGAAGGCGTAAGTCTGTTGGACAAATAGTAGGAATTGGCGTAAAAAGCTGGTTTATCGGCTCTTTTGCCAACAATTGGCAATCCACAATTTGGCACGCGCATGGCGCAAAACATACTGGTATTGCATGGCCCGAACCTGAACCTGCTTGGCACCCGGGAACCTCATATCTACGGCAGTCTTACTCTGACCCAGATCAATGAGCGTCTCGAGCTGCTCGCGGGCGAATTGGGCGCCACGCTGACTGCGTGGCAAAGCAATCACGAAGGTGCGCTGGTTGACCGCATTCAGGCGGCACGGCAGGACGGCACGGACTTCA
The DNA here is from genome assembly GCF_002388205.1 of Achromobacter sp. UBA4530. NCBI lineage: Bacteria > Pseudomonadati > Pseudomonadota > Betaproteobacteria > Burkholderiales > Alcaligenaceae > Achromobacter > Achromobacter sp. UBA4530. The sequence continues at coordinate 132,034 of NZ_DGMA01000032.1, read as the reverse complement.
TCATCATCAACGCAGCGGCATACACGCACACCAGTGTCGCGATTCGCGACGCGCTGGCCGGGGTCGCGATCCCATTTATTGAAGTACATTTGTCCAATCTGTATAAGCGAGAGCCGTTCAGGCATCACTCTTATCTGTCCGACTTGGCGCAGGGCCTGATCAGCGGCCTGGGCGCGGACGGCTACGAGGCCGCGCTGCGTTACGCAGTGCGGCACTGATCTCGCATCAATTCAACGCTTTTACATCTTATACGGCGCGAACCCCGACGCTGGGACGACGCCGACACTATCTCGGGAAGCAGCTTCTATGGATCTTCGAAAACTCAAAACCCTGATCGACCTGGTGGCTGAATCGGGCATCGCCGAGCTGGAAATCACCGAAGGCGAAGGCAAGGTCAGAATCGTCAAGTTCTCGCAGACGCTGCAGCCGGTGGCCTACCACCAGCCCGAAGCCGGCGTGCCCGCCGCGCCCGTCGCCGCCGCCGCGCCCGCCGCTGCGCCGGCCGCGCCCGCTGCCCCGGTCATTCAAGGCCACGTCGTGAAGGCCCCGATGGTCGGCACGTTCTACCGTTCGCCGAACCCGGGCGCCGCCCCGTTCATCGACGTGGGCGCCACCGTCAAGGAAGGCGACCCGCTGTGCATCATTGAAGCCATGAAGCTGCTCAATGAAATCGAAGCCGACAAGGCCGGCGTCATCAAAGAAATCCTGGTCGAAAACGGTGAGCCCGTCGAGTACGGTCAACCCCTGTTCGTCATTGGCTGATAGCTGAACATGTTCGAAAAAATCCTGATCGCCAATCGGGGCGAAATCGCCCTGCGCATTCAGCGCGCCTGCCGCGAGCTGGGCATCAAGACCGTCGTCGTGCACTCCGAGGCCGACCGCGAAGCCAAGTACGTGCGCCTTGCCGATGAATCCGTGTGCATCGGGCCCGCGCCGTCGCGTGAAAGCTACCTGAACATGCCGGCCATCATCTCGGCCGCCGAAGTCACGGATTCCGAGGCAATCCACCCGGGTTACGGGTTCTTGTCCGAAAATGCCGACTTCGCCGATCGCGTCGAGAAGAGCGGTTTCGTGTTCATCGGCCCCCGCCCGGACACGATCCGCCTGATGGGCGACAAGGTCAGCGCCAAGCGCGCCATGATCGAAGCCGGCGTGCCGGTGGTGCCGGGCTCGGAAGGCGCATTGCCCGACGATCCGCAGGAAATCCTGCGCACGGCGCGCGAAGTCGGCTATCCGGTCATCATCAAGGCAGCAGGCGGCGGCGGTGGCCGCGGCATGCGCGTGGTGTACACCGAGGCCGCGCTGCTCAATGCCGTCACGATGACGCGTTCCGAAGCAGGCGCCGCGTTCAACAACCCGGAAGTCTATATGGAGAAGTTCCTCGAGAACCCGCGCCATATCGAAATCCAGGTGCTGGCCGACGGCGGCCGCAACGCGGTCTGGCTGGGCGAGCGCGATTGCTCCATGCAGCGCCGCCACCAGAAGGTCATCGAGGAAGCGCCGGCGCCCGGCATTGCCCGCCGCCTGATCGAGCGCATTGGCGACCGCTGTGCCGACGCCTGCCGCAAGATGGGCTATCGCGGCGCCGGCACGTTCGAGTTCCTGTACGAAAACGGCGAGTTCTATTTCATCGAAATGAACACCCGCATCCAGGTCGAACACCCGGTCACCGAGCTGATCACCGGCATCGATCTGGTGCAGCAGCAGATCCTGATCGCCGCCGGCGAGAAGTTCACGCTGCGTCAGCGTGACATCACGTTCAGCGGCCATGCGATCGAATGCCGCATCAACGCCGAAGATCCGTTCCGTTTCGTGCCCAGCCCGGGCCGCATCACGAACTGGCATACGCCGGGCGGCCCTGGCGTGCGTATCGACTCGCACGCGTTCAATGGTTACTTCGTGCCGCCCAACTACGATTCGATGATCGCCAAGGTCATCACGTACGGCGACACGCGTGACCAGGCGCTGGCCCGGATGCGCATCGCGCTGTCGGAAATGGTGGTGGAAGGCATTTCCACCAACATCCCGCTGCACCGCGAAATGCTGCAGGACGCCCGCTTCATCGAAGGCGGCACCAGCATCCATTATCTGGAACACAAGTTGGCGCAGCGTCCCTGACCGACTCTGGGGCCTCACGGCCCCTTTTGCGTTTTACCTTGTTGATGTTTTAAGGTTGATCGGGCCGCGGCGGATGCCGCGGCCCGTTGACCAGATGGAAGAGAAAAATCATGCGTGAACTCGTGCTCCATTGCTCGGAGACGCAGGCCGAAGCCCTGTCGGACGCCTTGCTCGAAGCCGGCGTGCTGTCGGTCTCCGTCGAAGATGCCGACTTCGGCACCGAAGTCGAGCGCCCGTTGTTCGGCGAGCCCGGCACCGAGCCCGACGTCCAGGCATGGGACCGCAATCTCGTCGTCGCCTTGCTGCCCGACGGCGCCGATCCCGCGCAGATCATGGAAGAAGCCGCCCAAACCGGGGAGCTCGATGCATCGGTGTTCGACGGCTGGAGCCTGCGCGACGTGCCGGACGCCGACTGGGTGCGCCTGACGCAATCGCAGTTCGGCCCGATCCACATCGCCGAACGTCTCTGGATCGTGCCCAGCTGGCACCGCGACAATCCCGATGTGCCCGGCCTGGACACGGCCTTGCCCGACCAGGACGGCGCCATTCATATCGAACTGGACCCGGGCCTGGCGTTCGGCACCGGCAGCCACCCGACGACACACCTGTGCCTGGCGTGGCTCGAAGCCGAGCTTCCCGCCGGCGCGACCCTGCTGGACTACGGCTGCGGATCCGGCATCCTGGCCATCGCGGCGCGCAAGCTGGGCGCCGGCCCCACGCAGGCGGTCGATATCGACGCGCAGGCGGTGCAGAGCACGGTGTTCAACGCCGAAGTCAACAAGGTCGAGCTGCAGGCCATGCTGCCCGACGGACTGGCGGACGGCACGTTCGAAGTCGTGGTCGCCAACATTCTGTCCAACCCCCTGAAGGTGCTGGCCCCCATGCTGGCTGGCCGCGTTGCCGCGGGTGGCCACCTGGTGCTGTCGGGCGTGCTGGAACGCCAGGCCGAGGAGGTCGCGGCCGCCTATGCGCCCTGGCTGGCCATGTCGGTCTGGCGTGCGCGCGACGGCTGGGTCTGCCTGCACGGCAAGAAGCCCTGAGTCCCGGCAGCAGGAGCACGCCTCATGGCTCTGACCACCCGCTGCCCGCAGTGCGGCACCTCGTTCAAGGTGGTGCCTGATCAGCTTCGGGTCCGCAATGGCCTGGTGCGTTGCGGCGCCTGCTCGACCGTTTTCGATGGCCGTGCGTGCCTGGTGTCCGCGCCGGGTGCGCCTGTCGCGATCACCCCGCCGGCCGCGGCGCCGCTGCCATCGTCCGCCGCGGCCGTGGCCGCGCCCGTGCTCGCCGCGCCCGAGCCGCATCCGCCCGCCGCACCGTTTCCGGAACCGGCCTTTACGCCGGTGTCGACACCGGCCCCGGCGCCTGCACCGGCGGTCACTCCGGCGCCTGCCCCCGCCTTCACCCCGGTGCGTCCGGCGGCGGTTCCGCCGCATGTGCCGCCGCATGTGCCGCCGCCCGCCATCGTGCCGCCCCGCGCAACGCCCGCCGTGCCGGTTGAGCCGCGTGTGATTCTGCCCTGGGAAGACGAGCCCGAGGCGCCGCCCGCCCCTCCGATTCCGACGGCGCCTTCGATTCCGCCCGCCGTGCTGCGCGGCCGCGACGACATCCGCAAGCGCGCCGAGCCGGAAGCGGCCATGCCGGATGACCACGCCGAAGACGACGACTATCTCGACGATGACGGCGAACCATTCCTGCGCGAGCCGGAGCCGCCTCGCACCGCGCCCGCGCCGCGGCCCCCCGTGTTTCGCAACGAACCCATCGTCGCCAGCCGGTCCGGCGAGCCAACGCTGGACTGGCGCGCCGGGCAGCCGCGCAGCGACGTGCGCAGTGATCCGCGCCATGATGTTCGCCACGACCCGCGCCAAGGCCCCCGCCAAGATCCTCGCCACGACATCTCCGACGACTTTCGCGACCAGCATCGCGACGATGTCCGCGACATCGAGCGCGACGACGAGTACGAGGACGAAGACGACCTCGATCACGCCGCCCACGAACCGGTGCTGGGCGACACGCGCACCCGTTATTCCAGCGCCACCGACGTGGGCCGTGCGCCGCCCGAGTTCCTGGACCAGGACCGGATCGAGCGCAGCGGCCTGGTGCGCAAGCTGTGGGCCTACGCCTGCCTCATCGGCCTGATCGTGCTTGCCCTGCAACTGCTCTACGCATACCGCACCGATATCGCCAATTCCGTGCCGGCGCTGCGACCAGTCCTGGAGGCCGTCTGCAAGCCGCTGGACTGCACGGTCGGCTACGCGCGCCGCCGCGATCTCATCAGCATTTCATCGTCGTCATTGCAGCCGCCCAAGGGTGCCGCCGCCATCGATGACGGCCGCACCCGCCTGGTGCTGACCGTGATGCTGCACAACCGCTACGACAAGCCGCAGCATTGGCCGGCGCTGGTGCTTGAACTGAACGACCTGTCGGATACGGTGGTCGTGCGCAAGGTGCTGATGCCCGAGAATTACCTCACGCCCGAGCAGTTGAAGGGACCGTTCGGTCCCCAGGGTGCATTGAAGATTTCAGTCCCCATTGAAGTGACCGGCGTTCAGGTCAATGGCTACCAACTCGACAAGTTTTTCCCGTAAAGGATGACAAGCATGGCAACTCCTGTTCTGGTCTGCGGTTCGATGGCGTTCGACACCATTGCGGTGTTTGAAGGCCGCTTCAAGGAACACATTCTTGCCGACCGCATCCAGTCGCTGAGCGTGTCGTTCCTGGTCCCCAGCATGCGCAAGGAATTTGGCGGCTGCTCGGGCAACATCGCCTACAACATGAACCTGCTGGGCGGCGCGCCGGTGCCGGTGGCCACTATCGGTGAAGACGCCGGCGAATACATGCAGCGGCTGTCGGGCCTGGGCATCGACGTCAGCCGCGTCAAGGTCATTCCGGACACGTTCACCGCACAGTGCTTCATCACGACCGACCTGGACGACAACCAGATCACTGCCTTCCACCCGGGCGCCATGTCGTTTGCCGCGCAAAACGACCTGAGCGACGCAGACGCCGCCTGGGCGATCGTTGCGCCGGACGCGAAGGAAGGCATGTTTGCCCACGCCGAGCGCCTGCACAAGCGCGGCATCCCCTTCATCTTCGACCTGGGCCAGGCCATGCCGCTGTTTGACGGCGCCGACCTCGAGCGCATGCTCAAGCTGGCGCAGGCCCTCACGGTCAACGACTACGAAGCCGGCGTGGTCGAGCAGCGTACCGGCCGCAGCGTCGCGGACATTGCGCGCACGCTGCAGGCGGTGGTCGTGACGCGTGGCGCCGAAGGCGCCACCCTGCACACCGAAGGCAAGACCATCCAGATCGAACCCGTGCGCGCCTCGCAGGTGGTGGATCCCACCGGCTGCGGCGACGCGCAGCGCGGTGGTCTGCTGTATGGCCTGACCAGCGGCTGGAGCTGGGAAGACAGCTGCCGCCTGGGCAATGTCATGGGCGCCATCAAGATCGCTTCGCGCGGCCCGCAGAACCATGTGCCGACGCGTGCCGAGATCGACGCCGTGCTGCACGCCACCTACGGCATCCATCTGCCTGCCTGATCGGCCAGGACTCCCGGGAACCGACACCTCGCACACAGGTCGAACGTCAGCGCATATTCAATGGCAACGGGCTGTAGCCCGTTGTTTCGCGCCTGAGTTTGCAGCTTCTGGCGGAGCGTTTCAGTCTGTTGCGGGTGCGCTTGCCGGGCGTTGCGGGCGGAGTATCATCAGTCACCGTCGGTCGTGCCCGAATGAGGAGTCCAAATGAATCATATAAAGTCTTTTTCCCTGGTGACGCCGCGTACCGGCCGTTGGCTGGCTGTCGCGGCTGTGGTGACGTCGATGGCAGTGCTTGGCGGTTGCGCAAACCCCAGCGCCTCCAGCGGCGTGTACAGCTACGATCAAGCGCAGCGCGAACAGATCGTCCGTAACGGAACGGTCACCGGCGTGCGTCCGATCGTCATCCAGAACGACAAGTCCAGCGGCGTCGGCATGGTGGCCGGCGGTGCGTTGGGCGGCGTGGCCGGCAACGCGATCGGCGGCGGCACGGGCCGCACCATCGCCACGGTCGGCGGCGTCATCCTTGGCGCGCTGGCCGGCAACGCCGTCGAAAACCGCGCACAGAAGAATTCCGGCCTGGAAATCACGGTGCGCCTGGATAACGGCGAGACCCGTGTGGTCGCCCAGGAAGCCGACGTGCCCATCAGCGTGGGCCAGCGCGTCCAGGTGATCAGCGGCGCCGGGCCGACCCGCGTCACGCCGATGTAAACGGCCCAGCCCCCAATCAAAAAGCCCGCGCAAGCGGGCTTTTTTGTCGCTCGCTCGCAACGCAGCCCCCCGGGATTTACCCGCGAACGTTACCTTTCCAAGCGTTTTCTCGCCATTTCCTCCATAAGTTTCATGGCGATTCGACGGCCGAAGTGCAATGATTGCGACGGCGCGGCAGTCCGGATTTAATGTAACCACGTGCTTCCGGAAGCCCCGCTTGCTGGCTGGAATTTTTCAGTTTGGTTTCAGCTGTTTTCTGTATCCTCGTCGCCTGAATCCCGGGGCGGGGGATGGTTTGCCGAACAGGCAACGTTACGCTGCAATACCTATGCATACCGAGCAAGAACTCCACACCAAGATCGGCGAGATCGTCGAGTCGATCGTCATGAAGAAAGTCACCCCCGACACGCAACTGATTGCCACCGGCCTGGTCGATTCGCTCGCCGCCGTGGACATCACGCTGGCGGTCGAGTCCGAGTACGGCTGCAGTATCCCGGCTCCCGAAATCGCAGAGCACCTTCAGTCGGTCCGCGTGCTTGCCGGCTATGTCGCTGCCCATACTTCGTAATACCCGGTTCCTGTCGCACGTTGCGGCGGCAGCGACGGCGGTGGCGTTGGCGGTAGGGGCGTATTGCGGGGCGGACGATCTGCTCAGCCGCGTCGTCAATCCGTCGTCATCGCCCTCGGCCATCGCGGCCGACAAGAGCAACTATCTGCCCAACCTCGGGCCGGACTGGGGCACCCAGCACGTCAACCTGAACCGTCTGGGCAACGCGCTCAGCGACGGCACGCTGGTGGTGCTGGGCTCTTCCGAGCTGTCCAGCCACGACCTGCGCTTCGTTCCCTACCGCTTCTTTCCCGAAGAGCTGAAGGTGCCGACGCTCGCGTACGGCCACGCGATGTTCCAGTCGTATGGCATCGTCAGCGTGCTGGAATCGGTATCTGATTCGCTCACGCCCAACACGCGCCTGGTCATCATGCTGTCGCCGGCCTGGTTCGCGTCGGGCGGGCAGCTGCCGCGCAGCGCGTTTGCCGAGCACGTCACGGGACCGGTCTGGGACCGGTTGTGGGACCAGCCCAGTACGCGCGAGCAGATGCAGAACTGGATCAGCGACAACGCGAACTGGGGGTTGCTGTGGCTCATCGCCAATGGTCAGGTGTCCGAGCTGAAAGACAAGCTGGCGCTGTGGTGGCATGCCCGCCAGGAGCCGGCGCCGGACAAGCCGCGCACCAAGCTGTCCGTGCCCGCGCACCGCTACGTGTCCTGGCCGATGTCCGCCCGCCTGAATGCCGGACAGTGGTCGCGGATCACGCACGAAGCGCGCGTCGTCGAACACAACCTGGGCGGCAACAACCCCTACGATGTGCGCGACGACTACTACCAGCAGTACCTCGCGCCGCTGTACTCGCCCGCGCGCAATGAATTCGCGGACGTCGATCCCATCACCCGCACCGAGCTGGGCGACCTCTCACGCGTGATGGCGCTGCTGCAAAAGCGCAAGGTCAAGGCGTACTTCGTCATCCAGCCGTTCAACCCCAAGCTCATCCTGGACGTCGAACGGTTCGACCCCGTGGTGGCCGCCATCACCGGCATGTGCACGCGCTATCAGATGGGGTGCCTCGATCTTTACAGCATTCCTTTCGAGCCGGGCATGCTGCGCGATGACATGCACCTGGCCGAACTTGGCTGGGCCATGGCCGATCAAGGCATTGCGGAGTATTTTTCCCGATGAAACTCTTTCGTAAAGACGAAGCCCGTAATGCGGGCGTGGCCTGGGCGCGCCGCTTCTTCTGGCACCTGTGCCTGTACGTGGGCGTGATCCTCGTGTTCGTGCTGCAGGCGCAGCCCACGACGGGCAGCGGCGGACCGATCAAGGTCGAATTCCAATACCAGCAGTTCTGAGCGCACCATGGAACTCTTCGCAAGCTTGAGCTTCTTCGGCGGCGCCCTGTTCGGCGGCCTCGGCCTGGTCGCCTACCGGTCGTCCGGCATGCCGCTGCGCATCGGCTATCGCCACATCATCGGCGTCATCTGCCTGGGCGTCTGGATGGCGGTGTTCTGGGCGCGGCCGTACCAGCCCATCGCGCTCTTCGCCATCTCCGGCGCGGCGCTGTGGGCCATGCGCCGCAACTACATCCCGACCTGGCTGGCGGTGATCATCACGATGACGCCGTTGCTGCTGGTCAAAACCGGCGTATCGCACCTGGGCGCCATGCTCGGGTTGTCCTTCGCCACCTTCCGCGCCATCGACGTGCTGCTGTTCGCGCCGCGCAACGAGCGCGTCTCGCCGCTGGATTACTTCATCTACCTGTTCTTCCCGCTGACGCTGCTGGCCGGTCCCATGTACCGCTGGCGGGCCTTCCAGGCCGATCTGAAGCGCGGCTATGAAGGCGTCAACCTGAACACCTGGCTGACCGGGCTGGAACTCATCATGGTGGGCGTGATCCAGAAGTTTGGCCTTGCCGAACTGATCTGGCGTTACGGGCTGGCCACGCTGGACGCGCACGACTATTCGTTCACGGGTGTGGCCCTGAATGCCTCGCTCTACAGCGCCTACCTGTTCTTCGATTTTGCCGGCTACTCGACCATGGCGATCGGCATCGGCATGCTGTTCGGCTTCACGCTGCCCATCAACTTCCGCAACCCGCTGGCCACGCTGAATCCGCAGGATTTCTGGCGGCGCTGGCACATCAGCCTGTCCGAATGGCTGCGCGATGTCGTGTTCATGCCGATTTACAAGGCGTTGAGCAAGACCAGCTTCTTCGGCCGCCATCGCCTTGCGGCGCAGAACATCGGCATCTTCGCGACGCTGCTGGCGATGGGCGTGTGGAACGGCCTGTCGCTGCACTACATCGTCAGCGGCCTGATGTTCGGCGCGTATTCAGTGGGCCACAACCTGCTGATCAACGCCGCGCGCACGCGGCCCGGTCTGCAGGCGCTGCTGGCCAAGCCCGTCATGCGCTTTCTGGGGCGCGTGCTCACCCTGATTCTGGCCGCGCTGGCGCTGTACGTGTTCAGCGGCCGCAGTCCCATCTGACGCCGGGAGCTTCGGCATGCGTTTCGACTTGAAGTCCTTCCAGTTCGCCGACGACGGCCGCGCGCCCGACGCGCTGGCCGTCGCCGCCGCCGACCGCAGCCTGACCTGGGCGCAGTTGCGCACCGAGGCCGAGGCCTGGGCCGACGCCGCCCGCCAGCACGGCGTGGCGCCCGACGTGCCGGTGGCCATCTACGGTCACAAGGAAGCCGCGTTCTTCGTCGCGATGGTCGGTGCGCTGCTCATCGGCGCGCCGTTCGTGCCGGTGGACACCATCTACCCTGCTGAGCGCCTGCGCCGCATCGTCGAGATCGTGCGCGCCGCCGCCGTCTTCGATGCCGCGGCCGGCACCTTCACGGCGGGCGAGGGCGAAGTGCTGCAAGAGCGTGGCCTGGCCTACGTGATGTTCACGTCGGGCAGCACGGGCGATCCGAAGGGCGTGCAGATCGGCCGCGAAAGCGTCGGCCTGCTCGGCGACTGGATGCTCGGCAGCTTTGGCCTGGGCGAGGCGCCCGTCTTCATGAACCAGGCGCCGTTCAGTTTCGACCTGTCGATGTACGAGGTCTTCGCCACGCTGGCGTCCGGCGGCAGCTGCGTGCTCAACGCGCGCGAACAGATCGCCGCGCCCGGCCCGTGGATGGAACGGCTGGCCGGCCACGGCATCACGGTGTGGGTGTCCACGCCGTCGTTCGCCCACCAGCAATTGGCCAACCGCGACTTCTCGCCCGTCACGCTGCCGACGCTGCGCACGTTCCTCTTCTGCGGCGAGCCGCTGCCGGCGGCGCTGGCCAAGAAGCTGCGCCAGCGTTTTCCCGACGCATCCATCCTGAACACCTACGGCCCGACCGAAGCCACGGTCGCCACCACCTGGATCGAAGTTACCGATGCGGTGCTGGCGGCGCACGATCCGCTGCCGGTCGGACACGCCAAGCCCGACAGCGTGCTGCTCGTGGACGAGGGCGAGATCTGCATCGTGGGAGACCACGTCATGCGCGGCTACCTGAACCGCGCCGACCTGAACGCGGCCAAGCTCTACACCTATGACGATGGCCGCCGCGCGTTCCGCACGGGGGACCTGGGTCTGATGGAAGAGGGCGGGCTGCTGTTTTGCCGCGGCCGGATGGACGATCAGATCAAGCTGAACGGCTACCGTATCGAGCTGGCCGAGATCGACGAGGCTTTGCACGGCCTGCCGGGGGTGGAAGGAAGCGCCTGCGCGGTGCTGCGCCGTCCCGACGGCACCGCGGTGCGGTTGATCGGCTTCGTGACTGGGCTGGACGGTGCGGGACAGGAGGCGTCGCTGCTTGCGCCGGAGACCTTGTCCGGCTGGAAGGAGCGGCTGGCCGAGCGCCTGCCGCCGTACATGGTGCCGTCAGAGCTGGTTGCCTGCCCGGCGCTGCCGATGTCGAACAACCACAAGATCGATCGCAAGAAGCTGATCGAGATCTACAGCGCCATTCCGGTCTAGCGCAAGACGCCGGCGGCCGGATGGACCAGCGCCCCGCTGATGGGGGCGCTGTGCAAAGCAATGGTGCGGCGGGCGATTACACGCCCATCATGCCGTAGCTCAGGCGAGCCAGGACCATCAAGAGGATCTGCGCGGCCACCAGCAGGATCAGCGGCGAGAAGTCGATCGAGGTGCGCGGCAGGATGCGGCGGATGGGATCGAGCAACGGCGCGGTCAGCGACTGCAGCAGCGGCATCATGGGCGCCATCGGGTTGACCCACGACAGCACGGCCTGGATCAGTGTCAACCAGACCACCAGATTCAGCGCCCATTTCGCGGTCATGATGAGCGCCGAACCCATGGCGGCGGGCAGCAGTGCGGCGGGAATCAGCGCGCCGATGGCCACCAGCCACAGCAGCACCAGATAGACCAGCGCCGACAGCCATGCGCACACGAGGCTGGTCCAGTCGATCTTGTTGCCCGCGGGAATGATCTTGCGCAGCGGCATCACGAGCCAGTTGGTGGCGCCGTAGATCGCGCGCGCCAGCGGGTTGAAGGGATGCAGCCGTATCGCGTGCATCCAGGCGCGGGCAATCAGTGCCGCGCCAAACAGCGTGAACACGATTTCGAGAAGGAAGCGGAAGATTTCACCGAGCATGGACGCGATCACCCCAAAAAAGAGGAGTCAATTGTCGCACGGCCAGACGTAAAAATTGCGTACGGTCCTAGTGCTTCAGGCCTAGTGCAAAGGGGCAGCCATTTGGATGGCATTGACGCGGGGACGACAAAAAAGCCGCCCGGTAAATACCAGGCGGCTCTGATGAAGCTAACGCTTCGGCGCGTCCGGATTAGGGACGGCCACCCGTCGGGAACGGCCACGACGCGGCGGGGTTCAGCGCGGTCTTCGCGCCCGGGGCGGCAGCCGTGGTGGGCGGCGTGGCGGGCTTCTTCGGAGCGGCTTTCTTCGCAGCGGGCTTCTTGGCGGCGGCGGGCTTCTTTGCGGCGACAGCCGGCTTGGAAGCGGGAGCCTTCTTGGCAGCGGGAGCCTTCTTGGCAGCCGGGGCCTTCTTGGCTACGGCCTTCTTGGCAACCGCTTTCTTGGCGGCCGGGGCCTTCTTGGCAGCAGCCTTCTTGGCTACGGCTTTCTTGGCGGCCGGGGCCTTCTTGGCGACAGCCTTCTTGGCAACAGCCTTCTTGGCGGCCGGGGCCTTCTTGGCTACAGCTTTCTTGGCAACCGCCTTCTTGGCGACAGCCTTCTTGGCTACGGCCTTCTTGGCGACGGCTTTCTTGGCAACTGCCTTCTTGGCAACGGCCTTCTTGGCGACAGCCTTCTTGGCGGCCGGAGCCTTCTTTGCTACGGCCTTCTTGGCGACTGCCTTCTTGGCAACGGCCTTCTTGGCGGCCGGCGCCTTCTTGGCGGCAACCTTCTTCACGGCCGGCTTCTTGGCGGCTGCGACTTTCTTCACTGCGACTTTCTTGACGGCAGCTTTCTTGGCCGGAGCGGCCTTCTTTGCTGCTGCCTTCTTGGCGGCGGGTTTTTTCACCGCTGCTTTCTTGACGGCTTTCTTGGCTGTTGCCATGGTCATGCTCCTTAGGTTCAGGGGTCCCAGAACTTAAACCCGTGCCCCGACCCGCCAATTGGCGGACCGTGCCCGGGCTATTCATCGGCGCATGCCGCTGTTCTGTGCGAGCAACAGCTACTACGGTTTGCGCTAATGAATTCGGCACAGCCATTTGATATGGCCCCCGCTCCTTTGGCGCGAGCCATTTCAAATGGCGCCGGCAGGCAGCCTGTCCACAGGCCGCCGACCGCTTGTTCTACGTGTTCGAAGACACCCTGACCAAGGAGATTGCCATCAAGCCTGTCGCGAACGCGACGCCCATCAACGAGAAGAGGGCGTGCCCGCGCCGGGCTCGATGGCGTACTGCGTTACTCCCAGCTCAGCGTGCCACCGGTTTGGTATTCGATCACGCGAGTTTCAAAAAAGTTGCGTTCCTTTTTAAGGTCGATCATTTCCGCCATCCACGGGAAGGGATTTTCTTCCTGGGGGTACAGAGGTTCGATACCGATCTGCTGGCAACGACGGTTGGCGATGAAGCGCAGGTAGGATTTGAACATGGGTGCGTTCAAGCCCAACACGCCGCGCGGCATCGTGTCTTCGGCGTAAGCGTATTCGAGTTCGACCGCTTTGCGGAAGAGTTCTCGAATTTCTTCGCGGAATTCCGGCGTCCAGAGATGCGGATTTTCCAGTTTGACGGTGTTGATCAGATCGATGCCGAAGTTGCAGTGCATGGATTCATCGCGAAGGATGTACATGTACTGCTCGGCAGCGCCGGTCATCTTGTTCTGGCGGCCAAGCGCCAGGATCTGCGTGAAGCCAACGTAGAAGAACAGGCCTTCCATGAGGCAAGCGAAAACGATCAGCGACTTCAGCAGCGTCTGGTCGGCTTCGGGCGTGCCCGTCTTGAAGTTGGGATCAGCGATCGCGTCGATGAACGGGATCAGGAACTCGTCTTTTGCCCGGATGGACGGCACTTCGTTATAAGCGTTGAAGATCTCGGCTTCGTCCAGATCCAGGCTTTCGACGATGTATTGATAGGCGTGCGTGTGGATGGCTTCTTCGAAGGCCTGGCGCAGCAGGAACTGGCGGCATTCGGGAGCCGTGATGTGGCGGTAGGTGCCCAGCACGATGTTGTTGGCGGCCAGCGAGTCGGCGGTCACGAAGAAGCCGAGGTTGCGCTTGACGATGCGGCGCTCGTCCTCGGTGAGCCCGTTCGGGTTCTTCCAGAGGGCGATGTCGCGCGACATGTTGATCTCTTGCGGCATCCAATGGTTGGCGCAAGTGGCCAGGTACTTTTCCCACGCCCACTTGTACTTGAAAGGCACAAGCTGGTTGACGTCGGTCTGGCCATTGATGATGCGCTTGTCGGCAACCTTCACGCGCTGCGAGGTGGCGGCGCCGCTGCTGGCCAGACCGGCCGCGTGTTCAGGCGCGGCCGGCGTGGGCATGGCGGTGTCGCCGAAAACACCCGTCGCCGCCCGGACTTCCGGGGCAGCCTGACCGCCCGCCGCGGGCGCGGCAGGTTGTGCAGGTTGCGTGGCGGTGGTGTCGTCGTCCCAATTAATCATGATTCATTCTCCGGAGGCGGTTATTGGCAGGCTTCGCACTCTTCGAAGCCGGGGTCGCCCGGCCGCATGGTGCAAACCGCCCCGAGAACTTCGGGTTCCGGCAAAACAGGTGCTGCGGCAACGGCGGAAGCAGTGGACGGATTGCCTGCGCTGACGGCGTTCAGTTCGCCGCCGCGTCCGGTGGACTTCTCGGCGCTGGTCGCGCCAAGGGTGCGCAGGTAGTACGTGGTCTTCAGGCCACGCGTCCATGCCAGCTTGTAGGTGTCGTCCAGTTTCTTGCCCGATGCGCCGGCCATGTAGATGTTCAGCGACTGGGCTTGATCGATCCACTTCTGACGGCGCGACGCGCATTCAACCAGCCAGCTCGGTTCGACTTCGAACGCGGTGGCGTAGAGTTCGCGGAGTTCGGACGGAACGCGATCGATTCGGGACAGGCTGCCGTCGAAGTACTTGAGGTCGGCGACCATGACTTCGTCCCAGAGACCGAGTTTCTTCAGGTCACGCACGAGGTAATCGTTAACGACCGTGAACTCGCCGGAGAGATTCGATTTGACGTACAAGTTCTGGAAAGTGGGTTCGATGCACGCAGATACGCCAATGATATTGGAAATAGTGGCGGTTGGGGCGATTGCGATGCAATTGGAGTTGCGCATGCCGTGTTCTTTGATGCGCGTGCGCAACGTATCCCAATCGAGCGTGCTCGATTCATCAACCTCAACGTGACCACCACGTTCATCACGCAGCATCTTCAACGTGTCTTGCGGCAAGATGCCACGCGACCACAGCGAGCCTTCATACGATTGATAGCGGCCGCGTTCTTCAGCGAGCAGGCTCGACGCGAAGTACGCGTGATAGCACACCGCTTCCATCGAACGGTCCGCGAATTCAACAGCGGCTTGCGATGCGTACGGCACGCGCATCATCTGCAGGCAATCCTGGAAGCCCATGATGCCCATGCCCACCGGACGATGGCGCGCGTTGGAATTGCGGGCCTTGTCGACGGCGTAGTAGTTGATGTCGATCACGTTGTCGAGCATGCGCATGGCGATGCTGACCGTGCGCTTGATCTTGTCGTGGTCCAGTTCGAAACCGCCGCCGGCAGTCGGCTTCATGTGTGCGACCAGGTTCACGGAACCCAGATTGCAAACCGCGATTTCGGATTCGTTGGTGTTCAGCGTGATCTCGGTGCACAGGTTCGAGCTGTGGACGACGCCCACGTGCTGCTGCGGCGAACGGATGTTGCACGGATCCTTGAACGTGATCCACGGGTGGCCGGTTTCGAACAGCATCGACAGCATCTTGCGCCACAGCGTCAGCGCCGGCATCTTCTTGAACAGCTTCAGTTCGCCGCTGGCGACGCGGGCTTCGTAGCCCACGTAGGCTTCTTCGAACGCGCGGCCATACTTGTCGTGCAGGTCGGGGCAGTCGGACGGCGAGAACAGCGTCCACTCACCGCCTTCCATGACGCGCTTCATGAACAGGTCGGGAATCCAGTTCGCCGTGTTCATGTCGTGCGTGCGGCGGCGTTCGTCGCCGGTGTTCTTGCGCAGTTCCAGGAATTCTTCGATGTCCAGGTGCCACGACTCGAGGTACGTGCAGACCGCACCCTTGCGCTTGCCACCCTGGTTCACGGCGACGGCCGTGTCGTTGACGACCTTCAGGAACGGCACGACGCCCTGGCTTTCGCCGTTGGTGCCCTTGATGTGGCTGCGCAGCGCGCGGACCGGGGTCCAGTCGTTGCCCAGGCCGCCGGCGTACTTGGCCAGCAGCGCGTTTTCCTTGATGGCGTCGTAGATGCCTTCCAGGTCGTCCGAGACGGTGGTCAGGTAGCACGACGACAGCTGCGAGTGCAGCGTGCCCGAGTTGAACAGCGTGGGCGTGGAGCTCATGAAGTCGAACGAGGACAGGATCTCGTAGAACTCGATGGCGCGCGTTTCGCGGTCGGTCTCGCGCAGCGCCAGGCCCATGGCCACGCGCATGAAGAAGACCTGCGGCAGTTCGATGCGGGTGCCGCGGATGTGCAGGAAGTAGCGGTCGTACAGGGTCTGCAGGCCGAGGTAGCCGAACTGCAGGTCGCGCTTGGCATTCAGTGCCTTGCCCAGCTTGGTCAGGTCATAGTTGGCCAGTTCGGGCGACAGCAGGCCGCCTTCGATGCCGCGGGCAATGAACGTGGGGAAGTATTCGGCGTAACGCGCGCCCATGCCGTCTTGCGAGACTTCCTCGCCCAGCACTTCCTTGCGGATCGTGTGCAGCAGCAGACGGGCGGTGACCTGGCTGTAGGCCGGATCCTTTTCGACCAGCGCGCGCGCGGACAGGATGGCGGACTTGAAGACTTCGTCGACGGGGATGCCGTCGTACAGGTTCTTGACCGTTTCCTTCAGGATGGCTTCGGCGTCGATGAATTCAGACAGGCCTTCGCCGGCGGCGACGATGGTCGCGCGCAGTTCGGCGACGTCCAGCGGACGGCGCACGCCGCCGTCGGTGACGTTCAGCACGTGTTCCTGCGGCGCGGCGGCGGCCTTCTGCTGGCCTTCGGCGGCAGCGGCGGCGGCGCGTTCCTGCGTGCGCTTTTCGCGGTACAGGACATAGGCGCGCGCGACGTCATGCTCGCCAGAGCGCATCAGCGCCAGTTCGACCTGGTCCTGGATGTCTTCAATATGGAAGGTGCCGCCGTTGGGGCGGTTGCGAACCAGCGCGTTGACGGCTTGGCCGGTCAGCGTTTCGACGAGTTCGCGCACACGGGCGGATGCGGCGCCTTGGCCGCCATTGACGGCCAGGAAGGCCTTGGTCATGGCGATGGCAATCTTGCTGGGCTCAAAGCCAACCACCGAGCCATTGCGGCGGATGATGTTGTAGCTGGCCCATTTGCCGCTATTGGCGTCGGCGGGGGAGTCGGTTTGGGAGGGCGGCACGGCCGAAGGCCGGGTCACAGAGGCGATCGTAGTCTGCATGGAAGCTCCTGTGCGTAAAAGCGCGTAGATAACGGCATGACGGCGTCATGTCGGGTCAAAATTGGATCTTGTAATGGGGGTCGCAACGTCCGGACGGGCTAGTCCGTAAGGCGTGGCCGGCGGGAATCCGCGCTTGGGCGACCACAAGATGTAGTGTAGCACCCCTCGTTGGCCACTAATTCTAGTGATCGAGGTTTACAGGGACAAGAAGAAGATAAGACGAATCCCACAAAAGATTGTAACCAAATGCACTAGGCGCGCCCCGTAAGGCGCGCCCAGGTCAGTGACCACTCAGACCGGCTGTTTATGCGGTTTTCCGCAAGGCGATGGCGTGCGAAGCCGGTGCTGTATAGCTCTGCATGAGTCGGGCCGATTCGGTCCGATACTTGTCGACATTCGCGGCCTTCACGTGGCCAAAACCGCGAATGTTTTCTGCCAGGGCGGCGATTGTAGCCGCTTGCGCGAGGTTGTCCGAGGTCAACCCTGCAACGAGCTGGTCTATGGTCTGGCGGTACTCCTGGACCAGCGCCCGTTCCATCTTGCGCTCGGCCGTGTGGCCGAACGGATCGAACCACGTGCCGCGCAGGCCCTTCAGACGCGTCAGCAATTTCAGTGCCGACATCGTGCGCGGACCCAGCGTCATCTTGCGCGGCACCCCGGTGCGCGGATCCTTGCGCGCGAAGATCGGCGGGGCCATGTGAAAGCGCAGGCTGTACTCGCCTTCGAACTGACCCTCCAGCTGCGCCTTGAACGCGTCGCCGGTATAGAGGCGCGCTACTTCGTATTCGTCCTTGTAGGCCATGAGCTTGTACAGGCCGCGCGCCACCGCCATCGCCAGGCGCGGCGACTTGGCATCCGGCGCCAGCTCCCGCTCGCGTGCCGCGACGGCGTCGACGACCTGCTGGTAGGTGCGGGCATACGCGGCGTCCTGATAAGCCGTCAGGTCTTCGACACGGCGCGCCACGGCGCGGTCGAACGTTTCGGGGACGTGAAGCTGCACGACCTGGGCCCGGGGACGCAAGGCGCCTTGCAGCGCGTCAGGTTGATGCGCCGCGAGCCGGCCGTTGTCGAAGGCGGCGCGATTGGCCGCGACCGCCACGCCGTTCAGTTCGATCGCGCGGTAGATGGCGGCCTGCGACAGCGGCACGCCGCCGCGTTGCCAGGCATAGCCCAGCATGAACATGTTCGACAGGATGCTGTCGCCGAAGAGCGCGAGGGCCGCTTCGTGCGCGTCGATCGCCGCGGTGTGCGTGTCGCCGGCCGCGTGGCGGATCTTGGCGAGCAGCGCTTCCGGGCGCATCGCGGCATCGGGATTGCGCGTGAAGTCGGAGACCGGCGCCACGTAGGTGTTCACCGTGACCTTGGTGTGGCCGCGGCGCAGGGCGCCCAGCGAATCGGGCGCGACGGCGGCGACCGGATCGCACAGGATGGCCGCGTCGGCCTGCTGCCAGTCCAGGCGCACGGGGCCGGCGGTTGCGCCGGCGGGTGCAAGACGGATGTGGCTGACGACGGTGCCGCCTTTCTGCGCCAGCCCGGTCAGGTCCAGCACTGCTGCGGACAGGCCTTCCAGATGCGCGGCCATCGACACGATGGCGCCGATGGTGATGACGCCCGTGCCGCCCATGCCGGCGACCAGCAGGCGATAGGGATGCTCCAGCGCGTGGATGTCGGGCAGCGGCAAGCCGGCGATCAGGCCTTGCAGGCGTTCCTGGTCGGCCTTCGGCGCCGCGCTCTTTCTGGGCTTGCCGCCCATCACGGACACGAAGCTGGGGCAGAAGCCCTCCGCGCAGGAATAGTCCTTGTTGCAGCTGGATTGATCGATCGCACGCTTGCGGCCATAAGGCGTTTCCAGCGGAACGACCGACAGGCAGTTCGACTTCACGCCGCAGTCGCCGCAGCCTTCGCACACCGCGCTGTTGATCAGCATGCGGCGCGCCGGATCCGGGAACTGGTTCTTCTTGCGGCGGCGGCGCTTTTCGGCGGCGCAGGTCTGGTCATGGATCAGCACGGTCACGCCGGGAATTTCGCGCAGCTCGCGCTGCAGCGCGTCCAGCTCGCGGCGGTGGTGGACCTTGATGCCGGGGCCCAGGTCCACGCCCTGGTACTTCTCGGGCTCGTCCGTGGTGACCACGATGCGCGCCACGTTCTCGCCGCGCAACTGCTGGCAGATCTGCGGGACCGAGATCGGGCCATCGACCGGCTGCCCGCCCGTCATCGCCACGGCATCGTTGAACAGGATCTTGTAGGTGATGTTGGCGCGCGCCGCGACGGCCTGGCGGATGGCCAGGTAACCCGAGTGGTAGTACGTGCCTTCACCCATGTTCTGGAAGATGTGCGGCATCTTCGTGTAGCGGGACAGGCCGATCCAGTCGACGCCTTCGCCGCCCATCTGCGTCAGGCCACCCGTGTCGCGGTCCATCCATGCAGCCATGTAATGGCAGCCCACGCCGGACAGCGCCTGGCTGCCCTCGGGCACCTTGGTCGACGTGCTGTGCGGACAGCCCGAGCAAAAGTAAGGGCGGCGGCGCATCCCGTCCGCGTCGTTGGACAGCGGGGCCTGGCATTCGAATGCCGACAGGTCGCGGTTCACCGGAAGTCCTGCGGCGCGCGACAGCCAGCCGGCCAGCGGCGCGGCCAGCAGCGACGGGCGCAATTGGCCGGCCGACGTCACCATCGGCTCGCCGTCCAGACCCTTCTTGCCGACGACCGTGGGGCGCTCGGGCAGGTTGAACAGCATGTCCTTGATCTGGAGTTCGACCACGGCGCCTTTTTCTTCGACGACCAGGATGTGCGACAGGCCGCGTGCAAATTCGAGCAGACGGCCCTCGTCCATCGGCCAGGTGAGACCCGGCTTGTAGATGCGTACGGGCGCGTTCGCCGTGACCGTATCCACGCCCAGTCGCGCCAGCGCTTCCATGGTGTCCAGGTGCGCCTTGCCCACGGTGACGATGCCCACCGTTGCCTTGGGCGCCGGACAGGTCAGCTTGTCCAGGCTGTGGCGGCGCGCGAAGGCAGCCACCGCCTTCATGCGCTGGTTCATGCGCGTCTCGACCGCCAGGGACAGAAAGTCGCGGGCCGAATATTCAAGCGATCCGGACGGCATGTCCGGATCCGCGGGCATGTCGTAAGTCTGGATCGGGGCAGGAGTGAACGAGTGGCCGCTTTCGATGGTCTCGGACACCGCCTTGAAGGCGACCCAGGTGCCGGCATAACGCGACAGCGCCCAGCCCCACAGCGCGAAGGTCTCGTATTCGTCGATGGACGTCGGATGCACGATGGGCATCTGCCAGCCGATCAGCGAGGCCTCGCTGGCGTGCGGGATCGAGGAGGACACAGCGGTGTGGTCGTCGCCCACCACCACCAGCACGCCGCCGTTGCGCGAGGCGCCCGCGGCATTGCCATGATGCAGCGCGTCGCCGGCGCGATCCACGCCCGGGCCCTTGCCGTACCACATGGCAAACACGCCATCGACATTGCGGTCGTCGCGCACGCCGGCCTGCTGCGTCCCCATCACCGCGGTGGCGGCCATGTCTTCGTTGATGCCCGGCAGGAAGGTGATCTGGTTGGCGTCCAGCGCCTTCTGCGCCTTCCACATGGCCATGTCCACGCCGCCCAGCGGCGATCCGCGGTACCCCGACACGAAACCGGCCGTGTTCAGACCGCGCTCGCGGTCCACCCGGCGCTGCGTGAGCATCATGCGCACCAGGGCCTGCGTGCCGGTCAGGAAGATGCGGCCGGACTCGCGCGTCAGGTTGTCGGCGAGCTGATACTCAAGGTCCAGCTCGGGTGCGGCGGCGGGGGTACCGTCCATAGTCAATGCTCCTCGTATTTGGCACCATGATAGGTTCGCGAGGGATCAGGTTTATTGCGTTTTTGGATCGTGCTATCCCTATAATTCGCAATGAACATTTCGTATTCCAAAAAAATCAGGAGACAAACGAATGGACAAGACCGATATCGGCATCCTCAAGGCCCTGCAGGAAGACGGCCGGGCCTCGGCGCAGCAGCTTTCCGAGAAGGTGGGGCTGTCCGCCGCGCCGGTGTGGCGGCGGGTGAAGGCGATGGAGGCGAGCGGGGTGATCCAGGGCTACAGCGCCCAGGTCGACCGCAGCAAGGTGGGGCTGGGCTGCATGTTTGCGCAGATCAGCCTGGAGCGGCACTCGGCCAACACCGTTGAACACTTCGAGCGGTCGGTGCGCGATGCGCCGGAAATCCTGGAGTGCTATGCGGTCACCGGGGATTCGGACTTCCTGTTGAAGATCCTGGTGGAAAGCCCCGAAGCCTATGACCGCTTCCTGCACCGGTTCCTCTTCAACATGCCGGGCATCCGCCAGACGCGCACCATCGTGGCGCTGCGCGAGATCAAGCACGAACAGCGGCTGCCGCTCTAGCCGTTTCGGGGCACTCTATATATAGAGAGGCTCTGTCGCTTGAAACCAACGCATTTTTGCGGTTTCCGCGCGGATTCCGGGCGCGCTCGCGGCCGCACTGTTGCGCATTTGCACACGGCGCGGATCCTCGTTGATTCTTCCCTGGCGCCTATTTAGAGTGCGTGAAGTCCGCTGCGCCTGGGACGTGCCGGTGTGATCGGCGCGGCGCGTCGGCGGACGTCTTGAGGAAGTCATGAGCAGTGTGTTTTTGCGTACGGCAGGCGTTGCCTGCGCCCTCGTGATCCTGGCCGGTTGCGCCGCCAGGAAGCCCGCCGCCATCACCGAGGCCCAGCCTGCGGATCCGCCCAAGCCGGTGGCTTGCACGCCCGCCAAGGCTGGTGACCCGATGGTCGGCACCTGGTTGTCGAATTCGCGTCCGCGCGACGTGGCTGGCGACATGCAAGCGCTGATCGTGCTGTCAGCCGACGGCACGATGTCCTACGAATCCCTGCTCAAGATCGGCCGCAAGACGCGTCCCGCGCTGCGCGAGACGGGCTGCTGGAGCGTGGAGAACGGCGTCTACACGATGCGCACCACCAAGTCGGCGGGCGAGCCGGTGGACCCCACCGATCCGATCTATCTGAACCGCTACCGCGTCGAAAAGGTCGAGCAATCCAAGCTGTCGCTGCGTGAACTCAAGAGCGGCGGCATGCTGCTCACGGCGCGCCGCATGCCGGCGGGCTATCGCCTCGCCTACTGAGCGTTGCGCCGGGCGGACACTTCGCCCGGCGGTTTCGCCAAGCCGGCCGCGCTGCGGTAAGGTGCGGGCTTCGACTTTCGCCCCGCCGCCGGTTATCCATGCCCGCCCTGTCCTCCGAAGCACGCGCGATCGCGTTGCTGGCGCTGGCCGCCTTCGTCAGCGCCAGCGCTTTCCGTATCTGTGATCCCATGCTGCCGCAACTGGCGGCGGAATTCGGCACCACCACCGGGCAGGCCGCGCGCGCGGTCACGGCGTTTGCCGTGGCGTATGGCGTGCTGCAGATGTTCTTCGGTCCGGTGGGCGACCGTTACGGCAAATACCGCGTGGTCAGCGTCGCCACCGTGGCGTGCGCGCTGGGCAGCGCCGGCGCCGTCATGGCCGGATCGCTCGATATGCTGGTGTTCTGCCGCGCCTTGTCGGGCGCCGCGGGCGCTGGCATCGTGCCGCTCTCCATGGCCTGGATCGGCGACAACGTCCCCTATGAACGCCGGCAGGCGACGCTGGCGCGCTTTCTGACCGGCACCATCCTCGGCATGTCCGCCGGCCAGCTTGCGGGCGGCCTGTTCGCCGATACCGTCGGCTGGCGCTGGGCCTTCGCCGCGCTCGTGGCGGGCTATCTGATCGTGGGCGTGCTGCTGCATCTGGAAGTGCGTCGCCAGCGCGCGGCCGGATTTGCGCAGGTCGATCCCAGTGCGCCACGGCAAGGTTTTATCGCGCAGGCGCGGCTGGTGCTCGGCACGCCATGGGCTCGCGTGGTGCTGGCGACGGTGTTCATCGAAGGCTTGCTGGTGTTCGGCGCGCTGGCCTTTGCGCCGTCGTACCTGCATGAGCGATTCGATATCTCGCTGACGGCCGCGGGCGCGCTGGTGGCCGTGTACGCGGTGGGCGGGCTGATCTACACGGTCGTCGCGGGGCGCATCCTGAAGCGGCTCGGCGAGCGCGGCCTGGCTGTCGCGGGCGGACTGGTGCTGGGCGTGGCGTTCCTGTCGTACCTGTTGGGACCGGTGTGGATGTGGAGCCTGCTGGCAAGCGTCCTGGCGGGTTTTGGGTACTACCTGCTGCACGCGACGCTGCAGACGAACGCAACACAGATGGTGCCGTCGGCGCGTGGCACGGCGGTCGCGTGGTTCGCGTCGTGCCTGTTCATGGGGCAGGCGGCCGGCGTGGCGCTGGCGGGGGCGGTGGTGGACGAGATCGGACCGGGCGCGCTATTCGGCGGCTCGGCCGTGCTGTTGCCGCTGCTGGGGGCGTTCTTTGCCCGGGCGCTCAAGGCGAGGGCGGGGATGCAGCAGGGGTGAGGGCGTTGGCGTTACGCCAGATTGAAAACAGAAAGGGCCTTGTTCATCGTTGGATGAAAAGGCCCTTTCTTTATGCAGGTGTCAGACACCCTGCCGAGACCGTCGCGGGTTTGTGGCGTTATCTCTCAAGGGTGTCAGACACCTGGGCAGTAGGCTTTCGGAGAGTGTCTGACACCCGGATTCAAATCGCCGACAGCCGCTTGAGCACGGTTTCCTTGCCCAGCAGTGCCAGCACCGCATCCACCGCAGGCGTCTGCGTCTGACCGGTGACCGCCACGCGCAGCGGGATGGCCAGTTGCGGCATCTTCAGCCCGCGGTCGGCCAGCACGCCCTTGATCAGCGCGGACAGCGCTTCGCGCGTCCACTCCGAATCCTGCGCGCGCTGCGCGAAATCGGCCAGCGCCTCGCGGGCCGGCGCGGTCAGGTGCTGTTCGGCCAGCTCCGCCGGTGCGCCCTTGAATTCGCCGCAGAACAGCATGGCGCCGTCGGCCAGTTGCTCCAGCGTCTCGGCGCGGTCCTTCAGGAGGCCCATGACGCCCGGCAGGTCGATCTGCTCGGGATAACCGCCGCGCGTCGCCACGCGCGTGGCGACGCGTTCGGCCAGTTCGGCGTTGTCCATCTGCTTGATGTAGTGGGCATTGACCCAGTTCAGCTTCTTGGGATCCCACTGCGACGCGGACTTGGACAGATGCTTGGTGTCGAACCACGACACGAGCTGGTCGCGCGAGAAGAGCTCGTCGTCGCCGTGGCTCCAGCCCAGACGGGCCAGGTAGTTGATCATGGCTTCGGGCAGATAGCCCTCGTTGTCGTACTCCATGACATTGACCGCGCCGTGGCGCTTGGACAGCTTTTCGCCGTCCGGGCCCAGGATCATCGGCACGTGGCCGTATTCCGGCAGGGTGGCGCCAAGCGCGCGCAGGATGTTGATCTGGCGGGGCGTGTTGTTGACGTGGTCGTCACCGCGCAGCACGTGCGTGATGCCCATGTCCCAGTCGTCGACCACGACGCAGAAGTTATAGGTGGGCGTGCCGTCCGGACGCGCGATGATCAGGTCGTCGAGTTCGGTGTTGTCGAAGCTGATCGTGCCCTTGACCATGTCGTTCCAGGACGTGGCGCCATCCTGGGGATTCTTGAAGCGCACCACCGGCTTGCGGCCTTCGGGGATGGCGGGCAGCGTCTTGCCGGGTTCCGGGCGCCAGGTGCCGTCGTAGCGCGGCTTGTCGCCGCGGGCGCGGGCGGCCTCGCGCATCGCTTCGACTTCTTCGGGCGAGCTGTAGCAATGGTAGGCGGTGCCGGCTGCCAGCATCTGGGCCACGACTTCGCGGTACCGGTCCATGCGCTGCATCTGGTAGAACGGGCCCTCGTCTGGCTGCATGCCCAGCCATTCCATGCTGTCCAGAATGGCCTGCACCGCTTCCGGCGTGGACCGCTCGACGTCCGTGTCCTCGATGCGCAGCACGAAGGTGCCCTTGTGGTGGCGCGCGAAGGCCCAGGAGAACAGCGCGGTGCGCGCGCCGCCCAAATGCAGGAAACCGGTGGGCGAGGGCGCGAAGCGGGTGCGAATGGGAGTAGTGGCGTTGGAAGTCATAGGTGGCAGTGTTAGCGGCTGCGGCGCCACAAAGCGGCGTCGGGCAGTGTCCTCATCAAGCGGACAGCGGGCTTGTCTTGATACGATGAACGCTATTTTAGATTAGTGTGAACAGGCCCTGGCCCGACCTCCCCATGTTGAGACACGCTCTTGCGCCGATGTTCGAACCCGCCTCGCTGGTGATCGTGGCCGATCGGCCGCTGCCCGCGGCAAGTTCCCTGTCTCCCTCCCTGAAGACAAAGACCACGGTTGTCGCCGTCGAACCCGGCGCAGCCCCCGACCTGCCGGACAGGCTTGAAGGCCTGGCCCAGGGCGACCGGCCTGATCTGGCCCTGGTTTGCGTGTCGCCTGCCGTGCTGCCCGAAACGCTGCGCCGCCTGGCGCCGTTGTCGCCCCGCGCCGTGATCCTGCTGCCGCACGAACTGCCCGACCCGTACCCGCGCGGCACGCTGGCGTTGTGCCGGGCCTGGGCCGAGGAAAACCACTGCGAACTGCTGGGGCCGCGCTCCTTCGGCGCGCAGCGGCCGCACGCGGGCCTGAACTTCAGCCAGCACCCGGTTCTGGCGCGCAGCGGCCGCGTGGCGCTGGTGGCGCAGTCGCGCTCCATCATGGCCGCCGTCATGGACTGGGCCGAGGACGTGCACATCGGCTTTTCCACCGCCGTGTCGCTGGGCGACGAGGCTGTGGTGGGCCTGCCCAAGCTGCTGGACTACCTGGCCAGCGATCCGCGCACGGACAGCATCGTCCTCTACCTGGAAGACGTCGGGCCCGCCCGCGAGTTCATGAGCACGCTGCGGGCCGCGGCCAGCATCAAGCCGGTCATCGTGCTCAAGGCCGGCCGCTCCGATGCCGACAGCAGCGACGCCGTTTTCGATGCGGCGCTGCGCCGGGCTGGCGCGGTGCGTGTGCGCTACTTCGTGCAGCTCTTCTCGGCCGTGAAGGTGCTGGGCTACACACGCCGCCCCAAGGGCCGCCGGGTGGCGCTTATCTCCAACGGCAGCGGACCCCCGCAGCTCGCCATGGATCTGATCGGCCCCGACGCCGCCGTCCTGCGCGCCGACCTGGCGCCCGCCACGCAGCGCGCGCTGGCCGAGATGCTGGAGCCCGACGCCGGCACCGCCAACCCCGTCATCACCTATCTGCCGATGACGCCCGAGCGCATCCGCGCCATGCTCGAGGCCGTCCTGGACGACGCCGGCGTGGACGGCGTGCTGGTGCTGCTGGCGCCCGACGCCTTGGCCGACATGCCCGCAGTGGCGCGCGAATTGGCGCAGATCGCGCCGTCCGCCAAGAAACCCGTGGTGACCTGCTTCATGGGCGATGCCGGCATGCGGCCGTTGCGGCGCATGCTGGACGATGCGGGCACGTCGGCGTTCCGCACGCCCGAGTCGGCCGCGGACGCGTTCGGCGTGCTGGCGTCGCACCACTACAACCAGCAGTTGCTGTTGCAGACGCAGCCGCCCGAACCTGCCAGCCACGTGCCGGACCTGGCGGCGGCGCGCGAAATCGTTGCGCGCGTGCGCGCCGATTGCCGGCGCGAACTGAATACTGCTGAAATCCGCACGCTGCTGGGGCTGTTCTATGTGCCGTTGTCCGACGCGGCCGCACCATCGGCAGCCGACGCCGAATCACGGCCCATGGCGATCCGCGTGCGTCGCGATCCGCAATTCGGCCCTGTCATCCGCTTTGGCGCGGGCGGGCCGGACGCGGTGCTGTCGCTGGCCGAGCGCGGCATGGACTTGCCGCCGCTGAACGGCTATCTGGCGCGCCAACTCATCGAGCGCAGCAGGCTGTGGCGACGCGTGCTGGCCCCCCGGGTCGGCCACCTGGCTGCCGAGGCGCTGCAGCAAACCTTGGTGCTGGTGTCCGAGCTGGTGTCGGAACTGCCCGACATCGAATCCCTGGACATCGACCCGCTCTATGCGGGCGAAACGCATCTGCGCGCCGGCGGCCTGCGCATGACGCTGACCGATACGCCGGGCTGCGCTTCGCCGCAGACCACGGGCTACCCGCACATGGCGATCCACCCGTATCCGGCTCGGCTGGTGCAGGTGCGCCGGTTCGATGACGGCATCCCGTGGGTGCTGCGCCCGATCCGCCCCGAAGACGGCGAGGCGCTGCAGGAATTCATTCGCGGCCTGTCGGAGCGGTCGCGCTACATGCGGTTCGTGTCGATGATGCGCGAACTCACGCCGCGCATGGTGTCGCGCTACACGCAGGTGGACTATCACCGCGAACTCGCCCTGGTGGCGGCGACGCAGGTGCCCAATCCCGCCAATCGTGGCCATCCGCGCGAGGTGCTGGTGGGCTTTGCACACTACCTGCGCAATCCCGACGGGCGGGGCGCGGAATACGCGCTGGTGATCGGCGACGACTGGCAACGGCGCGGGTTGGGACGTCAGCTCATGACCGCGCTGATCGACGCCGCGCGCGAGCAGGGTCTGGAATACATCGACGGCCTGGTGCTGTCGACGAACCGGCCCATGCTGGCGCTGATGACCAGCCTGGGATTCACGAACGATCGCGATCCCGAGGATCCGACGATGCGCCGGGTCTGGCTGGACCTGGGCTGAGTCTGATTCAGGATCCGGGTCTGGACCTTGGGCTGGGCCCGGGTCTGGACCCGTCACCCGTCGCGCCGGGACGCTTCAGGCGGTCCGGCGCGACGGCTGCGCGGGTTTGAGCCGCGCGGCCGCTTCGTCCACCGACAGGACGTCGCCGAAAAACAGCATCCAGCCGTGCAGTGCGTTTTCGTGTTCCGCCGGCGTCACCGCGGCCAGCGCGTCGTCGATCATGATGGTCCGAAAGTCCCGCATCATTGCGTCGCGCGCGGTGGATTCGCAGCACACATTCGTGACGGTGCCGCATATCAACAGCGTATCCACGCCCAGCCCGCGCAGCAGCGGTTCCAATTCCGACGAACCCGGCGCCATGGCGCTGTAAAAGCGCTTGACCACGCGCGGGTCCGTGGCCTGCGCGTGCAGGTCCGGATGCAGCGCAAAGCCCGGCGAGTCGCGCCGCAGGGTCTCCAGGCGGCGGGCGCTGCGTTCGGGCGTGAGCATCACGCCATGATGATGCGACCAGAACACGTCCGCGTTGTCCGACGCCGTCTGCACCCACACCACGACCCCGCCCGCATCGCGCACGGCGCCGCACAGGCGGTTGATGGGGTCGATGATCTCGCGCGCGGGGGCGCATTCGCCCTGATAACCCGGCATCACGAAATACTGCTGCATGTCGATCACCACCACCGCGGTGCGCGCGGCCGGCAGTTCGTCATAGGGATGCAGGCAGCCCTGACGGGCCACGACGCGATCCTTCACCCAGTGGGGGAATTCCATGCTTCCTCCTTAGCCGTAACGCCGCGCCACGGCGGACTCGACGCGGTAGATGATGAGATACATGACGCTGGAAATCAGCGCCAGCATCACGATGGCGGTCATGACGATGTTCAGCTTGAACACCTGGCTGCCGTTCATGATGAGAAAGCCCAATCCCGAATCCGCCGACTGGAACTCGCCCACGATCACGCCCACCAGCGCCAGGCCGATGTTCATCTTCACGGCCGCGATCATCGTGGGCACGCTGCCCGGCAGTACGACCTTGGTCAGCACCTGCCAGCGGCTGGCGCCGAAGGTGTGGGCAAGCTTCACCTTGTTCAGGTCGATGCCGCGGAATCCCGCGTATACGACCATGATGGTCACGAACACCGCAATGGCGACCGCCATGCCGTAGACCGCGTAATCGGAACCCAGCCACAGATAGAAGATCGGCACGAATGCGATCTTGGGCATGGCGTTGGCCACCACCAGGAAGGGGTCCAGCACCTTGTACAGAAAGTCGGACCACCACAGCGCCGCCGCCACCACGATCCCGATGCCCATGCTGAGCACAAAGCCGACCAGCGTCGCCGACAGCGTCGTCATGATGTGCTTGCCCAGGCTGCCGTGGTTCCACAGTTCCAGGAACGTGGGCCACAGCGCGCTGGGATAGCTGGTGAGCAGCGGATTGACGATGTGCATGCGCGGCAGGATTTCCCACGCGCATAGAAAGACCACCAGCAGCAGTGCCTGGGCCACGCGGATGTTGCGGCGGCGCGCGCGGTCGCGGCGCAGGTAGTTCAGGTATTTCTCGCTGGGGCCGGGCACGGCGCGCAGCGGAACGGTATTGGCAATCGGCGCGTTCATGGATCAGCCCTCCACGTGAACATCCAGCTCGTCCCAGAGCTGTTTGAAGTAGGTGTTGAACTCCGGCCGCGAGCGCGCCTGGAATGGCGTGGGGCGGACCTGGCCGTCGCCGTAATGAATGCGGTACTGGCTCTTTAAACGTCCCGGCCGGCGCGACAGCACGATCACGCGGTCGGTCATGGCGATGGCCTCGCCGATGTCGTGCGTCACCAGCACCACCGTCTTGCCTTCGCGCCGCAGGATGTCCACGACTTCGTCGGAAATCGCCAGCCGCGTCTGCGAATCCAATGCCGAAAACGGTTCGTCCAGCAGGATCACGTCGGGCTCGGTGACCAGCGTGCGCGCCAGCGCCGCGCGTTGACGCATGCCGCCGGACAGCTGCCGCGGCGTGTGCGACAAAAACGCGCCCAGGCCGCATTTTTCAAGCAGGTGCACGGCGCGCGCCTCGCTGCGTGCGTCGCGCCGCCCCTGGATCTCGGCGCCCAGCATCACGTTGTCCAGGATGGTGCGCCACTCGAACAGATAGTCCTGCTGCAGCATGTAGCCGATGCGGGCATTCGGCTTGGTCACCGCCTGCCCGTCGACCAGCACCGCGCCCGAGGTCGGCGGAATCAAACCCGCGATCAACGACAGCAGCGTGCTCTTGCCACAGCCGCTTTGCCCGATCAGGCTGACGAACTCGCCCGGCGCCAGACTGAACGAGACGTTGGACAGCGCCTCGGTCTCGCCTTCCGGCGTGAAGTACGAAAGACAGACCTCGCGCAGTTCGATCTTGGCCGTCGCGGGCGCCGGCTTCAGGTTATGGATGGCGGCGCCCATCATTGCGCCTTCCTGGCAAAGTCGGCGATCACCACGTCCTCGTACTTGACGCGGGCGGTGTCCTTCATCACGGCGCTGGCCACCAGCATGTCCTGCAGTTGCGTCATCGCCTGCGCGGTCACCAGCGGCGTGGTCTTCCAGATCTGATATTGCTTGTAGCGTTCGATCGCCTCGGTCACCGCGGCCTGGTCCATGCCGGGAAAGAAGGTCATGATCTGCGGGGCCAGCGTGGCGGCGGGCGTGTCCTTCACGTATTTCTCGGCGCGCGCGACCACGTCGGTCCAGGCCTGGATGACCTTGGGGTTGTCGCGGATGTATTTGTCGGTGGCGGTGAAGACCGTGTAGTCCACCTGGCCCACTTCATGTCCCACGGATGCGACGATGTGCCCCTTGCCGTTGCGCACCAGCTCGCCGGCCTCGGGCTCCAGGAAGATGCCGTATTCGCCCTGGCCCGCCATCCAGGCGCCGGCTCGCGCGGGGATGCCGATGTTGTTGAGCAGCTTCACGTCCTTTTGAGGATCCAGGCCATGCTTGCGCAGCGCGGTCTCCAGGAACACGATGGGATTCGATCCCGGGCGAAAGCCGATCACTTCCTTGCCCTTGAGCATGGACCAATCGAACTTGTCGACCGGCTTGCGCGACAGCAGGAAAAAGCCGTCCGTGGCGGTCAGGCCGGCAAAGATCTTGGGCTTGACCGGTGATTCGCTGTTCTGCACGTAGATGGACGCCTCGGGCCCGATCAGCACGATGTCCGCGCTGCCCGACAGCAGGGCGGTCATGCCCTTGTCGGTGCCTTGCGAGGTTTTCATGGACACGTCCAGGCCGGCGTCCTTGAAATAGCCCTGCGATAGCGCGACATACTTCGGCACGTAAAGGATCGATCGCACCACTTCTTCGTAGCGCACCTTCACGGGAGGGTTCAGGGCTTCGGCCTGAGCGGCCAGAGGGGCAAGCAGCGCGAGCAGCGCCGCGCCTGCCAGGCGGGGCAAGGGCAAGGTCTTCACGGGACTTTCTCCTGCGTCTTGAATGCGCCGACGGATCGGCGCAACACGGCCAATGGGATGGATCGA
Source organism: Achromobacter sp. UBA4530 (assembly GCF_002388205.1). Taxonomy (NCBI): domain Bacteria; kingdom Pseudomonadati; phylum Pseudomonadota; class Betaproteobacteria; order Burkholderiales; family Alcaligenaceae; genus Achromobacter; species Achromobacter sp. UBA4530. The sequence continues at coordinate 101,014 of NZ_DGMA01000032.1, read as the reverse complement.
CTGCAACAACAGGGAAGCCCGAACAGAGAAGGCCCGGGCCGGTAAGGCTTGGATCGAATACTATATTCAAGACAAGGAGGCGACAAGCGTTTTGAGATTGGCGTTTTTCTCTATGGACGCAAGCATTCCGAGCCGGGACAATGCGAGGCTGGAATACCAGTTGGTATACAAAATAAGATTTTGAGCCGCTTCAGATTTGAATCGTGACGGGGCAGGGCTCATCCCATCGTAGGCGCGCAATGCCGGCGCGCCCATCAGCCAGGAACACGAGCCGCGTCTTGCACGCCGCCCGTCGTCGTTCCTGGCCCGTGCTGCGCTAGACCAGCACTTCGTTCAGGAAGTCCGAAATGTCCGCCACTTCCTCGGCGCAGACCGAGTGCGGCATCGGGTACGTGTGCCAGCGCACGTCGTAACCCAGGCGCTTCAATTCCGCCAACGACGCTTCAGCGCGCGCCAGCGACACCACTGGATCGTATTGGCCATGCGCCATGAAGATAGGCGTGGCATTGTTGGCGGGCTGACGCTCAGCTTCGGCCGTGTCCAGCAGCGGCAGATAGCCAGACAGCGCCATCATGCCGGCCAGCTTCTCTTTCAGGCGCAGACCCGTGTGCAGGGTCATCGCGCTGCCTTGCGAGAACCCTGCCAGCACGATGTTCGACGTCGGGATGCCACGCGCGTTCTCGCGCGCGATCAGTTGGTGGATGGCGGCTTCCGAGGCGCGGATGCCGCGGCCGTCTTCCACGCGCACCAGATCCATCACCAGGATGTCGTACCAGGAACGCATCGACATGCCGTTGTTGATGGTGACCCGTTGAACCGGCGCATTCGGAAACACGAAGCGCACGCCACGCCCGGCGGGCAGGCGCAGTTCCGGCACGATGGGCGCGAAATCGTTGCCGTCGGCGCCCAGGCCGTGCAGCCAGATCACGGCGTGCGTGGGGTTGGGAGCGGTTTCGATCTCGATGCAGTCGAGCAGGTCGGGTGCGGTCATGGGCGGGCCGTAGGGAATATCAGAGGGTAAGGGTCTTGAGCGCCTGGAACAGCGCGCGATAGTGCTTTTTCTGCGGCTCCTGGCCCTGCAGCAGCGATGCGTTGGCCAGCTTTTCCTTGCGCGCGGCGCGGATCAGCGTGCGCAATTGCTGCACGTCGGCCTGCGGGTTGTTGGTCAGGAGGCGGGTCAGGGCGTCGTCGTCGTCGAGCAGGCGGTCACGCAGCCCCTCAAGGCGGTGCATGGCGGCCGTTTCCTCGCGGGAGCCGTTCTCCCAGACGTCGAGCTGCTTGCGGATGACGTCAGCCGGCGCGTCGCGCATCAGCTTGCCCACGAAGTGAACCTGACGCCGCAAACCTTCGCGGCCGGTGGTGCGCTGGGCCATGCGGATGGCCTCGTACAGCCGTTCTTCGAGCGGCAGTTGCTTCAGACGTTCGGGCGACAGCGCGATCAATTGCTTGCCCAGGTCCAGCAGGGCGTGCATCTCACGCTTGACCTGGGACTTGCTGGGACGGTCGTAGCCGTTCTCGTCGTAACCGTCGTCGACGGAATCTTCTTGGGGATGGGAATTCATGGAAAACTGCGCAATGACAGACTTGGCTATGATAACCGTCTCTGCAAATTGGACTGCAATGGTTAAAACCTCCTCATCCTTGCCGCTGGCGGCGAATCACGCGCGTTTTTCCGAACTTGTCGAACAAACCCTGGCCTACGCGCGCCAGATTGGCGCTTCCGACGCCGCCGCGGAAGTCTCCGAAAGCCTGGGACTGTCCGTCTCGGTCCGCAAGAACGACATCGAAACCGTTGAGCAGACGCGCGACCGGGCGCTGGACCTGACGGTCTACGCCGGCCAAAGCCGCGGCTCCGCGTCGACGTCCGACTTCTCCGAGGCCGCCCTGCGCCAGACGGTCGAAGCCGCCTGGCACATCGCCCGCCATACCGCCGCCGACCCGGCCGCCGGCCTGCCCGACGCCGACCAGCTGGCCACCGAATTTCCCGATCTGGACCTGCACCGCGCCTGGACCGTCTCCACCGAGGAAGCGGCCGAACTGGCGCTGCGCGCCGAGCGCGCCGCACGCGAGGTCGATCCCCGCATCACCAACACCGACGGCGCCACGGTTGGCACGTACGAAGGCCAGTTCGTGATGGGCAACACGCGCGGCTTCCTGGGCGGCTACCCGTATTCGCGCCACAGCCTGTCGGTTGCGCCCATCGCGGGCCGCGGCAACGGCATGCAGCGCGACTACTGGTACACGTCCGAGCGCGATCCGGCCAAGATGGCTTCGCCCGAAGCGATCGGCCGCTACGCCGCCGAACGTACGCTGTCGCGCCTGTCGGCCCGGCGCGTGCGCACCGGCAAGTTTCCGGTCCTGTTCGAGGCGCCGCTGGCGCTTGGCCTGGTCGGCGCGCTGACGCAGGCCGTCAACGGCGGCGCGCTGTACCGCAAGGCCAGTTTTCTGGTGGATTCGCTGGGCAAGCCGCTCTTTCCCAAGCACATCAATCTGGTCGAAGATCCGCACATCCGCGGCGCCATGGGCAGCTCGCCGTTCGACGACGAAGGCGTGCGCACGCGCCGCCGCAACGTGGTGTCGGGCGGGGTGCTGGAAGGCTATTTCCTGTCGTCCTACACCGCCCGCAAGCTGGGCATGACCACCACCGGCAACGCCGGCGGCTCGCACAACCTGGTGTTCAGCTCCACGCAGACCCGCCGCGGCGACGATTTCGAAGCCATGCTCAAGAAGCTCGGCACGGGCTTTCTCGTCACCGAACTGATCGGGCAGGGCGTCAACTACGTGACGGGCGACTACTCGCGCGGCGCCTTCGGCTATTGGGTCGAAAACGGCCAGATCCAGCATGCCGTGCAGGAAGTCACCATTGCCGGCAACCTGGCCGACATGTTCAAGCAGATCGTCGCGATCGGCGCCGACACGATCTCGCGCGGCACAAAGACCACCGGCTCGATCCTCATCGAGCAGATGGCAATCGCCGGAATCTGATCCCGCGAGCCGGCGGCGCGCAATGCGCCGCCGGGTTCCTGCATTTGTCCGCTTGGCAATCCCCCCGCATGGCAATCCCGCGCATTGCAACCCCTTTACGCTCGGGATTTCCTCTAGCCGTTCCGGCCATTGCCACCGTGTAATATCCGGCGGGTATTGCTCAAAGTCCCGGGTGTTGCCGTATAGGAGCAAAGTGATGCAACGACGTTCATTCCTGAAGCGCGCCAGCCTGGGCGCCGTCGCTGGCGCCGCCGTCAGTGCGCCCGCGTTCGCCCAGGACATGCCCTCGGTGAGCTGGCGCCTGTCTTCAGGCTTTCCCAGCGCCCTGGACCTGCGCGTCGGCGCCGCCGAAAACTTCTGCAAGTTCGTTGCCGAATCCACCGGCGGCAAGTTCAACATCCGCCACTTCCCCGACGGCGAAGTCGTTGCCGCCGCCGACCTCATGGAAGCCGTGTCCACCAAAAAGGTGGAGTGCGGCCACGTCTCCTCGCGCCTCTACTACGCCAAGAATCCCGCGTTCAGCTTTGACGCGGCTGTGCCGTTCGGCCTGAATGCGCGCCAGATGAACGCCTGGATGAGCGAAGGCGAGGGCCTGCGCCTGACGCGCGAACTCTTCAAGCCCGAAAAGATCATCAACTTTCCGCTGGGCAACACCGGCGCCCAGATGGGCGGCTGGTACGTCAAGGAAATCAAGCGCACCGGCGACCTGAAAGACCTGAAGATGCGAGTCGGCGGCTTGGCCGGCGACGTGCTGTCCCGTCTGGGCGTTGTCCCCCAGCAGGCCGATCTGGCCAAGCTGGCCGAGCTCTTCGAAAAAGAGGGCCTGCAGGCAGTGGCGGGGGCGGGCGCGTATGAAGATGCCAAGCTTGGACTGAATAAAGTAGCTAAGTATTACTACGCACCTGGTTGGTGGGCAGGCGGCGAACAGCTGTCGCTCTATATCAACGACGAGGTCTGGAACCAGTTGCCCAAGCACTACCAGGCCGTCGTGCAGTCCGCCGCGCTGGCTGCGCACACCTCGGCAACGGCGCGGTTCGATGCCCTCAATCCGCAGGCGCTGGCGCAATTGACCGCGAATGGCGCACAAGTGCGCGCATTCCCCCGGTCAATCATGGACGCCGCGTTTGAAGCATCGCAGCAGGTCTACAAGGACTTGAGCGCCAAAGACCCCAGATTCAAGGCATTGCATGATAGTTACATGGGCTTTCGCGACAGCGAGATGCCGTGGTTTCGCCTGACCGAAGGCGCGTTCGGCCAGTACCTGGGCGTGGCGCTGTCGGCCAGGAGTTAGGAGGAAGCCGGTGCCGAATGGCATTCGGTGAGTTTCAGGGTTTGTGCTAGTAACCACACGTTTTTTACAAAAAAATGGGCGGTTTTGAGGCTTTTGTTGAACGGCATTCGAGTTTCGGCCTGATACAAAGGAGTAATATCCCGGGTCTTGACGCGCATACATGCGGCCTTTAGGCGGCATCGACGTCAATCCGGCAGGATTACATCAGCCCGGATTACCAATATTCCGAGACAGACTTTAAGGTGGTAACAACCATGCAATCCAAGACCAAAAAGCTGCTGGCCGCGCTGATCGCCGCCGGTATCGTCCCGGCCGCCAACGCTGCCGACATCAAGCTGGGCGTGGCTGAAGCCCTGTCCGGCGGCGCCGCCCAATACGGCGTGTCGATCCGCAACGGTTTCCAGCTCGCTGCCGATGAAATCAATGCCGCAGGCGGCATCAACGGCAACAAGATCGTCCTGGTGATCGAAGACGAACAAGGCAAGAAAGAAGAAGCCATCAACGTCTTCAAGAAGCTGATCTTCAAGGACAACGTCCTGATGGTCTTCGGTCCCACCCTGTCGAACTCCGCCCAGGCCGCCGACCCGGTCGCCCAGGCCGCCAAGACGGTCGCTTTCGGCACCTCCAACACTGCTGACGGCATCACCTCCATCGGCAACTACGTGTTCCGCAACTCGGTCACCGAAGCCGACGTGCTGCCCGCCACCATCTCCACCGTCAAGGCCAAGACCGGCCTGAAGAACGTGGCGGTGCTCTACGGCAACGACGACGTCTTCACCAAGAGCGGCTACGACAACTTCAAGAAGGCCCTGGAAGACCAGAAGATCCCGGTCACCACGACCGAAACGTTCGCCAAGGGCGACGTGGACTTCAAGGCCCAGCTCACCAAGATCAAGGGCACCAACCCCGACGCCATCGTGCTGTCCGCACTGCTGGCCGAAGGCGCCCCGATCATGGTCCAGGCCCGCCAACTCGGCCTGAACGTGCCGGTCATCGGCGGCAACGGCATGAACTCGGTCAAGATTTTCGACCTGGCCCCCGGCGGCGCGTCGAACAATCTCTGGATCGGCAGCCCGTGGTCGATCGAGAACAAGGCCCCCGAGAACGTCAAGTTCATCGACGCCTACAAGGCCAAGTTCACGAATGCCCCCGACCAGTTCGCGGCGCAGTCGTATGACGCCATGTACATCGTTGCCCAGGCCCTGAAGAACACCAAGATCACCGGCGAACTGGCCAAGGATCGCGCTGCTCTGCGCGATGCCCTGCCGTCCGTGACCTGGACCGGCGCCACCGGCCCGTTCAAGTTCCGCCAGGCCACCGACCGCGCCGGCAAGCCGGCCGGTTACGACGCCGACCAGGCGCCGATCGTCAGCGTGACCAAGGACGGCAAGTACGTCATCGAGAAGTAAGCAGTACGCATCCCCGCGCGGGGGGATGCGCCTTGCGGATGGCCTGCCGGCCGTCTGCAAGGCGCTTTTTATCGCAGGGCCGTCCCAAGTAAAAAGCTTCCCCGGAAGCAGAAAAGACCTCGCTGTGGGCACGGCGAGGTGGCCCTCTCAGATCTGGAAAGTCCCATCATGTTCGAACAACAATTCGTCAATGCCTTGTCGCTGGGCTGTGTGTATGCACTGTTCGCGCTGGGCTTCACGCTGATCTTCGGCGTGCTCGGGGTGATCAACCTGGCGCATGGCGCCGTCTTCATGGTTGGCGCCTACGCAGCACTTGTCGTGGTCCAGCAGTTCAGCCTGCCCTTGTGGGCCGCGCTGATGGTCGCGTTCTTCGTCGCCGGCTTCACCGGGGTCATCATCGACTACCTGGTCCTCAAGCCGCTGCGCAAGCGCAACGCACCCCACCTGATTCCCATGATCGCCACCATCGGTGTCGGCATCATCCTGAACAACGGCGCCCAAAGCATCTTTGGCGCCAGCAACCTGCGCTTCCCGCACGGCACCGTGCCCGAGGAAGTCATCGAAATCGCCGGCCTGCACCTGACCGTCATCGAACTGGGCATCATCTTCCTGTCGTTCGCGCTGATGGCTGTGCTGATGTACGTCATGCGCCGCACGCAGTTCGGCCGCGCGCTGCGCGCCATTGCCGAATCGCCCAAGGCCGCCTGGCTGCTGGGCATCAACGTCGAAAAGCTGTTCATCACCACCTCGTTCGCCGCGGCCGCCCTGGGCGGCGTGGCCGGCGTGCTGATCGGCCTGTACTCGAACGCGCTGTTCCCGCTGATGGGCCAGCCGATGCTGCACAAGGGCATCGCGGTCATCATCCTGGGCGGCATGGGAGACATTCGCGGCGCCATGCTGGGCGGTCTCTTCCTGGGCTTCGCCGAGGTGCTGTCCGTGGCTTACATCGGCTCCACCATGCGCGACGCGGTGGCTTTCGGCCTGCTGTTCCTGATCCTGCTGGTCCGCCCGCAAGGTCTGTTCGGCAAAGTGGTTCAACGCAAGGCTTAAGGTATGAGCGGATTCGAAAATTTCTGGGCCATCTACGGCAACCTGGTGCTGACGCTTGGCACCAATGCACTCCTGGCCCTCTCCATCTGGCTGACGCTGGCCTGCGGCATGCTGGCCATGGCCAACGCCGCCTTCATGGGCATCGGGGCGTACACCGCCGCGCTGCTCACCATGAATTACGACGCTCCGTTCACGGTGGCGCTGGCTGGCGGCATGGCCGCGCCCGCGCTGGTGGCGGCCTTGATCGGCCTGCCGACGTTGCGGCTGTCCGGGGTCTACCTGGCGATGGCCACGCTGGGCTTCGGTGAAGTGGTCCGCGTGACCATCCTGAACACCGAGTCCATCACCGGCGGCGCGCTGGGCCTGAACGGCATCCCGCAACTCACGCAGTGGTGGCACGTCCTGTTGGCCGTCATCATCGTGCTGTTCGTGCTGTGGCGCGTGCGTGCTTCCAAGATCGGCCGCTCCTTCGACGCCATCCGTGGCGACGAGACGGCGGCGGGCCTGATGGGCATCAACGTGCGTTCGAACAAGATGCTGGCCTTTGTTGCCGGCGCCATGATCGCCGGCCTGGCTGGCGCGTTGAACGCGCACCTCACGTTCTTCATCGGTCCCAACGAATACGGCTTCGACCGTGGCGTCGAAATCCTGACGATGGCGATCCTGGGCGGCATCGGCGGCCTGGCCGGTCCGGTGATCGGCAGCTTCATCATTACGGTGCTGCCTGAATTGCTGCGCGGATTTGCGGATCTGCGCCTGATCGCGAATGGAGTGATTCTGGTGGTGATTGTGTTGTTCCTGCCGCAAGGCATCTGGGATCCGGCGCGCTTCAAGCGCTGGATGCGTCAAAGCCGCCAGGGAGGGAAGCGTCATGCTTGAGCTGTCCTCCGTCTCCAAGAGCTTTGGCGGCCTGCATGTGCTGCATGACGTCAGCCTGTCCGTGCCCGAAGGCGCCATCTTCGGCCTGATCGGCCCGAACGGCGCCGGCAAGACCACGGTCTTCAACCTGATCACCGGCCTCTTGCCGCCCAGCGGCGGCACCATCACGTTCCAGGGCGAAAGCGTCCTGCGCAAGAAGCCGCACAGCATCACGCGCATGGGCATCGCCCGCACGTTCCAGAACATCCGTCTGTTCAAGGAAATGACGCTGCTGGAGAACGTCGTCGTGGGCGCCTACCGCCACATGAACTACGGTTTCCACAGCCTGCTGCTGGGCTTGCCCGGCTACCGCGAGCACGAGCAGCGCGCCCGCGAACGCGCACATGAACTGCTGACGTGGATGCGCCTGGATCACAAGGCCAACGATCTGGCCGACAACCTGTCCTACGGCGAACAGCGCCGCCTGGAGCTGGCGCGCGCGTTGGCCACCGAGCCCAAGCTGCTGCTGCTGGACGAACCCGTCGCCGGCATGAACACCGGCGAACGCGCCGAACTGATGCGCGAGATCCTGGCGATCCGCGACCGCGGCTACACCATCCTCATGATCGAGCACGACATGCGCTTCGTCATGGGCTTGTGCGAACGCATTGCGGTGCTGAACTTCGGCAAGATCATTGCCTGCGGCGGTCCCGAGGAAATCCGCAACAACGAGCAGGTCATCGAGGCTTACCTGGGCCGCGAAGACGACGAAGACACCGAACAAGCGGAGGCCGCCAAATGAGTCGCCGGGCCGCTCCCAAGACGAATACCGCAGCGCGACGCGCGGAGGCTACACAATGAGCGCCATGCTGGAAGTCCGCGGACTCGAGGTCAACTACGGCCACATCGAAGCCGTGCGCGGCATCGACCTGGACCTGAACGCCAACGAAATCACCGCCCTGGTCGGCGCCAATGGCGCCGGCAAGTCGACCACGCTGCTGGCGCTGTCGGGCCTCTTGCCCAAAGCGCGCGGCCGCATCCTCTTCGAGGGCGAAGACGTCACCAACCTCGCGCCGAACCAGCTGGTCGCGCGCGGCATCGTGCAGGTGCCGGAAGGGCGGGCCATCCTCACCACCATGACGGTGCTGGAAAACCTGGAACTCGGCGCCTATCGCCGCGGCCTGAAGAACGTCGCCACCGATCTGGAATACGTCTTCAACCTGTTCCCGCGCCTGAAGGAACGGATCAATGGCATGGCCGGCAACCTGTCCGGCGGCGAACAGCAGATGCTGGCCATCGGCCGCGCCTTGATGGCCAAGCCGCGCCTGTTGCTGCTGGACGAACCGTCGATGGGCCTGGCGCCGATCGTGGTCCAGGAAATCTTCCGTTCGCTGCGCGCCATCAATGCCGACGGCCTCACGCTGTTCCTCGTTGAGCAAAACGTGCGCCAGGCCTTGAAGATCGCGCAACACGGCTACGTGCTTGAAAACGGCGCGTTGGCGCTGAAGGGCACCGGCCGCGAACTGCTGGGCCATCCCCGCGTCCTGGAAGCCTACCTGGGCGCCTGACGAGGCAGGGGGCATTATTTGTCCCCTTATCCAAATTGCGGCTGCCGTCTGGTGGCGGCCAGCCGCAAGTCACCCGAATTCTTTCCGCTTGCCCATTTTTTGAGCAACCGTGTTAGAATTTCAGGCTTTCCCTCATTTTGACCTTTGCACGGGCGGATTCATAACGCTTAGGCGGGGGGCGATTAAGGGCTGCAGTTTGTGGCCAAAGTGCTGCAATACGCGACCTAGTTTGGGAAAGAACACTGGCGGGATGTTCCGGCCAGAGCAAATTTTTATTCTTAGGAACCATCATGAAGACCTTTGTGGCCAAGCCGCATGAAGTCCAACGTGACTGGTTTGTGATCGACGCCAAGGGCAAAGTCCTCGGTCGTGTGGCCAGCGAAGTCGCACGTCGTCTGCGTGGCAAGCACAAACCTGAATTCACGCCTCACGTTGATACCGGTGACTACATCGTCATCATCAACGCGTCCGATATCGTTGTTACCGGTGCCAAGGCGAAGGACAAGAAGTACTTCCGCCACACGACGTACCCGGGCGGTATCCGTGAAACGAACTTCGAGAAAATGCAAGAGCGTTTTCCCGGCCGTGCCATTCAGAAGGCCGTCAAGGGCATGCTGCCCAAGGGTCCTCTGGGCTACGCCATGATCAAGAAGCTTAAGGTCTATGCCGGTGCCGAGCACCCGCATACCGCCCAGCAGCCCAAGACGCTGGATCTCTAAGGAAACGCCATGATCGGTAACTGGAATTACGGAACCGGCCGTCGCAAAACTTCGGTGGCTCGCGTTTTCATCAAGAAGGGCACTGGCAAGATCGTCGTCAACGGCAAGCCCGTCGACGAGTTCTTCGCTCGTGAAACCGGCCGTATGGTCGTGCGCCAGCCGCTGGAACTGACCGGCCACCTGGAATCGTTTGACATCAAGGTCAACGTGCACGGCGGCGGCGAAACCGGCCAAGCCGGCGCAATCCGTCACGGCATCACGCGTGCCCTGATCGATTACGACGCCACGCTGAAGCCCTCGCTGTCGCAAGCTGGCTTCGTCACGCGCGATGCCCGTGAAGTCGAACGTAAGAAGGTCGGCTTCCGCAAGGCGCGTCGTCGCAAGCAGTTCAGCAAGCGTTAATGCCCTGCAAAAAAGCCCGCTTCGGCGGGCTTTTTTGTTTTTGGGCCGGCAATGCGTCATCGCCGGCCCCGCGCGGAACTCCGCGCCACCCGCCCGGTCGGAAAAAAGGTTTGCAGTGCCAAATCCGGCACGCCGGTGCAATCCGCCGTTTCCCGAGCGATACAATCGTCATTCGTTCTCCGAAGAGCATCCATCATGGCCCAAGCATCGAACACCCGCATCAAGGTTGGTATCGTCGGCGGCACCGGATATACCGGCGTCGAACTGCTGCGCTTGCTGTCGCAGCATCCCAACGTGGAACTGACTGCCATCACGTCCCGCAAGGAAGACGGCCTGCCCGTCGCCGACATGTATCCCAACCTGCGCGGCCGTGTGAAGCTTGCCTTCTCGGCCCCGGAAAAGGCCTCGCTGACCGACTGCGACGTCGTCTTCTTTGCCACGCCGCACGGCGTGGCCATGGCGCAGGCGCAAGAGCTCATCGCCGCCGGCACCCGAGTCATCGACCTGGCCGCCGACTTCCGCCTGCAGGACATTCCCACGTTCGAGCGCTGGTACAAGATTCCCCATACCTGCCCGGACATCCTGGCCGAATCGCAATACGGCCTGGTCGAACTGAACCGCGAAGCCATCTCCAAGGCTCGCGTCATCGGCAACCCCGGTTGCTACCCGACCACGGTGCTGCTGGGCCTGGCGCCGCTGCTTGAAGGCGGCAAGGCGCTGGTCGATACGCAAACGCTGATCGCCGACTGCAAGTCGGGCGTGTCCGGCGCGGGCCGCAAGGCAGAAGTGGGCTCGCTGTTCTCCGAAGCCTCCGACAACTTCAAGGCCTACGGCGTGGCCGGCCATCGTCACCACCCCGAGATCTCCGCCCAGCTCGAAAAGCTGGCCGGCGGCAAGGTGGGCCTGACGTTCGTGCCGCATCTGGTGCCGATGATCCGCGGCATGTTCTCCACCATCTATGCCCGCATCAAGCCCGAAGCGCGCGACACCGACTTCCAGGCGCTGTTCGAGCAGCGCTATGCCGACGAGCCCTTCGTGGACGTCATGCCTGCCGGCAGCCATCCCGAAACGCGTTCGGTGCGCGGCTCCAACAACCTGCGCATCGCGCTCAGCCGCCCGGACAACGGCGACCTGCTGATCGTCATGGTGGTGCAGGACAATCTGGTCAAGGGCGCCGCCGGCCAGGCGGTGCAGAACATGAACCTCATGTTCGGCATCCCCGAAACGGTCGGCCTCGACCAGGTCGCCATCCTGCCGTAAGGCCAGGGCGGCCCGCTCGGCGGGCCGCCAATATTGCTCTTTATGCCTGCAGATCCGTCAGTCAGTTCCCCGCCTCGCGCCCGTCATGGCGCCATCGTGCGTCTCTGCGCGATGCTGCTGCTGGGCGTGCTGGCGGGTGGCGCCGCCGGGTTCTTTCACGCGCGGCACCTCTACCGTCCGCAGGACGCCGTGGTCATCAGCGTCCAGCAGGCCGAAGCCCAGGACGAGGCCATGCGCCAGCAGGCCACGCAGCTGCGTTACATCCGCGGCCAACTCGATACCGCCGACGGCGAACTGGTCATCGAACGATCCGCCCGCCAGGAACTCGAAACCCAGCTCCACGCCGCGCAAGCCGAAGTCGGCCGCGTACGCGACCAGCTCGCGTTCTATGAGCAACTGCTGCCGCCCGGTCCTGAAGGGTCTGTGGACATCCGGGGCGTGCAGATCGACCGTGAAGGCGGCGGTCTGCGCTACAAGGTGCTGCTGATGCGCAGCGGCCGCAATGGCGGAACGCCCTTCGCGGGCGCCCTGCGCTTTCAGGCCACAGGCGTGCTCAAGGGCGAAACCGTCACCGTCGACCTCGCGCCCATGCAAGTCAAGGCTGAAACCGGTCCCGTCACGGCCACGGGCGAAAACCTGGCCGCCGCCTCGCTTGCCCTGCAGTTCGACCAATACCAGCGCAGCCAGGGCATCCTGGCCGTGCCCGAGGGATTTGTCCCCGAAAGTGTGACCGTTAGCGTCCTCGAGGGTGAAACCGTCCGCGCATCGCGCAGTGTCAAACTGGAACTTTGAGTCTGGTCAAGCCCTGCGCTATAGTGACACCATACGAGCGGCGACGCCGCTCACTGAAATATGGCCGATTCGGCCAGGAGTGAACCATGAATGCAGTGACCGAAACCGTCGACCTTCAGGCCCCCCCGCCTGTTCCCCTGGTGTTCACCGACTCGGCTGCCGCCAAAGTGAAAGACCTGTTGGCCGAAGAAGGCAACCCCGAACTGAAGCTGCGCGTATTCGTCCAGGGCGGCGGCTGTTCCGGCTTCCAGTACGGTTTCACGTTTGACGAAGTCGTCAACGAAGACGACACCGTGCTGGACAAGGACGGCGTGCAATTGCTCGTTGACCCCATGAGCTTCCAATACCTGGTCGGCGCCGAGATCGACTACAAGGAAGACCTGGAAGGCGCGCAGTTCGTCATCCGCAATCCCAACGCCAGCACCACCTGCGGCTGCGGCTCCTCGTTCTCGGTGTAATCGCCAAGGCAGGAAAGGAAAAAGCCCTTCGGTTTTCCGAAGGGCTTTTTGCATTGGGGCGGCGCTTGGCGCGCGGCGGGGATTCTGCGCGCGATGCGCTGCGTCCCTACGGTGGGCCTGGCACCAAGCCCAGATCGCCGCCTGGGCCTGATGCGGAGCTCAAGCCGGATACAGCGCTCCAAGTATCCTCGGGCCGCGTGCGCCGGTCACGCTGGGCAGGCCGGCTGGCTTGCCCTTTATGAACGCATGCGCCAGCCACGCAAATGCCAAGGCCTCCACCTGCTGCGCGGGCACGCCTAGCGCATCGGTGGGACGAACGGGGCGTTGCAGGCAATACGCCAGTTCCTGCATCAGGCCGGCGTTGTGCGCCCCGCCGCCGCACACAAAGACCTCCTGCGTCCCCGCCGCGGCCCGGTCGATCGCGTCGGCGACCGTCCTGGCGGTCAGCCGCTGCAGCGTCGCCTGCACATCTTGAGGGGCAGGCGCGGCACCGTCGAACTCCGCCAGTCGGGCGTCCAGCCACTGCATGTTGAACAGGTCGCGGCCCGTGGATTTGGGGGGCGGCAAACCGAACCACGGCTCGCTGCCGATCAGTTGTTCGAGCAGGGGCGCCAGCACCTGTCCCTTCGCGGCCCAGCGGCCGCCGGCGTCGTAAGGTCGGCCCAGATGGCGCTGGCACCAGCCGTCCAGCAACACGTTGGCTGGACCGGTGTCAAAGCCGCGCGCTGGCTGCCCCGGCTCAAGCAGTGTCACATTGGCAATGCCGCCCAAGTTCAGTACGGCGCGGCCGTGGCTGGCGCCGAAGATGGCGGCGTGAAACGGCGGCACCAGCGGCGCGCCCTGGCCGCCTGCGGCGACGTCGCGCGTACGGAAGTCGGCGATCACCGAAATGCCGGTCTGTTCCGCCAGCAGGGCAGGCGCGTTGAGCTGCAGCGTGTAGCCCAGGTCAGGTCGGTGCCGCACGGTCTGGCCGTGTGCCCCAATGGCGCTGACGTCGGCTGCGGCCACGCCGGCATCCGCAAGCAGCTTTGCCACGGCCTGGGCATACACGCGCGCCAGTGCATTGGCCGCGAGCGCGGCGCGGGCAAGCTCGTCGCCTCCCGAAACGTTCAGTGCCAGCAACTCCCGGCGCAGATTCTCCGGCATGGGCAGGCTGGCATTGGCCAGCACCTGCGGCGGTTGTCCGTCTTCGAGGCGGGCCAGCACGCCGTCGACGCCATCGACGCTGGTGCCCGACATCAGGCCGATGTAGAGCGGGCGACGGTCTTGCTGCAAGGGCAGGGTGGCATTCACGGGCGCCTCCAAATAAAAAAGGCGGCTGGGGCTTTTCGCCCCGCCGCCGCACCCGCTGCGCGCGGGCCTGTTTAGTGCGGACCTGCCTTAGCGGCTGGCCACGTTGGTCAGCGCGTCAGGCAGCGTCTGCTGGAATTGCGTCAGCAACTGGATCTGCTGCTTGTACGGTCCGACCGCCTGGTTGAACGCGCGGACTTCCGCGGGTTCGAGGGCGCGGGCTACGGGCAGGTCCACCGACAGCGGGTCGATGGGCTGGTTGTCGACGCGGAATTCGTAGTGCAGGTGCGGTCCGGTGGCCCAGCCGGTGGAACCGACATAGCCAAGCAGTTGGCCTTGCGAGACCTTGGAGCCCTTGGTGACGCCTTCGGCGATGCGGCTCTGGTGCGCGTACAGCGTCGAATACTTGCCGTGGTGCTTGACGATGACCACGTTGCCGTAGCCGTTCTGCCAGCCCGAGAATTCGACCGTGCCGTCCGCGGTGGAGTGGATCGGCGTGCCCGACGGCGCGGCGTAGTCGACGCCCTTGTGTCCCGTCCAGGTCTTGTGGATGGGATGCATGCGCATGCCGAACGTCGAGCTGATGCGGCTGAACTTCAGGGCAGTGCGCAGGAATGCGCCGCGCAGGCTGGTGCCGTCGAAGTCGTAATAGGAGCCCGACTTTTCGTCGGGGCTGAACCAGACGGCGTTGAAGGTCTTGCCGCCGTTGATGAATTCCAGGGCCAGCACGCGGCCAGCGCCAGCGTAGCGGCCGTCGTGCGAACGCACTTCGTAGACCACGCGGAATTGATCGCCTTGGCGCAGGTCGCGCAGGAAGTCGATCTTGGCGCTGAGGATGTCGGCCATTTGCATGGTGACCGAGTCCGGGATGCCGGCGGAGTCCGTGGCGCCGAAGAGCGAGGACTTGATGGTGCCGACTGCGACGCGGGTCTGGCGTTCGGTGCTTTCGGTGACTTCCTCGGCCTTGTAGCTGTCGCCGGACGGGGCCACGTGCAGCATGCGCGTCACGACCTGGCCGTCGGATTCATTGCCGGGAGTGTGGATGTAGCGCAACCAGACCAGGTTGCCCTGTTCGTCCGTGGCGGCCTGCACCGAGCGGCCCGGGTACAGCTTGTAGATGCTGCGGGCGCTGGCGTCGTGCGTCAGGAAGGATTGCAGGTTGGGGGCGTCGAGTTCCAGGCGCTGCAGCACTGCCGACAGCGTGTCGCCCGGACGGATCCGGGTTTCGCTGATGTAGGGGGCGGCGCTGGGGGTGCTGACTTCGACTTGCTCGGCGGTCAGCGGCAGAATGCTCTGGATGACGCGCGAGGGGGGGAGTTCGGTGCGGTCGGGTTGCTGCACCATGCCGAGAGCGGCGGCGCCTGCGAACAGACCAATTGCGGTGACGAGAAGCGTGCGGCGGAAAAGTCCCGAGCGATGGGGCTTGGGCTCAACGGGCGCAAATACGGCAGCGACTTTGCGCTTGAGGCCACTCGCCAGTTCGTGGAGGCCACGAGTCATCGTGAAAATACCCTCTCAGGTGGCTTGAACTCTCAGGGTGCGGTACACGAACGGCCCTCGCGCGCCACGTTTCCGGGGCAAGGGCTGGCGCGGGGCGCATCTTGTGAACAAGGGATGGTAGAGCGAACGCACCTGCGTACATATGGCAGTTGCGTATGATTAGGCCGGTATCCTAGCCGATTCGGCTAGAATTTACGATAGTTTTCGTCACTTTTTACACCTTTTTGTCGGCTGAAGCCGCCTTGGGCCCCCTGTCATGTCACCCACCGAAGCCCCCATCACCCCCGAAGTCGAAGCGGATCTGCGTATAGCCAAGCGCGGCTGCGATGAACTGCTGGTCGAGTCCGAATTCGCCCGCAAGCTGGCCAAGAGCCGCGCCACCGGCGTGCCGCTGCGCATCAAGCTTGGCCTGGATCCGACCGCGCCGGACATTCACCTGGGTCATACGGTGGTGCTGAACAAGATGCGCCAGTTGCAGGACCTGGGGCACAACGTCATCTTCCTGATCGGCGATTTCACCTCGACCATCGGCGACCCCAGCGGCCGCAACAGCACGCGCCCGCCGCTGACGCGCGAACAGATCGAGGCTAACGCCAAGACCTATTACGCCCAGGCCAGCCTGGTGCTGGATCCGGCCCGCACCGAGATCCGCTACAACTCCGAATGGTGCGATCCCCTGGGCGCGCGCGGCATGATCCAGCTGGCGTCGCGCTACACGGTCGCCCGCATGATGGAGCGCGAAGACTTCACCAAGCGCTTCAAGGGCGGCATCCCCATCTCGGTGCATGAATTCCTGTATCCGCTGATGCAGGGTTACGACTCGGTCGCGCTGAAGTCCGATCTGGAGCTGGGGGGCACCGATCAGAAGTTCAACCTGCTGGTGGGACGCGAGCTGCAAAAGGAATATGGACAGGAGCCGCAGTGCATCCTGACGATGCCGCTCCTGGTCGGGACGGACGGCGTAGAGAAGATGTCCAAGTCCAAGGGCAACTACATCGGCATTTCGGAGTCGCCCGATTCCATGTTCGGCAAGCTCATGTCGATTTCCGACACGCTGATGTGGCGCTACTTCGAGCTGCTGTCCTTCCGCTCGCTGGAGGACATCGCGTCGCTCAAGCAGGAGATCGACGGCGGCCGCAATCCGCGCGACGCCAAGGTCATGCTGGCCCAGGAAATCATCGCGCGGTTCCATTCGGCCAAGGCGGCGGACGACGCGCTGGCCTCGTTTGAGGCACGGTTCCGCGACGGCGCCATCCCTGACGACATGCCCGAAGTCAACATCGGCGGCGCGCCGGTGGGCATCCTGAAGCTGTTGCGTGAAGCGGGGCTGGTCGCTTCCGGCTCGGAAGCGCAGCGCAACGTCGAGCAAGGCGGCGTGCGCGTCAACGGCGATCGCGTAGAAGACAAATCGTTGCAATTGCCGGCCGGGACTTACGTCGTTCAGGTGGGCAAGCGCAAGTTTGCGCGTGTTAACTTGAACCCGTAAATGCGAAGTTTTGATACGCTCAGGGTACATACAAACGCCTGGCGCCTTTGCGGCATTTAAAGGAGCACGACATGGAACTTTCGAGTTTGTCTTTTTCCGATCACGAGTCGATTCCCGAACGCTATGCTTTCGGCAAGATCGATGCGCAATCGCACGTCGCGCTGGCAGACAACTGCAACCCGCAATTCTCCTGGGACGACGTCCCCGCGGGCACGCAGTCGTTTGCACTGATCTGCCACGATCCCGATGTGCCCTCGCGTCCTGACGACGTCAACCAGGAAGGCCGCGAAGTGCCCGCCGACCTCGCTCGTGTCGACTTCTTCCATTGGGTGCTGGTCGATTTGCCGGCCGACCTGCGCGAGATCGACGAAGGCGCGTTTTCCAACGGCATCACGCCGCGCGGCAAGGGCGGCCCGTTGGCCCCCATGGACGCGCGCCAAGGCATCAATTCCTATTCGTCGTGGTTCGCCAATGACCACGACATGAGCGGCGAGTACTTCGGCTACGACGGTCCGTGCCCGCCCTGGAATGATGCCCTGGTCCATCGCTACATCTTTACGCTGTACGCCCTGGACGTGCCCAGCCTGAACTTGCAGGGCTCTTTCAACGGCGAAGACGCACTGCGGGCCATTCAGAAGCATGTGCTCGCGCAAGCGTCGCTGACCGGCACCTATACGCTCAATCCGGCGCTGGCGCCCAAGCAAATCGGGGCCACGTCGGCCTGATCGACACCGCCATGTACGCAGGGCCGCCAAGCGCGGCCCTTTTTATTGCCCGCGCCCTTTGCATGAATCTTTCTCAAGTCGTCATGAGAGCCGTTTCCCGACCCGCGGCGATGCCGTGGTTTTCGCGCCCGTCCGCCGGAAATTGGGCCGGTTCGGGCCGTTTTGAGCGCAAATGATCCCGCTTGACGGGGTAAACTACTCAGCATTCTGCGGGTTTACCCGCCCGACGCCGTTTTCTTCTCTCTCGTTTTTTCCTTTTACCGCCTCAGGAAACCCCCGTCATGTTTGACCGCAACCTCACCTTGTCCAAGGCTGACCCGGACGTTTGGGCCGCCATCCAGAAGGAAGATCAGCGCCAAGAGCAGCACATCGAGCTGATCGCTTCGGAGAACTACGCCAGCCCGGCCGTCATGGAAGCGCAAGGCACGCAGCTCACGAACAAGTACGCCGAAGGCTACCCGGGCAAGCGCTACTACGGTGGTTGCGAATACGTGGACGTGGTCGAGCAACTGGCCATCGACCGCCTGAAGCAGATCTTCGGCGCCGAGGCCGCCAACGTGCAGCCCAACTCCGGCTCGCAGGCGAACCAGGGCGTATACATGGCCGTGCTCAAGCCGGGCGACACCGTGCTGGGCATGAGCCTGGCCGAAGGCGGTCACCTGACGCACGGCGCGTCGGTCAACGCGTCGGGCAAGCTGTACAACTTCATTTCGTACGGCCTGGATGAAAACGAAGTCCTGAACTACGAGCAGGTCGAACAGCTGGCCAAGGAACACAAGCCCAAGCTGATCGTGGCGGGCGCATCGGCCTATGCCCTGCATATCGACTTCGAACGCATGGCCCGCATCGCCCGTGAAAACGGCGCGCTGTTCATGGTCGACATCGCCCACTACGCGGGTCTGGTCGCCGGCGGCGCCTATCCCAACCCGGTTCCGCATGCCGACTTCGTCACCTCGACCACGCACAAGTCGCTGCGCGGCCCGCGCGGCGGCGTCATCATGATGAAGGCCGAGCACGAGAAGATCATCAACTCGGCAATCTTCCCCGGCATCCAGGGCGGTCCGCTGATGCACGTCATCGCCGGCAAGGCCGTGGCCTTCAAGGAAGCGCTGGAACCCTCGTTCAAGGACTACGCGCAGCAAGTGGTCAAGAACGCCAAGGTGCTGGCCGACACGCTGGTCAAGCGTGGCCTGCGCATTGTCTCGGGCCGTACCGAAAGCCACGTCATGCTGGTGGACCTGCGTTCCAAGGGCATCACGGGCAAGGAAGCCGAAGCGGTGCTGGGCCAGGCCCACATCACGGTGAACAAGAACGCCATCCCGAACGACCCGGAAAAGCCCTTCGTGACCAGCGGCATCCGCCTGGGCACGCCGGCCATGACCACCCGCGGTTTCACCGAAGCCGACGCCGAGCTGACCGCCAACCTGATCGCCGACGTGCTGGACAACCCGCGCGACGAAGCGAACATCGCCGCCGTGCGCGCCAAGGTCAATGAACTGACCTCGCGTCTGCCGGTGTACGGCAAGAAGTAAGCAGGTGCCCCGGACGCGGCCTGGCCGCTTCCGGGCAAAACCATACCAAGGGACGGCGCCGCAAGGCGCCGTCCCTTAATCTTTCTGAGCGGGTAGGGGGGCATCCTGCCGCACGAGGGGGGGCAATACGGCGGCCGCGCCGGATTCGTCCCTAATGACGCTTTGCATCGTGCCCGTCGTTACAATATGCTCAATTTTTGCGTCCAGCGCCTTTAGGGATCACACATGCGGTGTCCATTTTGCGGCAATGCCGAAACGCAGGTCGTCGACAGCCGGGTCTCCGAAGAGGGCGACGCCATTCGCCGTCGCCGCCGTTGCCTGTCCTGTGACAAGCGGTTCACCACCTATGAACGGGTGGAGCTCGCCATGCCTTCGATCGTCAAGCGCAATGGCAGCCGCAGCGAATACGATCCGGTCAAGCTGCGCGCCAGCCTGAGCCTGGCCCTGCGCAAGCGCCCCGTCAGCACGGAGGACGTGGATGCGGCCGTCGCGCGCATCGAGGAACAACTGCTGGCCAGCGGCCAGCGCGAAGTGCCGTCCGAACACATCGGCGAACTGGTCATGAACGAACTGCGCAAGCTCGACAAAGTGGCCTACGTGCGCTTTGCCTCGGTCTACAAGAGCTTCGAGGACATCGGCGAGTTCGTCGAGGCGATCCGCGAGATGCAGGGGCCGCTGCTGCCCGGCAAGCTGCGCAAGGACTAGCGCCGCACGGCGCGGCCTGACCGATCATGAACGGCGCCTGGGGCGCCGTTCATTGCATTGGCGTCCGGCGCAGGGCATCTCCAGGCGTGAACTCCCCCCGCATCAGGCTTGGCGTCAGGGGCTGAAACTTGCGCCATACCCGGCGCATGTGTTGCGCCGACCCGAATCCGGACTTTTCCGCCACGCGCTCCAGGTCCAGCCGGGTGTCGCGCAACAAGTCGCGCGCCAGCGCCACGCGGATCTGATACAGGTAGTCCATCGGCGTGCAGCCGGCGTGTTCACGAAAGAGGCGCGTCAGATGGCGGGCGCTGGTGTGCGCCTGATCTGCCAACGATTGGGCCGACCAGGGCGCAGCCGGATCGCGGATGACGGCATCCTGGACCCGGTGCACGCCAGGGTGCATATGGCTGCGATGGTCCAGCCAGGGCGACAACGCGGAATCCGAGCCCGCCCGGCGCTGGTAGACGACCATGTCGCGCGCCGCCTCGCTGGCCGCGCGCGGGCCGCAATGGCGCGACACCATGTGCAATGCCAGATCGATCCCGGCCGTGATGCCCGCGCTGCTGACTAGGTTACCGTCCTCGACGAAGATGCGGTTGTCCAGCACGCGGGCAGTGGGATCCAACGCGGCAAGCTGTTCCAGACAGGTGTGATGCGTGGTGCACTCGCGCTGCCGCGTCAGGCCGGCCGCGGCCGCGAACAGCGCGCCAGCGCAGACCGTCATCAACGTGAAGCCGTCGGCCGGATGGCGAACCGCCAGCCAGTCGACGATGGCGCGCGCATTGTCGTCTTCCAGGCGCGTGTGTTTGCCCACCACGCCCGAGATGATGACCAGCGCATTGCGGAGCACGGCAGCCGGCAGCGGTTGCACGTGCGCCAGGTGCAGGCCCGGAATGCCGCTTTCGACGTCGCGGGAAGGGCCGCAGAAATGCTGCGCGAACGTGCCCGGACACAGCTTGTTGGCCACGCGGAAGGCTTCCGCCGGACCCGCGAGGTCCAGCAGGACGATGCCCCGCGGCACGACGAAATACACCGGGATCATCTGCGCCTCCCGCCGGACGCTACGCGGCCAGCGCGTCGGCCGCGCGCACGATGCGGGCAAAGCGGCCCTGCAGGACCAGCTCGGTCCGGTCGCGGATCTCGGCCGGCGTGTAGTTCCTGCCGGACGGGCTTTGCATGGCAAAGGTCAGCGTGGCGTCGGTGGGAAACACCACCTTGAAGCCGGCGTCGCTGGCATGGCGCGACGTCGTTTCGCAGCATTGTTCCGTGCGGATGCCGACCACGATGATGCCTTCGATGCCGTGTTTGAGCAGCCAATCGTGCAACGAGGCGCCGTGCTCGTCCTTGGCGTACAGCGACGAATGCACTGTCTTATGAAATACCGCCGTGGGAGAAATTCGCAATTCCTTGAGCGTCCTGACGTGGCCGGAGGCGAGCGAAAACGGATTGGCAGGGTCGTCGGCGGGGCTGGTGTGGAATACCTGCAAGACCGGCATGTCCTTCGCGGCGGCGGCGTCGATCAGCGGCTGGATCTGCGAAATGAACGCCGGATACTCCGATTCGTCCCAAAACGGACGTTGGCGAAAGGATTCCTGGACGTCGATGACGATAAGTGCCTGTTTCATTTCCGGGCCTCCTGGCCATGGATTCGTGGGGGTGACGCCATTTTTACTCCCGATTGGCCGGATCCGCGAGCGCGTTCCAAGACGGCCGGCGGCCCAAAACGGACATGGCGGGGTGGCAGCCGGAAAGCGCCCGGGCCGCGCGGCAGATTCGTGCGCGGCGGACATACAATCCTCGGCATGGACATTACCCGCGACTCCGACGATCTCTTCTGGATGCGACGCGCCCTGGCGCTGGCGCACACCGTTATGTTCACCACCGCACCCAACCCTCGGGTCGGCTGCGTGATCGTGCGTGACGGCCGCGTGCTGGGCGAAGGCGCGACGCAGCCGCCGGGCGGCCCGCACGCGGAAATCTGCGCGCTGCGCGATGCGCAAGCGCGCGGCGAGACGGTCGTCGGTTCCACGCTGTACGTCACGCTGGAACCGTGCAGCCACTTCGGCCGCACGCCGCCATGCGTCGATGCGGTGCTGGCGGCGCGGCCGGCGCGCGTGGTGGTCGCCATGGGTGATCCGAATCCGCTCGTCAACGGGCAGGGGCTGGCGCGGCTGCGCGAAGCGGGCATCGCGGTGACG
This sequence comes from Achromobacter sp. UBA4530, assembly GCF_002388205.1. Lineage (NCBI taxonomy): Bacteria > Pseudomonadati > Pseudomonadota > Betaproteobacteria > Burkholderiales > Alcaligenaceae > Achromobacter > Achromobacter sp. UBA4530. Next base: position 78,786 of record NZ_DGMA01000032.1, on the reverse strand, counting down.
ACCGGCGTCTGCCGCGAAGAAGCGCTGGCGGTGAACGCCGGCTTCATTTCGCGTATGAGCCGCGGCCTGCCGTGGGTGTGGATGAAGATGGCGGCGTCGCTGGACGGCCGCAGTGCGCTCCATAACGGCATGTCGCAATGGATCACCGGACCGGAAGCACGGGCCGACGGACACCGCTGGCGGGCGCGCAGCTGCGTCGTGCTGACCGGCATGGGCACCGTGCTCAAGGACGATCCGCAGCTGAACGTGCGCGACGTCGATACGCCGCGCCAGCCGCGCAAGGCCGTCGTGGACGGCCAATTCCAGATCCCGGAGACCGCGCGGCTGTTCGATGGCGCAGAGGTCATCGTGTTCACCGCGCGCGAAGATGCCGCGAAGGCAGCGCGCCTGGCGGACAAGAATGCGCGCGTGGTGTGCTTGCCGGGCACGGAACCTGGCCGCGTCGATCTGCCTGCCATGATGCGCTGGATGGCCGAGCAGCAGTTCAACGAGGTTCACGTCGAGGCAGGCGCGGGCCTGAGCGGTGCGCTGGTGTCAGCCGGCTGCGTCGACGAACTGCTGTTGTATCTTGCGCCGGTGCTGCTGGGCGACGCGGCGGGCATGGTGCGCTTGCCGATGCTCGAACACCTGGACGCCGCGCGGCGCTACGAATTTACCGATATCGCGCGCGTGGGCGCCGATCTGTCTGTGCGCGCGCGCGTGGCAGGCACGTGGCGGCATTTGATGGAAAGCGTGGCGTTGCCCACGTTGTCGTAACGGATTTGCTGTTAGCACTCCGCGCGTTCGGCTGCCAATCGTTTGAAAGCCGCGCACAGCTTGCGTCTGCACGATTCACCCTATCGATGCGTGCGGATCGGCATACGCGATGGGCGCGCACCACACCGTGCACCACACCGCGCACGAAGGCGTTTCGCGTGATTACGCGAGCAAATATTCGCGCAAAATGAATTGCCACAAAAGAGTCACGGGCTTAGCATAAGCAGCATGACTTGGCGCTACGCGCTCACGGACCACCCGCACAGCCGCTGCGCGCCCTCGTCACCACGGATTCCCGTGCCGCGAATCGGCGCAGTTCAACACCGACCGGCACGCCACTGAACGAAGTCGCCCAGCGCCGTTCAGCCCGTTCGCTGCGATCGCATGGCGAACGCTCCGGGTTTATCCCGGGCCAACAAGAATCCATCGGATATCGCTCATTCCGTCGTTTCGTTGCCGACCATTTCATGTGCGGTTGCGTCAGGCACGCTATATGCGGGTCTATGCTCGAGACGACGAGTTAACTTGCTCACGTTAGTTGCAATCCCTGACGGAACTAGTGCGAAAGGGGTGCAGCCTAAACACAAAGGGTCCGATCGTGCTTATGGTTGATGTGTGGCGAAAGCAACATAACAACTTGCCGAAAACGCCAACAGCGAAGTTGTTTAGTAATTCGCAGGCGCTGATGCACAATGGGCATGTAGGGACGTATTGAATTTTTCGCGTGTTGTATGTAGGAGGTTTCCGTGCAAAACATCGTCGAAGGCTTCAAGTCGCAGTATGCAAGAGAGCAGGAATCAGAGCTCTCGCTCGAGGAGTATCTGAGCCTCGCCAAGAGCGATCCCATGGCCTACGCCAGCCCCGCTGAGCGCATGCTGGCCGCGATTGGCGACCCTGAAATCGTGGATACGCGCAACGACCCACGTCTTTCCCGTTTGTTTTCCAACCGGACCATCCGGCGCTATCCCGCGTTCCAGGAGTTCTACGGCATGGAGGACGTGATCGGACAGATCGTCGCGTTCTTCAAACACGCCGCGCAGGGACTGGAAGAGCGCAAGCAAATCCTCTATCTGCTGGGACCGGTGGGCGGCGGCAAGTCGTCCATCGCCGAACGGCTCAAGGCGCTGATGGAAAGTTTTCCCATCTACGCGTTGAAGGGATCGCCGGTGAACGAATCGCCGCTCGGGCTGTTCCATCCGGAACGATTCGGCGACATGCTCGAAAAGGAATACGGCATCCCCAAGCGTTACCTGACCGGCATCATGTCGCCGTGGGCAGTCAAGCGCCTGAAGGAGTTCGACGGCGACATCTCGAAGTTCCGTGTCGTGCGCCTGAACCCGTCGGTGCTGCGCCAGATCGCCATCGCCAAGACCGAACCGGGCGACGAGAACAACCAGGACATTTCGTCGCTGGTGGGCAAGGTTGATATCCGCAAGCTGGACCGCCATTCGCAGGACGACCCGGACGCGTACAGCTATTCCGGCGGGTTGTGCCTGGCGAATCAGGGGCTGCTCGAGTTCGTGGAAATGTTCAAGGCCCCGATCAAGATGCTGCATCCGCTGTTGACGGCTACCCAGGAAGGCAACTTCAAGGGCACGGAAGGCTTCTCGGCCATCCCGTTCAACGGCACGATCCTGGCCCACTCGAACGAATCGGAATGGCAGACCTTCCGCAACAACAAGCACAACGAGGCGTTCCTTGACCGTATCTATATCGTCAAGGTGCCTTACTGCTTGCAGGTGTCCGAAGAGGTCCGCATCTACGAAAAACTGCTGCATCACAGCTCGCTGTCCGAAGCGCCGTGCGCGCCCGGAACGCTGGACATGATGGCGCAGTTCTCGGTGCTGACACGCCTGAAGGAACCCGAGAATTCCAGCATCTATTCCAAGCTGCGGGTCTACGACGGCGAAAGCCTGAAGGACGTCGATCCCAAAGCCAAGGCGCTGCAGGAATACAAGGACTACGCGGGCACGGATGAAGGCATGACCGGCGTCTCCACGCGTTTCGCGTACAAGATCCTGTCCAGCGTCTTCAACTACGACCAGACCGAAGTGGCGGCCAATCCGGTGCACCTGATGTACGTGCTGGAGCAGCGCATCGGCCGTGAAGACTATCCCGACGAAATCCGCCGGCGCTATCTGGAGTTCATCAAGGGCTTCCTGGCGCCGCGTTACGCGGAGTTCATCGGCAAGGAGATCCAGACCGCTTACCTGGAGTCCTACTCCGAATACGGCCAGAACATCTTTGACCGCTACGTCACGTTTGCCGACTGCTGGATCCAGGACGAGGAGTTCCGCGATCCTGAAACCGGCGAAAGCTTCGACCGCAGCGCGCTGAACGATGAGCTGGAGAAGATCGAGAAGCCCGCAGGCATTGCCAATCCCAAGGACTTCCGTAACGAGATCGTGAACTTCGTGCTGCGGGCGCGCGCCAACAACAGCGGCCGCAATCCGAACTGGACCAGCTATGAAAAGCTGCGCGAAGTGATCGAGAAAAAGATGTTCTCGAACACGGAAGACCTGCTGCCGGTGATTTCGTTCAACGCCAAGGCCTCGGCCGAGGACAAGTCGAAACACCAGAGCTTCGTCGACCGGATGGTGGAGAAGGGCTACACGGAAAAGCAGGTCAGGCTGCTGTGCGAGTGGTATCTCCGTGTGAGGAAGTCTTCCTGAGCGAGGTGAATCATGAATTCACTGATCGATCGCCGTCTTAACGGTCGCAACAAGAGCGCCGTTAACCGGGAACGCTTTCTGCGGCGTTACAAGGATCAGATCCGCAAGGCGGTACACGGGATGATCCGTGACCGCTCGATCCAGGACATGGATCAAGGCGGTGAGATCAACCTGCCCGCCCGCGATATTTCCGAGCCGACATTCCGGCACGGCGCGGGCGGCGACCGCGAAATGGTCCATCCGGGCAACCGCGAATTCGCCAAGGGCGACACCTTCGACCGGCCGCAGGGCGGGCAGGGCGAGGGCGGCTCCGAGCCGGGTGAAGGTGAGTCGGTGGACCAGTTCACCTTCAGCCTGTCGCGTGCTGAATTCCTGAACCTCTTTTTCGAGGATCTGGAACTGCCGCACCTGGCGCGCAACCAGCTTGGCGAAGTCAGCCAGAAGAAGTGGCAGCGCGCCGGCTACACCACCACCGGCTCGCCCAGCACGCTGAGCATCAGCCGCACGCTGAAGTCATCGCTGGCACGTCGGGTGTCGCTGGGCGTGAAGGCGCGCGCCGACCTGCGCGATGCCGAGGACGCGCTGGAAGAGGCCAAGGCTGCCGGCGTGTCGCAGGCCCGAATCCGCGAGCTGGAACAGGAGGTCGAGGATTGCCGCGAGCGTCTGGCGCGCGTGCCGTTCCTGGACGACCTGGATCTGCGCTATCGCAACCGCGTGTCGGTCGCCATCCCCATGGCGCGCGCCGTCATGTTCTGCCTGATGGACGTGTCCGGCTCGATGGACGAGGGCAAGAAGGATCTGGCCAAGCGCTTCTTCACGCTGCTCTACCTGTTCCTGTCGCGCAAGTACGAGCACGTCGATCTGGTGTTCATCCGCCACACCGACAACGCCGAGGAAGTGGACGAGCACACGTTCTTCTACGACCCCAAGAGCGGCGGCACGATCGTGTTGTCGGCATTGGAGCTGATGCGCGAGATCCTTGAAAAGCGCTATCCGCCGTCCGCGTGGAACGTCTACGCGGCGCAGGCCAGCGACGGCGACTCGTTTGGCGCCGATGCGGGCAAGAGCGCGCGATTCCTGGCCGAGCATCTGCTGCCTTCGTCGCGCTACTTTGCCTACATCGAAATCCCCGACTCGCAGGAAGCCCGCAAGAGCAGTCTGTGGGCCGAGTATGAACAGAAACTGGAACCGCACTTCGTCATGCGGCGCATTTGCGACCGCGGGGAAATCTTTCCCGTGTTCCACGACCTGTTCAAGAAGGAGACCGCATGAACGCCAACATGGGTGCGCTCGTGGAGCCGGGATCGGACGGCGGTGTCCGGCCGATCTCGCAGGGTTCCGAATGGACGTTCGAACTGATCCAGACCTATGACGACGCGATCTCGCAGATTGCGCGCGAATATGGCTTGGACACCTATCCGAACCAGATCGAGGTCATCACCTCGGAACAGATGCTGGACGCGTACGCGTCGGCGGGCTTGCCCATTGGCTACCCGCATTGGTCGTACGGCAAGGAATTCATCCGCAACGAGCAGTACTACCGACGCGGCATGCAGGGGCTGGCGTACGAAATCGTCATCAATTCCAACCCGTGCATTTCTTACCTCATGGAAGAGAATTCCATGCCGATGCAGGCGCTGGTGATCGCGCATGCCTGCTACGGGCACAATTCCTTCTTCAAGGGCAACTATCTCTTCCGGCAATGGACAGACGCCGACGGCGTGCTGGACTACCTGGTGTTCGCGCGCAAGTACGTGATGGCGTGCGAAGACCGCTACGGCATCGACGCCGTGGAGTCGCTGCTGGACTCGTGCCATGCGCTGTCGCATCACGGCGTCGACCGCTACAAGCGCCCGACGCCGGTCTCCTTCAAGGAAGAGGCCACCCGCCAGGCCGAGCGCGAGGAACACGCGCGCCTGCAGTACAACGACCTGTGGCGCACGCTGCCGCGCATCGAAGCGGACAAGGACACGCGCGTCGCGGCGTCCGTGTTTCCGCCCGAGCCCGAGGAAAACCTGCTGTACTTCATCGAGAAGTACTCGCCCAAGCTGGCCCCGTGGCAGAAGGAGCTGGTGCGCATCGTCCGCAAGGTCGCGCAGTATTTCTATCCGCAGACCCAGACCAAGGTCATGAACGAAGGCTGGGCCACGTTCTGGCACTACACCATCCTGAACCGCCTGCACGAGAAGGGCCTGGTGAACGACGGCTTCATGATGGAGTTCCTGCAAAGCCACACCAACGTCGTCAGCCAGCGCGGCTTTGACGAGCGCGGCTATGGCGGCATCAACCCGTACGCGCTGGGCTTTGCAATGATGTCGGACATCCGCCGCATCTGCGAAGCGCCCACGCCCGAAGACCGCCGCTGGTTCCCCGACATCGCGGGCGGCGACTGGTTGAAGACGTTGGACTTCGCCATGCGCAACTTCAAGGACGAGTCCTACATCTCGCAGTATCTGTCCCCGCGCCTGATCCGCGAATTCCGCTTCTTCGCGATCTCGGACCACCAAGCCAACCCCAAGCTGGAAGTGGCCGCGATCCACGACGACGAGGGCTACCGCGACATCCGGCGCCTGCTCGCCGCGCAGCACAATCGCGACAACCTGGTGCCCGACATCCAGGTCGTCCGCTTCAACCGCGACACCGACCGCTCGCTGGTGCTGCGCCACTTGAAGAGCCGCGGCCGGCCGCTGGCCGGTGAAGATGCCGAACAGGTCATGAAGCATCTGGCACGTCTATGGGGATTCCGCGTCCGGCTGGAAGAAACCGAACCGGACGGCACGATCAGCTCCTACCGGGAGCAGGACCCGCCCGCGTCGAAGTAATGGCGCCGGCAGGGGAAGGGACGCGCGTAGTGCGTCCCTTTTTGTTTGCCCGCTTGCTGTGCTGTTGCCGATTCTGCTAGAATCGCGGATTCGCATTTTCAGCAGCGTCTTTCATCAGCACCGAAAGGCCCCTGGAAGTGCAGTAGGACAGGTGGCCGAGTGGTTGAAGGCGCACGCCTGGAAAGCGTGTATACGTCAAAAGCGTATCGGGGGTTCGAATCCCCCTCTGTCCGCCAGGAATACTGGCAAGGCCGCCAAGCCCCCAAAAAGCGGCCAAGCCAAAAAAGGCCCCGATCTCCCAGAGACCGGGGCCTTTTGCATTTCCGGGAATCGTTACGGTACGCTCGTGCCATGACTTTCGACCTGCCGATCCGATCATCCGCGCCTCGCCTGGATCTCTACAGCCTGCAGGTCTTTGTGGCCGTGGTTGAAGAGGGCAGCATTGCCGCGGCCGCCGCGCGTGAGCACATTGCGCCCTCGGCGCTGAGCAAGCGGCTGTCGGAGCTGGAGCGCATCCTGGATGTGGTGCTGATCACGCGGCATGCTCGAGGGGTGGCGGCGACGGGCGCGGGGCATGCGTTGGCGCGCCATGCGCGGGCGCTGCTGCATCAGGCGCGCGGCCTCACCGACGAGATCCGCGATTTTTCGTCGGGCGTGCGCGGGCATGTGCGCATCGCGGCAAACCTCTCTTCCATCACGCAGTTCCTGCCCCAGGATCTGCGGCGCTTTCTGACGCTGCACCCCGGCGTGCAGATCGATCTGGAGGAGAACGTCAGTTCCGCGGTGACGCGAGCGGTGCAGCAGAACATGAGCGATATCGGTATCTATACCCAGACCGACGACGACAGCGGGCTGCAGAGTTTTCCGTACCGGCGCGATGTGATGACGCTGCTGGCCAACCGGTCTCATCCGCTGGCTGCGCGGGAGCGCGTGGCGTTTGCCGACACGCTGGAATATGACCACGTCGGCATGCACCGGGGCAGCGCGGCGAACTACCTGTTCACGCGCGAGGCGGCAGCCATCAATCGGACGGTGCGGCTGCGGTTCCAGGTCACGTCATACGATGCGCTGGTATCGATGGTGCGCTGCGAGCTGGGTATCGGCATCGTGCCCGTGGAGGCGCTGTCCCTCTTCGATTGCGGCGATCTACGGATTATCCCTTTGACGGACGCGTGGGCGCGTCGCCAGCTCAAGTTGTGCGTGCGCAGCAATGAGCCCCTGTCCGGCGCTGCCAGGTTGCTGATGGAGCACCTGCTGCAAGAGGCCGCCGCCTCCGGCAATTGAGGCAGGTCTTTCCGGATTCGGATCCGGATGTTGCGTAGCAAAATCCGGACGGCCAATGCAGGCGCCGCCGCGCGCAGCCATCGCGAATGGCGATGCCCCGCTGAAGAATCGCGATTTGTGCCACGCCGGCGGACCTCGGAAGATAGCTCATCAAGCCCATGGACCGCCCGCCGCGCGGGCGCGAGGAGAGAGAGACGTGAGCCTTCCAAGCCGAGTGCAGATCGTGGAGGTGGGACTGCGGGACGGACTGCAAAGCGAGCCCGAGTTCGTGCCCACCGAGACCAAGGCTGCCATCCTGAATGAACTGATTGCCGCCGGCGTGCGGCATATCGAGGCGACCTCGTTCGTGTCGCCCCGGGCGGTGCCGCAGATGCGCGACGCCGCAGAGTTGCTGGCGCTGGCGGACAAGCGGCCGGGCGTCGTGTTGAGCGCGCTGGCGCCGAACGCGCGCGGCGTTGAACGTGCGCTGGCATCGCGTGCCGATGAAGTCGTGGTGTTCCTGTCGGCCAGCGAAAGCCACAACAGAAAGAACCTGAACCGGTCCGTGGAGCAATCGCTGCGCGACATCGAGGATGTGGCGGCGCTGTTGCAGGAACATCCCATGCGGCGCAAGGGCGCCATCGCGGTCGCTTTCGGTTGTCCGTTTGAAGGCGATGTCGATATCGCCACGTTGAAGACCATCGTGGCCGAGTTTGCCCGCCTGGATTTCGACGCCGTCACGCTCGGCGACACGACGGGCATGGCGACGCCGCGGCTGGTGCGCAAGACGGTGGACGCGCTGCGCGCCGCTTTTCCGGCCATGGACTTTTCGCTGCATTTTCACAACACGCGCGGCCTCGGGCTGGTGAATGTGGTCGAGGGGCTGCATGCCGGCATCACATCCTTTGAATCGTCGCTGGGCGGCTTGGGCGGCTGTCCTTTCGCGCCCGGGGCGACGGGAAATGTCTGCACCGAGGACACGGTCAACCTGCTGCACGAGATGGACATCGAGACGGGCATCGACCTGGCGGCGCTGATCCAGGCGTCGCGGCATCTTGAGCAGGTGATGAAGCGCCGGTTGTCAGGACAGGTGATGAAGGCCGGGCCGCGTCTTGCCTTGCACGATTACGACGGCGCCGTGGCCGCCGTCGGCTGATTTCCGCAACCCTGGATTCAAAAGAACCCATGCCTTTATCCGGATTCCGCATTCTGGACCTGACCCGCATCATCTCGGGTCCGTTCTGCACCTCTCTGCTTGCCGACATGGGCGCAGAGGTCATCAAGATCGAGACGCCGGGCGAAGGCGACCCGGTGCGCGCCCAGGGCGTGATACGCGACGGCCTGAGCTGGTACTTCGCCAACTACAACCGCAACAAGAAATCTGTCACGCTCGACCTTTACAGCGAGGAAGGCAAGGCCGTGCTGCGGCGCCTCATCGCCGAATGCGATGTCATCGTCGAGAACTACCGGCCGGGCGTAATGCAGAAGATGGGGCTGGGCGACGAGGCGCTCAAGGCGCTCAAGCCCGACATCATTCATTGCAGCATCAACGGCTTTGGTACGACGGGGCCTTATCGCGACCGGCCGGCATTCGATTTCATCGCGCAGGCGATGAGCGGGTTCATGAGCCTGAATGGCGCGGAAAGTCAGCCGCCCATGCGCGCGGGCCCCCCCATCAGCGATCTGGTGGCCGGCATGAATGGCGCGCTCGGCATCGTGGCGGCACTGCTGCGGCGCGAGCGCACCGGGCAGGGTGACAGCGTCAGCGTGAGCCTCCTGGGCAGCATGATCGGCCTCTTGAGCTTTCAGGCGTCGAACTATTTTGCCGACGGCCGGCTGCCTGCGCGCACGGGCAACGATCACGGCATCGCGTCGCCCTACGGGCTGTTCGAGACGGCCGACGGGCAGGTCGCAATCGCGCCCAGCAACGACGTCGTCTATCACAAGCTGCTGGACGCGTTGGAGCTATCGGAACTGCGCGCCGATCCCCGTTTTGCGACGAACGCCGATCGCATGCGCAATCGTGGCGCCATCACCGAGGCCATCCAGACGCGCACGCGCCAGCACACCAGCGCCCACTGGATCGAACGCCTGAACCGGTTCGGCGTGCCGTGCGGTCAGGTGCTGAACCTGCAGGAAGTGTTCGAGGATCCTCAGGTGCAGGACCAGCGCATGGCCATCGACGTGCCGCATGGCGACCACGGCGATGTGCGGATGCTGGGCTTCCCGATCAAATTTGCGCAGGCCGAAGCCCGGCCCGTGCAAGCCGCGCCCGCGCTGGGCGCCGATACTCGCGATGTGCTGCTGCGATTCGGATTCGCGCAGGAGGACATCCGCGGTTTGCAGGAACGCGGCGTCATCTGAATGCGCCGCGGCAGGACCACCAAGGCGACACAGCCTGCCCATAAAGCAATAACGACGGAGACAAACGACATGCTACGCAACCTTCTGCTTTCAGCTTGCGTGCTGGGCGTCGCGGCAGGCGCCCACGCCCAGGAGTCCTACCCGAATCAACCCATCCGCATCATCGTGCCGTTCACGCCGGGCGGCGGCACGGACTTCCTGTCGCGCACAGTGAGCGCCAAGCTGGGCGAGACGACCAAATGGAACGTGGTGGCCGAGAACCGGCCGGGCGCCGGCGGCACCATCGGCATCGGCGCGGCCGCGCGGGCCAAGCCGGACGGCTATGAGATCGTCATGGGGCAGGTCGACAACCTGGCGGTGGCGCCTTCCATCTACAGCAAGCTTTCCTACGACCCGATCAAGGACTTTGCGCCGATTGGCATCGTGGGCGAAGCACCCCTGGTCATCGTGGCGGGCAAATCCAGTCCCTACCAGACCTTGCAGGCGCTGATCGAAGCGGCCCGCAAGGCGCCGGGAGCCGTCAACTACGGGTCGCCGGGCGCCGGCACCATCACGCACCTGGCTGCCGAACTGCTCCAGCAGCGCGCGGACGTCAAGCTGGTCCACGTGCCGTACAAGGGGTCGGGGCCCGCCATGGCGGATCTGCTGGGCGGGCAGGTGCCGGTGATCTTCACGTCCATCCCGTCGGCGGCGCCGCAGCTCAAGGCCGGCAGCGCGGTCGCGCTGGCCGTCACTTCGCCGCAGCGCAGCCCGGCGCTGCCCGACGTGCCGACCGTGGCGGAACTGGGTTATCCCGGCTTTGACGTACGGGTCTGGTATGGCTTGCTGGCGCCCGCCAAGACGCCCAAGCCCATCATCCAGACGCTGAACACGGAACTCAACAAGGTGCTGGCATTGCCGGCGATGCAGGAGGCCTTGGCGGCTCAGGGCGCGCAGGCCATGCCCACGACGCCGGAACAGTTCGCGGAGACCATCAAGCAGGACTACCAGAAGTGGAAGCCTGTGATCGAGGGTGCGAAGGTGAAGCTGGACTGAGGGGATCGCCGGCTTTGCGCCGGCGATCCCTATGCGCGGAACGCCGTGCGCGTCACGTCTTGGGTGTGTCGTACGACGTATCCAGCACGTCGTCTTCCGGCGTGATGACGCCCGGTTCTCCGGGTTCCGCAATGGCGCGGCCACGCCGCGGCATGCCTGCGACGACGTTGCTTTCATCCGGCATGGGCAGGGTCTCGGTACCCTTGCGCGGGTCTGTCGGGGGCTTTTGTTCGTCCGCACCCTTGGACGCAGTGGTGGGATCAGGGGTGGTTTTCAGCATGGCGATTGCTCCGACTGCGCGCGAGGCCAGGATGGCGCCGCGCCTGGACATTGATCCATCTTAGAACCCCCGTCCCGGTGAGGCAGCGTTCTGGATGTCACGATTGCAAGGGGCTGTTGCAGGACGAGGCCATCAAAACTTGCCACACTGCGTCCTTATAATCTCGAGCTTCGCGCCGCCATTTTCTGCCGACCGCCCATTCTCGATATCCCCACGCCCACCTTGACCGAATCCGTCGAACGCTCCGTCCATGCTGAACTCGTTGCCGTGCTGGTTGCGGTGACCAACGGCGAGCCGCGGGTGCTGACGACGGACGATGCCAGGGCGTTGCCGGCCGGGCCGTTCGAGTTGTCGCACCGGTCGCTGCAGGCCGGCCTGCGCGATTGGGTCGAGGCGCAGACGCATCATCCGTTGGGGTATGTCGAGCAGCTCTATACCTTTGCGGACGGCGATCGCTCGGATGAGTCCGGCGGGCGGGTCATCTCGGTCAGCTACCTGGGCCTCACGCGCGAAGCGGGCGAGACGGGCGTTGCGCAAGTCGGCTGGCAGGACTGGTATCGCTACTTTCCGTGGGAAGACCGGCGCGCGGGCACGCCGGCGCTCGTCGAGGATGTGATCGTGCCGCGGCTCACCGCGTGGTGGGAAGGCAGCGCGGACGCATCGGTCCGCGCGCGCCGCCAGCAGCGCGCGGCGATCACCTTTGGACTGGAAGGCGCGGCGTGGAATGAGGACATGGTGCTGCAGCGCTACGAACTGTTGTTCGAAGCCGGGCTGGTGCCCGAGGCGGTGCGGCGCACCGGCGAAACCGCGGTGGTGCCCGGACAGCCGATGCGCCACGACCATCGGCGCATCCTGGCCACCGGCATTGCGAGGCTGCGCGCCAAGATCAAGTACCGCCCGGTGGTGTTTGAACTGATGCCGGACGAGTTCACGCTGTTGCAGCTGCAGATGGCGGTCGAGGCGCTGGCGGGGCGTGGGTTGCACAAGCAGAACTTCCGCCGCTTCATCGAGCAGCAGGATCTGGTCGAAGAGACCGGCGCCATGGCGACCGGCACCGCCGGCCGACCCGCCAAGCTGTTCCGGTTCCGGCGCGACGTGCTGCTGGAGCGGGCCATTGCAGGCAGCAAGTTGCCGGTGTCGCGCGTCGTTTGACGCTTGACAAGGCTTATACTCATAATTAGCATAAGTGGTGCGCAATTCTTGCGCGCCTTTTTTTACGCTACAAATACTCAAAATGAGCATTAAAGCCGCAAAGCCCCTCGCAGCCGATCGCCTTCCCGTTCCGCCGCTGCCGGACGTCATGCTGGAGCCGCTCGTGCGGGCGGCGTTGCTGGAGGACCTGGGCCGCGCTGGCGACCTGACGACCGACGCCATCGTGCCGGCCGATGCCACGGCCGAAACGCGGCTCGTGGCGCGGCAGGAGGGCGTGTTGGCGGGGTTGGATCTGGCCCGGCTGGCGTTCCGCACGATGGACCCGAACCTGGCATTCACGGTGTCGCGTCGCGATGGCAGCGATCTCGAGCCCGGGATGGAAATCGCGCGCATCCAGGGCAATGCGCGCGCGATGCTTAGCGCGGAGCGGGTGGCGCTCAATTTTCTGTGTCACCTGAGCGGCGTGGCGACAGCCACGGCGTCGATCGCCCGGGCCATCTCGGATTTCGGCGCGCGTGTCACGTGCACGCGCAAGACCATGCCGGGGCTTCGGGCGGTGCAGAAGTACGCGGTGCGCGTGGGCGGCGGCAGCAATCACCGTCATGGGCTGGACGACGCGGTGCTCATCAAGGACAACCACATTGCGCTGGCCGGCAGCGTGGCGACCGCCGTCGAACGGGCGCGCGCCGGCGTGGGCCACATGGTGAAGATCGAGCTGGAAGTGGACACGCTGGAGCAGCTTGAAGTGGCGCTGTCGCTGGGCGTGGACGTGGTGCTGCTGGACAACATGAGCCTGGATGACCTGCGCCGCGCCGTCGCGATGGCGCGGGGCCGGGCGATTACGGAAGCCTCGGGCCGGATCACGCCCGAAACCGCGGCCGTCGTGGCCGCTACCGGCGTGGACCAGATCGCCGTGGGTTGGCTGACGCACAGCGCCAAGGTGCTGGACATTGGTCTGGACGCCTGACTTTTCATTGGTCCCGAACATGAAACGCCTGCTGCTCTCGTCTCTTACGCTTGTTGCTCTGTCGCTGACGGCCTGCGGTAATCCGCCCTCGGGCGAGGCGCCGGGCGATGCGTCGTATCCGTCGCATCCCATCACGATCGTCGTGACGTTCCCGCCCGGCGGCGGGACCGATCTGCTTGCACGCCGCATCGGCGCCAGTCTGCAGGAGTCGTTGGGGCAGCCGGTGGTGGTGGAGAATCGGCCGGGCGCCAGCGGCAACATCGGTGCCCGGATCGTGGCCGAGTCGCCGCCGGACGGCTACACGCTGCTGATGGTGAACAGCTCGTTTGCGATCAACCCGGGCGTCTATCGCAATCTGGGCTTCTCGCCGAAGCGGGATTTTTCGGCGGTCATCAATGTGGCTTTCGTGCCCTCGGTGTTTGTCGTGCCGGCGGCGTCGCCTTTGCGCAATCTTGATGACGTGATCTTGGCCGCCCTGCCGGACAAGCCGCTGGCGTTTGCGACGTGCGGCAACGGCACACCGCAGCATCTGGCGGGCGAGATGCTGTCGCGCAAGACGGGTGCGGTGATGCAGCAGGTGCCGTACAAGGGATGTGGTCCGGCGCTGACCGATGTGATGGCTGGGCAGGTGGGCGTGGGGGTGGTGACAGCTTCCAGCGCGGCGCCGTTGATCGCCGCGGGCAAGCTGCGCGCGCTGGCCGTGACGTCGCCCGCGCGGTCACCGCTCATGCCCACCGTACCGACGGTGGCCGAGCAGGGCGTGTCAGGCTATGCGCTGGATCAGTGGCACGGGCTGTTGACCCCGGCGGCGACGCCGCCCGCAGTGGTGGACAAGCTGAATGCAGCGGTGGGGAAGATCGTGCGGCGGCCGGATGTGCAGGCCGCACTGCGTGAGCAGGGCTTTACGCCTGCCAGCAGCTCGCCGCAAGAGTTTCAGCAGATGATCGGCGCGGATATCGACCGCTATACGGCGTTGACCGAGGCGATCGGGTTGCGGGCGGATTGAACGGCAAAGCGGCCGATCCGGCGCGTGATGCGCGGCATCGGCCGCGGAGGGGGCTGAAACTACGGTTGCAGCGTCAGCCGCTGCTATCAGACAGCCGCTTTGGCGTGCTGCTCCAATTGCTCCTTCAGGCCCGGTTCCAGCTTGAGCTGACGCGCCAGCTCATCCAGGTACGCGCGCTCCATGTAGCTTTCCTCGTCCACGACGAGCAGGCTGGCCAGGTACATTTCCGCCGCCATTTCGGGCGTCTTGGCTGACTGGGCGATCACGCTGGGATCCAGCGGGCGGGACAGCTCGGCTTCCAGCCAGCGGCGGTCCTGGGCGTCGGATGACAGCTTGGCCAGTTCCGTTTCCAGCAGGGTTTTTTCCTCGGGACCGATGTGGCCGTCGGCCTTGGCCGCGCCGATCATGGCGGTGAGGACGGCGTTGCTATGCTGTTCGGCCTCGGGGGCGGGCAGGCGGTCCAGCGTCTGGGGCGGGGCAGTGGGCGCGCCCGCCTGCTTGCGCTGCCAGTCGCCGTAGGCGCGATAGGCCAATGCGCCCAGCGCGGCCATGCCGCCGTACATGGCGACCTTGCCGCCGATCTTGCGGGCCTTCTTGCTGCCCATCAAGAGGCCTAGGGCGCCTGCGCCCAGGGCGCCGCCGCCCAAGCCGGAAAGCAGGGACGATCCCTTGCCGCCGGTGGCGTTCTGCACGCGGTTCGTCGTGTCGGAAAGCAGCCCTTGTCCGGACTGCAACAGTTGATCAAGTAATTGCCGGGCGCTCATGCGGCCTCCTGTAAAACGATCGGTCAGGGATATCGGACCGTGGCCGTCGCAGGAAGTTCAGCTAACCGTCAGGCGGTTGATCCGGCCCCGGAAGGCTGCGGCAAGTGCTACAACCGTCCTTGTCGCCGGCCGACCGGCCGCCCCATGCACAGGCGCAGCCAGATCATCCAAGGCTGTCCCTGGTAGTCCCAACACAGGAGAACCGATCCATGAGCATCCGCGTGCGCCAGAATGCGCCCCAGTCTCTGCAATTCACCGCAACGGCCGAAGGCCACGACCTGCCGCTGGACATGCCCAAGCCGCAAGGCGAGGGGCCGGATCCCCACGACTACTTCGATACCGCGCTGGGCGGCTGCAAGGCGATGACGCTGATGGTCTACGCGCAGCGCAAGGGCCTGCCGCTGGAATCGGTGGGGGTGGAAGTGGTGCGCGATGCCAGCGAGGAACGCCGTGGCATCTACCGCCTGACTGCCAAGCTGACGCTGCACGGCGAGTTGTCCGATGCGCAGATCGACGAATTGCTGGCCGTGGCCGAGAAGTGCCCGATCCACAAGCTGATGACGGCGGTGGACGTGCAGGTGTCCACGCTGATCGTGCGGCCGGACTGAGAAACCGGAAATTTGAGAAGGGGCCGGAGAAACCGGCCCCGTTCGACAAGGCGGGGCGCCAGGCCCCGTCCCAAGAAAGTCTTACTCTTCCATGCCCGGAACGATGGTCGAGAAGCCGCCGTCCACGTGGGTGATCTCGCCGGTCACGCCGGCAGCCAGGTCCGACAGCATGAAGGCCGCGACGTTGCCGACGTCTTCGATGGTGATGTTGCGGCGCAGGGGGGACTGGTTTTCCACGAACTTCAGGATGGCCGAGAAGTCCTTGATGCCGCTGGCGGCCAGGGTCTTGATCGGGCCGGCGGAGATGCCGTTGGCACGG
This sequence comes from Achromobacter sp. UBA4530, assembly GCF_002388205.1. Lineage (NCBI taxonomy): Bacteria > Pseudomonadati > Pseudomonadota > Betaproteobacteria > Burkholderiales > Alcaligenaceae > Achromobacter > Achromobacter sp. UBA4530. The sequence continues at coordinate 62,778 of NZ_DGMA01000032.1, read as the reverse complement.
ATGCCGCGCGGGCCCAGCGCCGTGGCCAGGTAGCGCACGCTGGCTTCAAGCGACGCCTTGGCCAGACCCATCGTGTTGTAGTTGGGAACCACGCGCTCGGCGCCCAGGTACGTCAGCGTCAGCACGGAACCGTTGCGGCCTTCCATCAGGGGCAGCGCGGCCTTGGCCATGGCGGCAAAGCTGTAGGCCGAAATGTCGTGGGCGATGCGAAAGCCTTCGCGCGACAGGCCGTCCAGGAAGTTGCCGGCAATGGCTTCACGCGGGGCGAAGCCAATGGAGTGGACCAGGCCGTCCAGGCCGTCCCAGCGCTTGCCCAGTTCGGCGAAGGCGCCGTCGATCTGGCTGTCTTCGGCCACGTCGCAGGGCAGCACGATGTTGCTGCCGAATTCGGCGGCGAATTCGCTGACGCGGTCCTTGAAGCGGTCGCCCACGTAGGTGAACGCCAGTTCGGCGCCTTGCTGATGACAGGCGCGCGCGATGCCGTAGGCGATGGAACGGTTGGAAAGCACCCCGGTGACCAGGATGCGCTTGCCGGCAAGAAAGCCCATAGATGTGTCCTTGAAATTTTTCCCTTCTGGAGGCCGCCTATTTTAGGGAATTTGGCGGTCCAGCGGGCAAGACGGCGCGGCCCCCTTGCGGGGTGCCGCGCCGGGGTGTCGCGCCAAGGGTGCGGCGATTGTGGCGGGGGTTACCCGCGCGCGTTTGTGCCCGGCACGCGGAGCTGCGTGCCGATCTTCAGGGCACTGCCCTTGATGTTGTTGAGCGCACGCAGCGCGTCGACCGTGGTGCCGTATTGCTTGGCCAGCGAGAACAGGGTGTCGCCCTGGCGGACCTTGTGGCTGCGGACGTTGGGGCGGGCGCTGGAAACGCGGGCGGCGGGCGCCTGCGTGGTGCGGCCACGCGGGGCGGCGGCCTTGTTGTCCTGCGGCGCCGCGTCCAGCGCGCCCACCGGCGGGGCCAGCGATGCGATCTGCACGCCGCCCGTGCCGGGGTCGCCCGGCACCAGCAGCGCCTGGCCGTTCGCGGATTTCTGGCGGCGGCTGATGTCGTTGGTCTCGCGCAGCGAGGCTTCGGATACGCCAAAGCGCTTGGCGATGGCCGCGTAGGACTCGCCGCGCCGGGAGTGGTAGACCTTCCAGGCGGACAGGTCGCCCTTGTAGTTGGTGAGGTTGGCGTTGAAGATTTCAACGCGGTCGGCCGGCAGCAGCAGGGTGGGGCCGTGGTCGCCGCGGATGACCGGGCGGTTGAAGGACGGGTTCAGGGCCTTGAATTCGTCCAGCGGCATTTCGGCCAGCTTGGCGGCGATTTCAAGGTCGATGTCGCTGTTCTTCTGCACCGTCACGAAGTACGGGGTGTTGCCCACGGGCGGCAGGGCCACGGCATAGCGCTGCGGATCCGCAATGATGTTCTTGATGGCCTGCAGCTTGGGCACGTAGTTGCGGGTCTCGTCCGGCATGTTCAGCGACAGGTAGTCGGTGTTCTGGCCGGCGGCCTCGTTCTTGGCCATGGCGCGCTGCACCGAGCCTTCGCCCCAGTTGTAAGAGGCCAGGGCGAGGTACCAGTCGCCCTGCATTTCAAACAGCTTTTCCAGGTAGTCCAGGGCCGCGTTGGTCGAGGCGATGGGATCGCGACGCTCGTCGCGCCACCAGTCCTGCTTCAGGTTGAAATGCTGGCCCGTGGCCGGCACGAACTGCCACAGGCCCGAAGCCTGCGCGCGGGACAGGGCCGTCGGGTTGTACGCGCTTTCCACGAAGGGCAGCAGCGCCAGCTCGGTCGGCAGACCGCGGCGGTTGATCTCGTCGACGATGAAATACAGGTACTTGCCCGCGCGTTCCGCCATGCGCTGCACCGCCTCGGGGTGGGACGCGTAGTAGTCGGTCCACTGCTTGGAGAGGTCGGTATTCAGGTTGGGGATCGCGAAACCGCGGCGGATGCGGTCCCAGGCGTCGGCCGGCGGGTTGGTCAGGTCGATCGTGCGGGAAGTGTCCCGGGCGATGTATCGGCCTTGGGAATTGGTGGTGAGGTTCTTGCTATCGGGGGCTTTGGTTCCTGCGCAACCGGCGAGGACTGCCAGCATGAGCGGCAGAAGGAGTCGGGATAGATTCATCAGGTGGTCACTTGAAATCGTTCTTCCATTCACGAAGGGAGGCAAAAACCTCTACCGGCGTTTGCTGGTGGCGTCCGGCCCAGCTTGCGGCGGCCTGGACGACGTCGGGCTGCTGCGTGCGCAAGAACGGATTGGTCGCGCGTTCCTGGCCGATGGTCGAAGGAAGCGTGGGGTGACCATCCGCGCGTAATTGCTGGGCCCGCAGGTGCCACGTTTGCAGGTCGCGGTTGGCCGGTTCGACGGCCGATGCCCAGCGAAGGTTCGCTAGAGTGTACTCGTGTGCGCAAAAAACTTTTGTATCCGGCGGTAAAGCGGAAAATTTTTCCAAGGAATCAAACATTTGCGCTGGGGTGCCTTCGAAAAGCCGGCCACAGCCCCCCGCGAAAAGCGTGTCGCCACAGAACAGCGTGTGCTCGACGCCGGCCGCGCGGCCGGCATAGGCGATGTGCCCGGCGGTGTGGCCCGGGACGTCCAGCACGGTCAGGTCCAGGTCCAGTTCCGGCAGCGTCACGCGGTCGCCTTCGGCCAGACGGACGTCGCAGCGCGGCAGCTTTTCGCGCGCCGGACCATATACGGTGATGCCCTCGATGCGGGACAATTCGAGCACGCCGCCCACATGGTCGCCATGGTGGTGCGTGAGTAGAATGGCGCGCAGCTTCAAGCCATGCTGATCCAGGAACTGCAACACGGGGCCGGCTTCGCCGGGGTCCACGACAGCCGCCAGGCCGTCCTGGACGATTGCCCAGATGTAGTTGTCGGAAAAGGCTGGCAAAGGCAAGACCGCGGCGTTGCGTTCGCGGCCGCCTGCGGGGGCGGTCAAGGCTTGCATGGGATTCGAAGGAAAAAAACGTGGCAGAAGAAACTCCGCCGATTGTAGAACTGGCCGAATGGTTCCAGACGCCGCCGGGCCAGTACGTGCTGGCCTGGGAACGGGCCCAGTTCGACGCGGCCGTCGCGGATGTCTTCGGATATTACGCCTGGCAGGTCGGCCTTGCCGACCTGAACCTGTTGCGGGCGAACCGGATGCCGTTCAAGGGCTATGTGGGCACCGAGACCCCTGCGCCGGAGAACATGCCTGGCTGGCAGTCGCGCGTGGTCGTCGCAGAGCCCGAGGCCCTGCCGTTCGAATCGCAAAGCGTCGACCTCCTGATCCTGCCGCACACCTTCGAACTCACGCCCGATCCCCACAACGTGCTGCGCGAGGTCGAGCGCGTGCTGGTGCCCGAGGGGCGGGTCGTCATTTCGGGGTTCAATCCCTGGAGCATGTGGGGCGCGCGCACCCGCATGCCCGGCATGGAGCCCTGGCTGCCGCAGCCGCCGTCGTCCCAGGTGTCGCTGGTGCGGCTCAAGGACTGGTTCAAGCTGCTGTCGCTGGAGGTCGATGAAAGCCAGTTCGGTTGCTACGCGCCGGCCTGCCGCAGCGAAAAATGGCTGCAGCGCTGGGGCTTCCTGGAATCCGCCGGCGCCCGCTGGTGGAGCCTGGGCGGGGCGGTTTACATGGTCTCGGCGGTCAAGCGCGTGACCGGCATGCGTATCATCGGGCCTGCCTGGAAGACCAAACCCAAGCGCGCACGCGCGGCGTCGGTGGTGGTCAACCGCCAGGCGGACGACGGCTTCGACCCCTCCTGAACGGCCGGGCCGGCCTCACATTGCAAGAACAAGGACACGCACGCAGCACCATGCAGGACAACAAAGCGAACGATCAGAAAGTGGAAATGTGGACCGACGGCGCCTGCAAGGGCAATCCGGGTCCCGGCGGCTGGGGCGTGCTGATGCGCGCCGGCGCGCACGAAAAGACGCTGCATGGCGGCGAACTCCAGACCACCAACAACCGGATGGAACTGCTGGCGGTCATCGAAGGCCTGCGCGCCCTCAAGCGCCCGTGCGTCGTCATCATCCACACCGACTCGCAATACGTCATGAAGGGCATGACCGAGTGGCTGGCCAACTGGAAACGGCGCGGCTGGATCACCGCCGAGAAAAAGCCGGTCAAGAATGCCGAGCTCTGGCAGGCGCTGGATGAGCAGGTGCAGCGGCACACGGTGTCGTGGCGCTGGGTTCGCGGTCACGCGGGCGACCCCGGCAACGAGCGCGCCGACCAGCTTGCCAACATGGGCGTCGACGTCGCGCGCCGCGCCTGACCGGAATCGGCCGCCCCGCCGGCATCCGGAAATACCCTCAAATCGGCCCACTAGGGCAGATTTAGTTCTTTCATCGCGCTTCAGGATTGTTCCAGTATGTAAATCCGGGTGCTAAAGTGCCTTCCCTTCCTCCAGTTCCTGCGGCGACGTCCGAGTGGGGCATGCCCGGTCCGCGCCGCAACACCGCCACTTTCGCGCATGAAAAAAGCTGTACTGCTGGCCGCCGTCGCGGCAGGGTTGGCCGCGGGGGCCGCGCTCGGCGTGTTTGTGCCGCGCTGGCTGGCGCCGTCCGCCGCTCCCGCCCCGGTCACCACCAAATCTCAAGCCGCGCCCGCCGCGCCGTCCCGCGTGGCCGTGGCCGCCGTTCAGGAAATCCCCTTTGCACGCGGCCTGTCCGCAGTGGGCAGCCTGCGTTCCGATGAGTCCGTCGTCCTGCGCCCCGAAGTGGCCGGGCGCATCCAGGCCATTGATTTCAAGGAAGGCCAGCCCGTCAAGCAGGGTCAGTTGCTCATCCGCCTGGAAGATTCGGTGCCGCGCGCTGAACTTGCGCAGGCGCGCGCGAACCTCACGCTGGCGCAAAGCCATTACCGCCGCGCCGTCGAGCTGCAGGGCAAGGGCTTCGTCAGCCAGCAGGCGCGCGACGAGTCGGCCAGCACGCTGAAGGTGCAAGAGGCCGCCGTGGCGCTGGCCCAGGCGCGGCTCGACAAGATGACGATTACCGCGCCGTTCGCGGGCATCGTCGGCCTGCGCAGCGTTTCGGTCGGCGACTACGTGAACCAGGGCCAGGACCTGGCGCCGCTCGAGGCGATCGATCCGCTCAAAGTGGATTTCCGCGTGCCCGAGATGTACTTGAGCAAGGTGCGGGTCGGCCAGCAACTGACGCTGCGCCTGGACGCCTTGCCCGGCCAGGAGCGCCGGGGACTCGTCTACGCGGTCAGCCCGCTGGTCGACGCGGGCGGCCGGTCGATCCTGCTGCGCGCCACCGTGGCCAACCAGGACGGCGTGCTGCGCCCCGGCATGTTCGCGCGGGTGCAACTGCTGTTCAACGAGGACAAGGCGCTGGTCGCGCCCGAGGCCGCGCTATCGCCGTCGGGCGAAACGCAGTACGTTTACCGGGTCGAGAACGGCGTGGCGCATCGGCGCGAAGTGACCATCGGCGAGCGCCGCGAGGGCCGTGTCGAGATCCTGACCGGCGTCGCCCTGAACGACCAGCTGGTGGTCTCGGGCCTGCAGCGCGTGACCGATGGCGCGCCCGTGACCATCGTGGGCAACGGCCAATAGCCGGCCCCTTACCCTTTCAGCGATAGCGCCATGCGTATCTCGGAAACCTGTATCAAGCGCCCGGTGTTCGCGTCGGTCCTGTCGCTGATCATCGTGCTGATCGGCCTGATCTCGTATTCGCGCCTGACGGTGCGCGAATACCCCAAGATCGACGAACCCATCGTGTCGGTCGACACCACGTACAAGGGCGCCTCACCCGAGGTGATCGAATCGCAGGTGACCAAGCCGCTGGAAGACCAGCTGGCCGGCATCGAAGGCGTCAACGTGATGACCTCGCGCAGCCGGTCAGAGCGCAGCCAGATCAACATCAAGTTCAACCTGACGCGCGACCCGGACGCCGCGGCGGCCGAAGTCCGCGACAAGGTCTCGCGCGCGCGGCGCTTTCTGCCGGATGAGATCGACGAGCCCATCATCGGCAAGGTCGAGGCGGATTCCCAGCCCATCATCTACATCGCGGTGGAATCCGGATCGTTCTCGGCCATCCAGACGTCCGACTACATCAACCGCTATATCAAGACCCGTCTGTCGGTGCTGCCGGGGGCGGCCGAGGTGCGCGTCTTTGGCGAGCGGCTGCCGTCCATGCGCATCTACGTCGACCGCGACAAGCTGGCCGCGTACGGCCTGACGGTGCAGGACGTCGAAGCCGCGCTGCGCAGCCAGAACGTGGAAATTCCGGCGGGGCGCATTGAATCGCGCGCGCGGGAATTCTCGGTGGTGTCCGCGACCGATCTGCAGACTCCGGCCCAGTTTGAGGACGTGATCGTCGCCAACGTGAAGGGCTATCCGGTGCGGATGCGCGACGTGGCCAAGGTCGAGATCGCCGCCGCCAATGACCGCATCCTGTCCCGCTTCAATGGCAAGCCCGCCATCAACATCGGCGTCACCCGGCAGTCCACGGCCAACCCATTGGAACTGTCCAAGGCGGCCCGCCAGGAAGTCGCCCGGCTGAACGAGACGCTGCCCGCCGGCATGAAGCTGAACATCGCGTACGACTCGTCGGTGTTCATCGAGCGGTCCATCGATTCCGTGTTCCACACCATCGTTGAAGCCATCGTGCTGGTGGTGCTGGTGATCTTCTTCTTCCTGCGCAACCTGCGCGCCAGCATCATTCCCATCGTCACCATCCCGGTGTCGCTGGTGGGCGCATGCGCGCTGATGTACCTGTTCGGCTTTTCCATCAACACGCTGACCCTGCTGGCCATGGTGCTGGCGATCGGCCTGGTGGTGGACGACGCGATCGTGGTCCTGGAGAACATCTACCGCCACATCGAGGACGGGATGCCACGCAAGGAAGCGGCGCTGCGCGGCTCCAAGGAAATCGGCTTTGCGGTGGTCGCCATGACCATGACGCTGGTCACCGTATATGCGCCGCTGGCGTTCGCCACGGGGCGCACCGGCCGGCTGTTCATTGAATTTGCGCTGGCGCTGGCCGGCGCGGTGCTGGTGTCGGGCTTCGTGGCGCTGACGCTCACGCCCATGATGTGTTCCGTGCTGTTGCGGCACGAGACCAGCCATAGCCGCTGGTACAACCTGATCGAAGGCTGGCTGAACGGCATGAGCAACGGCTATCGCCGCATGCTGGGCGCGTCGCTGCGGCATCGTTGGATCGTCGTGGTGATCGGCCTGGCCGTGGCCGCGGGCAGCGGCGTGCTGTTCAAGGTGGTCAAGAGCGAGCTGGCGCCGGTCGAGGACCGCGGCGTGGTGTTCGGCATCGTGAACGCGCCCGAGGGCGCGACCCTGAACTACACGCTGGACAGCATGCTGGGCATCGAGAAGTTCTATGCCGACATTCCGGAAGCCAGCGGCAGCCAGGTCACGGTGGGCTTTCCCACGGTCACGGACGGCACGGCGATCCTGCGCTTGAAGCCCTGGGAAGAACGCGAGCGCAAGCAGCAGACCATCACGCAGCAACTGCAGCCGCAGTTCGCATCGCTGCCGGGCGTGCGCGCCTTCCCGACCAATCCGCCGTCGCTGGGCCAGTCGGCCCGATCCAAGCCGGTGGAGTTCATCACCATGAGCCAGGCCTCGTACGAAGAGCTGTCGCGGCTGACCCAGATTTTCCTGACCGAGCTGCGCAAGTATCCCGGCCTGCTGAACCTGGACACCGACCTGCGCCTGAACACGCCGGAGCTGCGCGTGCGCGTGGACCGCGACAAGATGGCCGACGTGGGCGCCAACGTGGACGTCGTGGGCCGCACGCTGGAGTCGATGCTGGGCGGCCGCCAGGTCACCCGCTACAAGGACGAAGGCGAGCAGTACGACGTGATCGTGCAGGTCACGCCGCGCGACCGCGCCAATCCCACCGACATTTCTGGCATCTATGTGCGCGCGCGCGACGGCAGCATGGTCCAGCTGGACAACCTGCTGGGCGTGCACGAAGGCGTGTCGCCGCAGTCGCTCAACCACTTCAACCGCCTGCGCGCCGTGAAGATCGATGCGGCTGTCGCGCCCGGCTATGCGCTGGGCGAAGTGCTGGAACACATGCACCAGGTGGCGCGTGAGGTCCTGCCCAACACGATCATCACGGACCTGGACGGCCAGTCGCGCGAGTTCCGCGATTCGTCGGGCAGCATCTATCTGGTGTTCGGCATGGCGCTGGCGTTCATTTATCTGGTGCTGGCCGCGCAGTTCGAAAGCTGGCGCAATCCGTTCATCATCATGCTGTCGGTGCCGCTGTCCATGACGGGCGCATTGCTGGCGCTGTGGCTGACGGGCGGCACGCTGTCCATCTACAGCCAGATCGGGCTAATCACGCTGGTCGGCCTGATCACCAAGCACGGCATCCTGATCGTGGAATTCACGAACCAGTTGCGCGACGAGGGCAGGGAACTGTTCGAGGCCGTGGTCGAAGCCAGCGTGCTGCGCCTGCGGCCCATTCTGATGACGACGGGCGCCATGGTCCTGGGTACCGTCCCCCTGGCGCTGTCCACGGGCGCGGGGGCGGAATCGCGGCAGCAGATCGGCTGGGTTCTGGTCGGCGGGCTGTTGCTGGGTACACTACTGACCTTGTTCGTCGTGCCGGTGGCCTACACGCTGATTGCCACCGCACGCAAGAAGCCAGGCGAGTCCGGCAGCGAAGCGCATCAACCGCATACGCCGCCGGCCTCGCAGCCTCAAGCATCGGAATAAACCCTTCGGAATAGACGCGTCGAAATCGACGCGTCGGAATCGTTATGCGCCAGATCATCTTTGACACTGAAACCACCGGACTGGACCCTGCACAGGGTCATCGCATCGTCGAAATCGGCTGCGTGGAGCTCGTCAACCGGATGGCCACGGGCAACAACCTGCACATCTATCTGAATCCGGACCGCGACAGCGACCCCGAGGCACTCGCGGTGCACGGGCTGACCACCGAGTTCCTGTCGGACAAGCCGCGCTTTTCCGAGGTCGCGGACGAATTCGTCAAGTTCATCCAGGGCGCCGAGCTGATCGCGCACAACGCCGCGTTCGACGTGAAGTTCTTCAACGCCGAGCTTGCCAAGACCGGGCGCGGTCCCATCACCGAGTTCTGCGAGACCGTCACCGACTCGCTGCTGCATGCCCGGTCGCTGTTCCCCGGCAAGCGCAACTCGCTGGACGCGCTGTGCGACCGCTTCGGCATCTCGAACGCGCACCGTACGCTGCACGGCGCATTGCTCGACTCGCAGCTTCTGGCCGAAGTCTGGCTGGCGATGACGCGCGGCCAGGACGCGCTGTTGATCGACGTGGACGACAACGCGGGCACCGGCAGCGATGGCCTGGTGCTGGCCAAGTTCGACGCATCGGGGCTGCCGGTGCTGTACGCCAACGCCGAAGAGCTGGCCGAGCACGAGGCTTACGTGGCTGCGCTGGACAAGAGCGTGGGCGGCGAGAGCATCTGGCGCAAGCTCGATGCGCCCGTGGCGGCATCCGCTTGAAAGTTTTCCCGAGGCGACTTGCGCACGTTTAAAAATTCGTGCTATTATTTCGCCTCTTTCGGGGTGGTTAGCTCAGTGGTAGAGCACTGCCTTCACACGGCAGGGGTCACTGGTTCGAACCCAGTACTACCCACCAAAGACCTTCTTGGGCTTAACAGCCTTCGAAGAGCCCCAAAAGACAACGCCCATGTCGTAGCAGTAATGCAGCAGTAATTAGCGATATCGGTTTTGTTCTTCGGGCAGTCAGTATTTCGGGCAGTAATGCTCAAGTAAAAAGCCAACCTTCATCGGTTGGCTTTTTTGTTTTCGATTCATTAATCTTCTTCTGATCTGCCGCAATCTGGCTGCTGCCGGTTGCGCCAAGCCTGTTCCACGCCTGTCTATCATCGATAAAACGGCGAATGACTGCCGAGCAAAACAGGAGAAGGCCATGGGTCCGCATACCAACACCATGCTCATCATCATCTGCACCGGCGTGGCGCTCATGTTGATCGGCTTCGGGTTTCGTGACCGCAATCTCGGCATGACCCTGATGGGCTTGGGCCTTGTCACCGCGATCGGCGCGATCATCTACAAGGCATACATCACCTTTTACTGACCGCTGATAACTGACCGCGGGCCCTGCCGGCGGAGTCAGTTTTTTTGCGCCTGCTGGCGGGCCACCCGCGCGAGCAGCGTGTCGAGCTGGTTCGCGAACGCCTTACGGTCGGACTGGCTGAACGACGACGGGCCGCCCGTGTCCACGCCGCTGGCGCGCAGTTCTTCCATCATGTCCCGCATCGCCAGCCGTTCGCGGATGGTTTCCGGCGAATAGCGTTCGCCGCGGGGATTGAGCGCCATCGCGCCTTTTTCCAGCACCTGCGCAGCCAGCGGAATGTCGCCGGTGATGACCAGGTCGCCTTTTTCCGCCCGCTCCACGATATGCGCGTCGGCCACGTCAAAGCCGCGTGGCACCTGCACGGCGCGGATCAGCGGCGACGGCGGCGTGTAGAGCGCCTGATTGGCCACGAGCGTCAAGGGCACCTGCCAGCGCTGCGCGGCGCGGAACAGGATGTCCTTGATGACGCCGGGGCACGCGTCCGCGTCGACCCAGATGTGCATCGCGTTTACTTGCTCAGCGCTTTCTCAAGCGCCTCGGCCACGAGGTCGTTGGTCGACACGCCGCGTTCGGCGGCGGCGGCGCGCAGCTTGTCGGCCTGCGCCTGCGACAGCTTCAGCGGGAAGGGCACCAGACCGGCGGCCTGATCCAGCTTGCGCTGCTCGCGGCGGTCGGGCACTTGGGACGAGGCGCCAAAACGGTCGGGCGTCGCCGATTGCTTGAGTTGGCCGGCCAGCTTGAGGGCCTGGTTCTTTTGAAGATCGAATTTGTTCATCGGAATTCCTGATAGGGAGCGCCATCATAGACGCAACGCGCGTCAGCGCGGTTCGCCGTGCTCCAGTTGGGCGATACCTTCCTCGGCGCCGTCGTGCAGCGGCACGCTCAGGCCGAGCCGGGCGGTGGCCGCCGATACCTGCGAGCCCTGCGTCGAACCGGCCGCCAGCAGGTCCTGGCCGGCCTGGTAGACCGCGCGCACGACCACAAGCGCTTCGTCGCGCGTGAGGTCGGTGGTGGTCAGCATCAGCGCCGCCACGCCCACCGTGGGGATGCGTTCCTGCTGATTGGGATACGTGCCGGCCGCGATGTCCAGCGGCATCAGCACGCTGTCGCCGGCCGTGAGGGTCTTGATGGCATCGGCGTCGAGCGGCAGCAGCTTGAGCTGCGCGGGAATCAGCGCATCGCGCAACGGCGTGGCCGGCACGCCGATCACCTGGGCGGCGGCGTCCACCGCCCCGGATTGCAGCAGCGGCAGGGCGGCAACAAACTGGGTGTCAGACACTTGGTAATCGCGCCCGGCCTGCAGGCCATGCGCAGCCAGCACAGTTTGCAGGGTAGCGCGCACGGCTGACCCTTCGGGACCCAATGCGATCGTCTTGCCCTTCAGATCTCGCACGCCACGCAGAGCGGGATCGTCGCGCACGACGATGTGGACCATCTCCGGATACAGGCTGCCCAGCGCACGCAGGCCGGGAAACGGCCCCTGACCCGCGAAGGGACCCGTGCCCTCGTAGGCCATCTGCGCGGTATCGGCCTGCGCCAGGCCGACGACGGCGTCGCCGCTGCGCAGCAATGCGATGTTGTCGGCCCCGCCGCCGGTGATGAGCGGCGACACCCGGATCTGGCGCGCGCGCGCCACGTCGCTCAGGGCGCGGGAAAAGGCCAGGTACTCGCCGCGGTCCGGACCGCCGGCCAACGGATAACCCTGCTGGAGCCGGGAAAGCCGGCCATTGATGCGCGCGACCGAGCGTTCCAGCTCCTGCTGGACCACATGCTGGGCCGTACTGGACGCGCTGTAGGTTACCGAGTGGGTGATCTGGTCGAGCGTGTCCAGCAGCTGTCGCGTGACGGGCGGCGGCGCCCCGGTGTCCAGCGACGGCGCCTCGGCCGCCTTGAAGCCTGCGGGCGTCACCAGCTTCCACGCGCCGTCCGCTTCGCGGTAGATGGCGCTGGCGTGGGCAATGATGCGATCGCCGGCCTTGTTGCCGCCGGACTTCACGCCGCTGATGCTGCGCGGACCGGCGCCCAGCAACGTCACCAGCGACGCCGCGCCGGGCTGATCCCATGCGCCCAGCGAAATGTCGCGGGTCAGTTCCAGGTCGATGTCGTAGTACACGACGCGCCGGGTTTCGCCCGCCGGGGCGGTGCTGTCCGTGGCCGACCCCATGCGCTTGAGATCTGCGATGCGGAACAGGTCCTGCCCATAGGTCGCGTCCAGGCTGCGCGTGACGTCTGCGCGCAGGGTGTCGGCATCGGGAGCGCGGCCGCACGCAGCCAGCATCGCGCACAGCAGGACAATCATGAGTCTTTTGAACATGGCTACATCCCTCCCACGAACGGCAAGGAGATCAGCGAGCTCAGGACGATCACGTTCAGGATGTCCACCAGGAAGGCGCCCGTGACCGGAACGACAATGAACGCTTCCGGCGCCGGACCGTGGCGGCGCGTGAGCGCCTGCATGTTGGCGATGGCGGTGGCGGTGGCGCCCAACGCGAAGCCGCAGAACGCCGCAGACATGATGGCGGCCTCGTAGTCGCGCTTGAGCAGCCGGAACACCACCCAGGCGGCATACAGCGCGCAGACCAGCGTCTGCACCGCCAGCATCAGCGCCAGCGGGCCGGCCAGACGCGCGACGCTGGACAGGTCCAGCGTCATCATCGTCATGCCCAGAAACAGCGATAGCGAGATCGTGCCGATGATGTCGGTGGCGCGATCGTCGAGCCGGATGCCCACCAGCGGCCCTGCGTTGCGGATGAGTACCCCGGTCGCAAGGCACCACAGGAAGTTGGGCAGGCTGACCGGGGCATCTTCCACCAGCGCTGCCAGCATGCCGCCGACGACCAGGCAGACGAACGCGGCGGTCATGGACAGGATGAACGTACCGGGGGTGGGCGGCTGATGCGTTTCATTCAGGTCGGCGGCCTGGTGGCCTTCGGCCGCGGTGTGGTCCAGGCTGCCCGACACTTTGTGGCGGCGCATGATCCATTCCGCCACGGGGCCGCCCACCACGCCGCCCAGCACCAGTCCCAGCGTCGCCGCCGTCATGGCCAGCGGCATGACGTCCTGGATGTTGTTGAAGTCGGCAAAGCGCGTCGCGTAGGCCGCGCCGGTGCCGTGACCGCCCACCAGCGTGATCGTGCCGCCCAGCAGGCCCATGAGCGGGTGCATGTCCAGCAGCCATGCCATGCCCAGCCCCACGGCGTTCTGCAGGACCAGAAACGGAATCAACGCGAGGAGAAAGGCGATGAGACGGGGCCCGCCGCGCGCCAGCAGCTTGAGGTTGGCGGTAAGCCCGATGCAGCCGAAGAACAGCAGCAGCAGCGTGGGCTTGATGCTGGTCTCCAGCGAGACGGCGACGCCGCCCCAGGTGGACAACAGATAGGCCAATACGGCGAACAGCAGGCCGCCTACGATGGGGTCCGGAATGCTGTAGCGCGCGAGAACGCCGATGCGCGTGGTCATGACCCGTCCGATGACGAGCACTAGGCAGCAGGCGAGGAGGGATTGGACGGGCGAAAGGGAGATCATATGAACCTTCGCGCCCCGCCGGGGCGCAGCAAGACTAGCTGTTCAAACCCGATGTTCAAGCCCGCTGTTCAGGCCATCTTCCGCCGCATCGTTCGCGGACTGCGAAGCTATCTTACGTCCAGGCCAGTGCACCTGTACACGGGGTGGGGGACGCCGTCAGGCGCGCAACGGGCGTGCGGCCGGGAAGGGAAAGGCGCGGGACATGTAACTGGCGCCCTCGCCGTAGCCCGCCAGTTTTTCGGCGAGACCCGGCGTCTGCGGCGCGAGCGGCGCGTAGCCATGACGCAACCAATAGCCGGCCGCCGATGCCAGCGACACCAGGCTGGCGCGCGTCAGGCCGTTGTCCATGGCGCTTGCGGCGGCGGCGCCCACCAGCGCCTGACCCACGCCCGTGCCTTGCGCCGCCGGCACGACCGCGCAGTCATGCAGAAACCAGTGATCGGCCCGCGCCGGCAGCGCGGGTAGCGGCACGTCCAGGGCGGGGGGCAGGCCCGCGTCCCACGGGTAGGAAATCAGGTAGCCCAGCAACCCGCCCGAAGACATTGGCGTGCCGGGCTGGGCAACCCAGCAATATTGCGGCGCAAGCGCGAGACGGTTCAGGAAGAAGCCGGCGCCTTCCAGCAGGAACTGAGGATAGGCAAGGGCCTGGGCCTGCAGGATGGCGTCCACATCGCTGGCCCGCATGGGACGGACTTGGTATTGCATGACAACCGGAAGACTGGAGATGCCCGCCATTTTAGCGGCCAGGTGCGGGCCGGCATTTCATGAAAATTCGACGAGCCCCTGCGCATACTGCACCGCATCGTGTCCCGCATTCCGTCATTGCAGAACCCCATGCACATCCAGTTCCGGTCCGACCCGCCAGCACCGCAGGTGTTGGCAAAATCCCTGCCGCTCAGGTCCGTGTGGCCGCCGCAGGCCGCCGACGTGCCGTATGACATCCGCGTCACGTGCGTGATTCCGTGCCTGAACGAATGCGAGAACCTGCGCGTGCTGCTGCCGCTGCTGCGCAACCGGCTCTCCGCGCTTTGCACCGGTTGGGAGATCATCGTGGCCGATGATGGCAGCACTGACGGCACGGACGCGCTGATGGCCGAATGGACCGAGCACGAAGGCTTTCGCCACGTGCAGTTGTCCCGCAATTTCGGCAAGGAGGCGGCGCTGAGCGCAGGTCTGGAAGCCGCCAGCGGCAACGTGGTCATCTGCCTGGACGCCGACCTGCAGCATCCGCCCGCGTTGATCGAGCTGATGTTGGCGCGATGGGCCGCGGGGGCCGAGATGGTGTACGCCGTGCGGCGCGACCGCGCCGACGAATCCTGGCTCAAGCGCTCGGGCGCGCGCTGGTTCTATCAGTTGCTCAGCAACGCACGCGGCGTGCAGGTGCCAGCGCACGCCGGCGACTTCCGGCTGATGGACCGCAGCGTGGTCGATGCGCTGATCGCGCTGCCCGAGCGCACCCGCTTCATGAAGGGCCTGTATGCCTGGGTCGGCTTCAAGGGAGAGGCCGTGCCCTACACGCCGGACGAGCGCATGCACGGGACCAGCACCTATAGCGGGCTGCGCCTTTTTCGCCTGGCGCTTGACGGCCTGACGGCATTCACGACGTGGCCGCTGCGCATGGTCAGCCTGGTGGGCGTGGCGTTTGCCGTGCTGGCGCTGGCCTATGCGGCCTTTCTCGTGGGCGATTACCTGATGTCCGGCAACGCTGTCTCCGGGTGGACGACCATCGTCACCGCGGTGCTGTTCTTTGCGGGCGTCAATCTGATCTCGCTGGGCGTGGTGGGCGAATACGTGGCCCGCATCTTCGACGAGGTGAAGGGTCGTCCGCTGTTCGTCGTGCGGCGCAGCCGCGGCCGACCCGCTGGCAAGGCGCAGGGCTGATGATGGCGGACTACAGCACACCGGCGCGCTCCGAATGGACCCCGCCGGCAGGACGGTTTTTGCTGGCCGTCGGCATCTGGCTGGCCTGGCTGGCGTGGATGCGGCCGCTGACCTTGCCCGATGAAGGGCGCTATGCCGGCGTGGCCTGGGACATGCTGCGCAGCGGCTCGCACGCCGTGCCGCTGCTGGACGGCATGCCGTACTTCCACAAGCCGCCGCTGTACTACTGGCTGACCGAGCTGTCGTTCTCGGTGTTCGGCGTGCATCCGTGGGCGGCGCGCGTGCCGTCTTGGCTGGCCGCCTGGGGCGCCGCCGCCGGGTTGTACGTTTTCGTGCGGCGTCATCGCGATGCGTTTGCCGCCACGCTGACCGTGCTGGCGCTTTGCACCATGCCGTTCTTCTATGGGGGCGCGCAGTTCGCCAACCTGGACATGCTGGTTGCGGGCCTCATCACGCTGTGCGTCCTGGCCGCCGCTGAAACCGCGCTGCGCGCCGAACGCGGGGAAGGGGCGCGCGGGATGGCCGTCGCTGCCGCGGCGTTGGCCGCGCTGGCCGTGCTGGCCAAAGGGCTGATCGGGTTGGTGCTGCCGGGCGCCATCCTGCTGCTCTGGCTGGTCTGGGAACGGCGGTGGCGCGGGCTGGCGGCGCTGTTCTGGCCGCCGGCGCTGCTGATGTTCGTGGCCGTCGCCGCGCCGTGGTTCGTGCTGATGCAGGTGCGGTATCCCGGCTTCTACGACTATTTCTTCGTCTATCAGCATTTCCAGCGCTTCGCCGCCAGCGGCTTCAACAACGCCCAGCCGTTCTGGTTCTATTTGCCGGTGCTGGCTGGCCTGAGCCTGCCGTGGTCATTGTGGGGCGGCGGCATCCTGCGCCGGGCCTACTGGGCACCCGGTCCCGCGCGCAGCCTGCGGCGCCTGGCGGCGGTGTGGTTCGCTGTGGTGGTGGTGTTCTTTTCATTGCCGCATTCCAAGCTGGTCGGCTATGTGCTGCCGGCATTGGCGCCGCTGGCCTTTCTGCTGGCCGAGGTCATCCTGTCGGCATGGCGCGGCCAGACCGGCGTGATGACGCCGCGGCTGGTGCGCATCAGCGCCACCGTCGCGGCGGGAATCTGCGTCATCGCGGTGGGTGTTGCGGCGTTCAATGCCCGAGGCAGCGCCGCGCCGCTGGCCACGCTGGTGCGGCAGGAGGCGCGGCCGGACGACACCTTTGTCTCGCTGCACGCCTACCCCTTCGATCTGGCGCTGTACGCGCGTGCGCCGCGGCCCACGTGGGTCGTGGACGACTGGCTCAATCCGGAAGTGCCGGTGCGCGACAACTGGCGCAAGGAACTGTACGACGCCGCCAAGTTCGATCCGGTCACCGGGGCGCAGGTGCTGGTCAGCGCGGCCCAGTTCAATGCCCGCTTGTGCGCGGCGCCCGAGGGCTCGCGGTTCTGGGTGTGGGGCAATCATGGCGACGGCGCGGTCTACACGCCGCTGCAAGGCGTGAAGCCTGCCGTCGCCAGTGCCCGGCATGCGATGTGGTTACTGCAGGCGGACGCGGCGCTTAAGAACCGGCTTTGTGCCGGAACGCCCACAGCCGGCTAGCGATGAATGTCGCGAACGCCAGGCCGATCAGAATCAGCGCCAGCAGCGTGTCGTACGGCACGTCGGTGGCGTGCAACAGCCAGGCGTAGGCCGTTTCATTGATCAAAAAACCGATCGCTGAAATGAAAAGGAAACGACGGGCCGCTACGGTCCAGGGTATGGGCGAATGTCGGAACGTGAGCCGGTAATGGCCGCTGAAGGACACCACGAAGGCGACCATCCAGCCGATCAGGTTGGCCGCCAGCGGGGGGGCGCCGAACGCTTCGACGCAGCCCACGGCAACGGCCCAATGCGTTGCCGCGGCGGCGCAACCGACGGCGATGAAAAGGCTGATTTGCCGGATGAGGGCGCGCATGTGGGATGTGGCGGACAGAAAGACGGAGAGGCGGCGATGAGCAAACGCGTCGTGGTGTGCGGTGATGATTTTGGCATGAATGCGGATGTCGACGAGGGCATGATTGCGCTGGCCGGCGTGGGGCGCGTCAGTGCGGTCAGTTGCCTGACGCTGGGACCCACCTTCGCGGCCAACGCGCCGCGTCTCGCCGCGTTGGATGTGGACATCGGCCTGCACCTGAATCTGTCGGAAACGTTGAGCGCGGGCGCCGAACCGATGCCCGCGTTGGGCGCGCTGATCCTCAAGGCCTACGCGGGCCTGCTCGACGCGGCGTGGGTCGAGGCGCAGCTTGTCCGGCAGTTCGATGCGTTCGAGGCGGTGTTCGGCCGGGCGCCGGACTATGTGGATGGACACCAGCATGTGCATCAGCTGCCCGGCATCCGCCAGCGCTTGCTGGCATTAATGGCGCGACGTTATGGCACGCAGGCGGGCGCGCAGGCGCCCTGGCTGCGCCAGACCGCGCCCGGCATGCAGTGCGGGATGCCGCTGAAGGAGTCGGTGAAGGCGCGCGTGATCGGCGCGTTGGGGGCGTCGGCGCTGGCGCGCGAGGCCCGTTCAAGCGGCTTGCGGACCAACAGGCGGCTGCTGGGCGTCTATGCGTTCGACGGCGGCAAGCGCCGCTACGCGCACTTCTTGCAGACCTGGCTGTTCAACGCGCGCGAAGGCGATCTCGTCATGTGTCATCCGGCACTGGGCAGCGAGCGGGGCAGCGCCATGGCTCGCCAGCGGCGCGCCGAATTCGACGTGCTGGCCGATCCGAGGCTGGGTGAATGGCTGCGCGCCAATGGCGTCAGCATCACGCGCCTGGCATTGACGCACGCGGAGCCCGTGTTGCCCGTGGCGGCGCGCGCTATCCCTGCGTAAGGCTTTCCAGCAGCCAGGCGCCCGCTGGTCCCAGCGCGCGGCGCGTGGACCAGACTGCGTCGACATGGATGTGGCGCGGCCAACCCGGCACCTTCAATTCCACGAGCTGGTCGCGGCCGAAGCGCTGGATCATCCAGCGCGGCAGCTCGGTCCAGCCGAAGCCCAGGCTGGCCATTTCCAACAGCATCAGATAGCCCGGCGCCGACCACGTCGAATGGGCCGGCGTGGCCTCCTTGTCGTCCAGTTCGTAGGTGCTCAGTCGCAGCTCGCGTTCGGTCTTCAGGTGATCGGCCGTGACCGACGGCAAAGTAGCCAGCGGATGCGAGCGCCCCACGCACAGGACGATTTCGGAGCGTTCCGCCAGGCACGCGTGCGCGACGTCCGGCGGATAGCTTTCCTGCGCCGCCATCAGCCCGACGTGCGCGCGGCCCTGCTGCACCAGTGCCACCACATCCTCGTATTCCGCGATCAGGCATTCGAAGCGCAGCGCCGGATAGCGCGCGTCGATCTGGCTCAGCATGGCCTCGAACGTGCGCGACTGGAACGTGTCGGACAGCACGACCGTGAGCCGGGGTTCCAGGCCTTCGGATAACTGGCTGGCGCTGCGGTTCAGGCGATCGTTGGCGGCCAGCACCTGCAAGGCCTGCCCCAGCAGCACCTTGCCGGCGGCGGTCAGGGAAGGCTGGCGCTGACTGCGGTCGAACAGCGCGACGTTCAGGTCCACCTCGAGATTGGCGATGGTCTCGCTGATGGTGGACTGGCTCTTGCCCAGCTTGCGGGCCGCAGCCGAGAACGAGCCTTCAGAGGCGACCTGGGCGAAGGCGGCGAGGGATTCGAGGGAGTGGCGCATAAGTGGCCCGGCGGTAGTTGTATCGGTTTTTCCGATGGATATTATCTTTTTCGTACCGGAAATGTCGCGGACAATGCGGTCTCTCTTCAGCATTCGACCGCAGGTGGGTCATGACCCAAGCCAAGAAAACCCTAAAAGAACGTTTCATCCACGCCTTCTTGTTCGAAATTATCGCCATCGGCCTGTGTGCGCCCGTGGCCGCGTGGGCCATGGGCAAGTCGCTGTTCGAAATGGGCGTGCTGACCGCGGTCATCGCCTGGATCGCGCTGGTCTGGAACATGATCTACAACGCTGGCTTCGACCGTGTCGAAAACCGCTTCGGCTGGACCCGTACGTTCCGCATCCGCGTACTGCATGCGTTCGGCTTCGAGTTCGGCCTGATCCTGATCGTGATTCCGCTGGCGGCCTGGTGGCTCAACATCAGCCTGTGGGAAGCCTTCGTGCTGGACATCGCGCTGGTGCTGTTCTATCTGCCCTACGCGTTCTTCTACAACCTGGCGTACGACCGCAGCCGTCCCCGCGTGATCGCGTGGCTGTCCCGCCGCAGCGGCGCCGCTGCCGCCGGCGTCTGACGCCTCGTCAACCCTTCTTGCGCTCGTATGCCTGGCTGGCGTCCTGCATGAAGGTTCTGACAGCGGTCTCGTACTGCGTGCCGCTGCGGAAGGCGCCCGAATGCGAGGCGCCTTCTATTTTCACCAGCCGCTTCAATTCCGGCGCCACGTTGCGGGCAGCGGCAAAGAGTTCGTCGCTCATGGTGTGAGGCACCACGCGGTCGGCCGTGCCGTGCATGAACAGCATGGGCGTGTGCAGCTGGGCCAGCTTGTCCACGGATGCGAACGGCTGCGTGACGAGCAGGCTGGCGCCGGGCACGCTGCCCCAGCGCAGCGTGGCCAGCATGGCGCCGATGCTGGTGAAGCTGGATTCCACGATCAGGCCCGCGAAGTCCGGTTGCTCGGGACGTGAGGCCAGGTCGATGGCGATTGCGCCGCCCAAGCTGTGTCCGTACACAAAGCGGCGCGCCGGATCGGGCTGCAGGCGCGCCAGTTCCTTCAGACCCGCCATGGCGTCCTCTAGCGCGCTGTCTTCAGAGGGCAGACGCGGCGTGGACGCACCGAAGCCGCGGTAATCGATCGCCAGTATGGAATACCCCATGCGGCTCCAGCCGTCGATGCGGAACGCGCTGCCATTCAGGTTCCAGCGCGCGCCGTGCAGGTACAGCACGGTGGGGGCGTTTTTTTTGGGGCTGGCCAGATACCAGGCGCGCACCTTGTCGCCGTTATCGAGCGTCAGGTCATAGACCTGCGTTCCCGCGGCGGGATCCCGCCACCAGGATTGCGGCTCGGACTGTGGCGAAAAAATGGTCTGGCGCTGCCAGGAATCCAGTTGGGAGCAGCCGACCACGCCGGCGGCGGCAAGCACGGCGGCGGCAAACAGGCGGCGGGCGGAGAGTCGGGGCAGGGCGGGCATGAATGATCTGACCCGGCAAGTCGGGCCGGGTTCCGGCATCAGCATACTCCGGCGCGGGCGCCGGAAGTTTGTCCCGAGGTCTGCCGGTCCGGGCGCGGCCCCCCATCAGGCGGTGCCCGGGTGGACCTCGCGCGTCAACGCCAGCCATGCCTGCGCGGCATACGACAGATAACCGCCACGGCGCCATACCAGGACCATCTCCCAGTCCGTCCCCGAATCACGCAAAGGCACGCGAGCCACGCTCGCATGCAGTTCCTCGTTGGCCTTCATGCGCGGCAGAAACGCCACGCCCAGCCCCGCCGCCACCAGCGCCACGATGAAATCGATCTGACCGCTGCGCGCGGCGATGGTCGGGACGAACCCCGCCCGTTGGCACGCGTCGTGGATGATGCGGTTCAGGGCAAACCCTGTTTCGAACAGCACGAAGGGCGAGTCGCGCAGATCGTGCAGCCCCACCGACTCGGCGCGGGCCTGTGGGTGATCGGCGGGCATCAGCGCCACCAGCGGTTCGCGCGCGACGGGCTGCCATTCAAAGTGGTCCGGCACGGGCTTGAGCGATCCCGCCAGTTCGATTTCGCCGGCCATCACCATTTCTTCAAGCCGGCGGCTGCCGTGTTCGACCAGGCTGATCTCGATGCGCGGATAGCGGCTGCGAAAGCGCGCGAACATCGGCGCAAACAGCGAACTGCTGCCCAGCGGCGGCAGGCCCAGGCGCAGCACACCCCGTTTCAGGCCCTTCAGGTCATCCAGCTCGGCGTTCAGGTCGTCGCGTTCGGCCAGCATGTTCAGGGCGCGCCGATACACGATCTCGCCCGCGGCCGTCAGCCGCAGCGGCTGCGCCTGCCGGTCCAGCAAGAGCATGCCCAGCTCGTCCTCCAGTTGCCGAACGGCCTTGCTGATCGTGGGTTGGGTCGCGTGGATCACTTTGGCCGCCTGGGAGAAACCGCCTTGCCTGACGACCTCCACCAACGCGCGCAACGTTCGCAGTTCCATCGCTATGCCGGTTTGGAATAAATGGGATTCATCGAATTCATTTTATCTATGCGCCTACGAAGCGTAAAACAAGGGCTTGCCGCTGGATCTTCGTCTCATGCCCCGCTTTCGCCATTCCACCCTTATCCGCAGCGCGCTGCGCCGCAGCCGTTTGCTGCAGATTGCATTGATCGTCCTTTTCTCCGTGCTGGGCCAGGCGATGGCGCAGGCCTCGGGGCTGCCGGTGCCAGGCGGCGTCATCGGAATGGCGCTGGTGCTGGTCCTGCTGGCGACGCGGCGATTGCGCGTGCGCAACGTGCAGCGCGGGGCGAGCTGGCTGCTGGGGGAAATGCTGCTGTTCTTCGTGCCGGCGGTGATGTCGTTGCTGGACCACCGCGAATTTCTCGGCCTGCTCGGCGTGAAGCTGCTCGCCGTGATCCTGCTCGGCACGGCGCTTGTCATGGCCGGCACGGCGCTGACGATCGATCTTTGCTATCGCTGGATGAACCGCCGTGCGGCCTGAATTCAACCTGCTGTTCTGGCCGGCGGCCACCGTCGCCGCGTATGTCTGCGCGCGCCTGTTCTACCGCCGCTTTGCCTATTGGTGGACATCCACCCTGGTCGTCGCGCCCGCGCTTCTGCTGACGCTGGCCATCCTGCTGCATACCGGCTATCGCGAATACATGTCCGGCTCGCACTGGCTGATGGCCATGCTGGGCCCGGTCATCGTGGCGTTCGCGCTGCCGCTTTACGAGCAGCGGGCGCTGATCCGGCGGTACTGGCCGGTATTGGCCGCGGGCGTGGCCGTGGGCAGCGGCATCGCGGGTGTCAGCGCATGGTTGCTGGGCAGCCTGCTGGACTTGCCGCCGGACCTGCGGCTCAGCCTGCTGCCGCGCTCGGTCGCCACGCCGTTCGCGATCGCGGTGTCTTCCCACGTGGGCGGGGTGCCTGACCTGACGGCGGTCTTCGTCATCGTCACGGGCGTCTTCGGCGCGGCCATCGGCCAGCTCATGTGCCGCTGGCTGCCGCTGCGCTCGGCGCTGGCGCGCGGCGCGCTGTTCGGCATGGGCGCACATGGCGCCGGCACGGCCAAGGCCCGAGAGCTTGCCGCCGAAGAAGGCGCGGTCGCGGGCCTGGTGATGGTGATGGCGGGCCTGTTCAACGTGCTGGTCACGCCGGCCGTCGTGGTGGGATTGCTGGCCTGAGCCGCTGTTCAGTGCAGCAGTTCCAGCGCGACCGGATACAGCGAGGCGACAAGCAGCAGAGCCATGCCCACATTGAAGGCGCGGATCGCGGCGGGCCGGTGCAGGACGCGGCGCAGGGCTGTACCGAACGTCACCCAGATGCCGATGCTGGGCAGGTTGACGATGCCGCAGACCAGCGTCGCGATCACCAGATTGGCAAAGAATCCGTTTTGCGGCGTATAGGTGGCCACCACGCCCACCGCCATCACCCACGCCTTGGGATTGACCCACTGGAAGGCGGCGGCCTGCAGGAACGTGAACGGTTTGCCGCGCGCCTCGCCCTCGTCCAGCGGACCCGAGGTGGCGATCTTCCAGGCGAGGTAAAGCAGATAGGCCGCGCCGGCATACTTCAGGATGGTGTAGAGGACAGGCGTCTGCTGGAACACCGAGCCCAGGCCCACACCGACCAGAAAAATCATCAGCGTAAAGCCCAGATTCACGCCCAGCAGGTGCGGAACGCTGCGCCGGAATCCGAAGTTCAGGCCCGACGACGCCAGCATTACGTTGTTGGGGCCGGGCGTGATCGAGCTGACCAGTGCAAACAGCGCCAGCGGACCCAGGAGGGAAAGCGAGGCCAGCGGGACTTCGGCCCAATTGGCGGGAAACAGGTTCATGTCGGGGTCCTTACGATGGCGCGGCGTCCGCCGGCAATAACGGCGATCACGGCGGCGGCAAACACGAACGTCGTCGCCTCCACGGTTTCGCCAAACAGCAAAGCAGCGGCCACGACGGTAAGGAAGGGTTGCAGCAATTGCACTTGTCCGACCCGGGCAATTCCGCCGGCGGCCAAGCCGCGATACCAGGCGAAAAATCCCAGGAACATTGAGCCGAAAGCCAGGTAGGCGAAGGCGGCAACCACATCGGAACTGGGCCAGTGGGGCTGCTGCGCCGCCATCCAGCCGACGGGCAGGGCAACCACCGGTGCGCTGATGGTCAGCGCCCAACATATTGTGCGCCAACCGCCCAGCGTGCGCGAGGCCCGCGCACCCTCCGCGTACCCCATTCCGCCCAGCACCACCGCCACCAGCAACCACAGGTAGCCGGCCGTCAGCGTGCCTTCGCCCTGGCGCAGCGCATAGGCGGTGACCAGCGCGGCGCCGGCGACGGCCCAGCCCCAGAAGGCGGCGGATGGACGCTCGCCGCTGCGCAGGGCGGCAAAGGCGGCGGTGGATAGCGGCAGCAGGCCGTTGAAGACAGCGCCCTGCGACGAAGGCACCGTCTGCATCGCCATCGACGAGGCCAGCGGCCAACCCACGACGATGCCCAGCGCCGCCAGAATCACGCCCGGCCATTCCTGCCGGTTGGGCCGGCGGCTTCGCGTGAGCCACAGCAGGGCGATGGCGGGCAGGGCGGCGATGAGCGCACGGCCCAATCCGACCAGCAAGGGCGACAACTCGGCCACCGCGACGCGGGTCATTGGCAGGGTCAGCGAAAACACCAGCACGCCCAGGAAACCATAGCCGTATCCCTCCCAGAGGGAAGTCGAGGCGGCGGGGGCGGCCGAAGGCGTGGCATAAAGCGCGGGACGGGACATGACGGCACCGTAAAAAGTGACATGGCCGCAGCGCCTGCGGTTGCAGGTTTGCGGCATTGCTGTCACTCTACGCACAGCCGTCAGTACAGTACCGGTACACCTTCGCAGTCACTTTAATCACTGGCCTGGTCAAATCTCCATGACAGTTGCTCACTCCCCCCCATCTTCCCTGCCTTGGCAGCCCGTGCGCCAGGCCGATGCCACGCTGGTGGCGCAACTGGCCGATGGCCTGGCCCGCCGCATTGACGAGCAAGGCCTGCGGCCCGGCACGCGCCTGCCGTCCATCCGCAAAATGGCCGAACAGTCGGGCGTCAGCCGTTTTACCGTGGTCGAAGCCTACGACCGCCTCGTGGCGCGCGGGCTGGTGCAGTCGCGCCGGGGCGCGGGGTTTTTCGTAAAGGCGCGCAGCGGCCCGCTGACGGCGGTGGCCGCGGCCGCGCCCAGCACGCTCGCGCCGCCCGCACGGGTCGACATCGCGTGGCTGCTGCGCAGCATGTTCCGGGAATCGACCGCGCCGGGCATGCCGGGCGGCGCGGGCCTGCTGCCCGCGGACTGGCTGGATCCCGACATGGTGGCGGGGGCCGTGCGCGCCGTGGGCCGCTCGGTGCGCGCCAACCTCGTCAGCTACGGCAGCCCCCAGGGCTTCGCGCCGCTGCGCCAGCAGATTGCGGCGGTCCTGCAGAACGAAGGCGTGCCCGCCCATCCCGAACTCAACCTGCTCACGACCAACGGCGTCACCCACGGACTGGACCTCATCGCGCGCCATCTGGTCAAGCCGGGCGATACCGTTCTGGTCGAGGACCCGGCCTGGTTCGTGATCTTCGGCCGGCTGGCTGCCTTTGGCGCCCGCCTGATCGGCGTGCCGCGCGGCCCGGACGGCCCCGATCTCGACCTGCTCGAGCAACTGGCCGCGCAGCACAAGCCCAAGCTCTTCATCATCAATGGCTCGGTCCACAATCCCACCGGCCACACCCTGTCCGCGGGAGCGGCCTACGGCATTCTGCGCATCGCCGAGCGCCACGATTTCATGGTGGTCGAAGACGACACCTACGGCGAGCTGCATCCGGGGGGCGCCATCAAGCTCGCCGCGCTGGACCGGCTTAACCGCGTCATCTACGTGGGCGGCTATTCCAAGATGCTGGCGGCCAGCCTGCGTGTCGGCTATTTGGCCGCCAATTCCGAACTGCTGCAGAAGCTGGCCGACCTGAAAATGCTGGCGGGGCTGACCTCGCCCGAACTCGGCGAGCGCGTCGTGCACCGCGTCCTCATGGAAGGGCAGTACCGGCGGCATATCGAGCGCGTGCGGCACCGGGTCGATGACGCGCGCCAGCGGTGCATGAAAGGGCTGCTGAAACTGGGCCTGACCATCCCGCACGAGCCGCACGGGGGCATGTTCGTCTGGGCCGATTGCGGGCGCGATTCTGAGGTGCTGGCGCGCGAAGCCGCTGACCGCGGCCTGTTGCTGGCGCCCGGCACGTTGTTTTCGCCGACGCAGGCGCCGTCCACCATGCTGCGCTTTTCGGTATCCGTTGCCGACCACCGGGGAATCTGGGCCGAACTGGAAAAACTTTTCGCGCAGAACGGGTCCTACAATCAATAATTCCGAGCCACCTCGCCAGTCACCGAAGGAACCGTCATGTCCGCACCCATCAAGCCTCTCACCCAGAACTTTGCCGTCGCCCCGCAACTGGGTCCCGACGACATGGCCGACGTGGCCGCCGCCGGCTACAAGAGCGTGATCATCAACCGCCCCGATTTCGAGGGCGGTCCTGACCAGCCCACCGCCGCCGACGTGTCGCGCGCCGCGCAGGAAGCCGGTCTGCAGATCGAATACCAGCCCGTCGTGGGCAGCGCCATGACGGCCGCCGACGTCGCGCGCTTTGCGGAACTGCTGCGCACCCTGCCGGGTCCGGTCCTGGCATACTGCCGCACCGGCACCCGCTGCACGAACCTGTTCGCGGCTGCCCAACAGTTGGGATAAACCCGGCCTTGACCCTCGTCAAGGCCACCGGTTCGACGGATGTGGACCCGGCGGCTTTCCGGTAGCATAAAGATTCCTTTAAAACAGGAGCAGGCAAGATGTTCAAGAAGATCCTGATTCCCACCGACGGTTCTCCGCTCTCGGCACAAGCCGCCAACGCAGGTATCTGCTTCGCGCGCTCGGTTGGCGCCGAAGTCGTCGCCCTCTACGTGACGCAGCCGTTCGCGGCCACCATCGGTTTTGACGGCATGGCTGCGGCCTATGCCATCACCGACGAAGACTACGAAAAGGCCTCCGCCGAGCAAGCCGACAAGTACCTCAAGCAGATCATCGACCGCGCCGACACTGCCGGCGTCAAAGCCGATGCGCGCGCGGTGTCCAACTTCAACGTCGCCGACGGCATCGTTCAGGCCGCCACCGACGCCGGCTGCGACCTGATCTTCATCGGCAGCCACGGCCGCAGCGGCCTGTCGCGCCTGCTGCTGGGCAGCGTCACCGCCAAGGTGCTGTCGCTGGCCACCACCGCCGTGCTGGTTTATCGCGTCAAGGAAGACAAGAAGTAATTGCGCGCCAAAGTGGTGCGCACCGCGCGCCGCCGCATGCGCCACAGCCCCTCCGTCGGAGGGGCTTTTTTATGCGCCGCGCATGCGCTTATACGTTGGTATGGCGGGGGCAAACTCATTGCCTTCGCAAAGACCCTTCGCAAGGCCGATTCAGGCTTGTATCTTGCCGCACGGCGCGTAATATTTACGCATCTTCATCCAACCGTAGGAAGAGGCCATGACCCGCAAGACGCGCATCGAGCTTTATCGCAATATCGGCATCAGCGCCCATATTGATGCAGGCAAAACGACGACCACCGAGCGCATCCTCTTCTACACCGGCATCACCCACAAGATCGGCGAAGTCCATGACGGCGCCGCGGTGATGGACTGGATGGAACAAGAGCAGGAACGCGGCATCACCATCACGTCGGCCGCCACCACCGCCTTCTGGAAAGGCATGGCGGGCAACTACCCCGAACACCGCATCAACATCATCGACACGCCGGGCCACGTCGACTTCACCATCGAAGTCGAACGTTCCATGCGCGTGCTCGACGGCGCCGTCATGGTCTATGACGCCGTGGGCGGCGTGCAGCCGCAGTCCGAGACCGTCTGGCGCCAGGCCAACAAGTACCGGGTGCCGCGCCTGGCCTTCGTCAACAAAATGGACCGTGTCGGCGCGGATTTCCTGCGTGTGCAGCGCCAGATCGCCGAACGCCTGAAGGGCGATGCCGTGCCTATCCAGTTGCCGATCGGCGCCGAAGACCACTTTGAAGGCGTGATCGACCTCGTCAAGATGAAAGGCATCATCTGGGACGACGCCAGCCAGGGCGTGAAGTTCCAGTACGTGGACATCCCCGCGGCGATGCAGGACCAGGCGCAGGAATGGCACGACAAGATG
The DNA here is from genome assembly GCF_002388205.1 of Achromobacter sp. UBA4530. Taxonomy (NCBI): domain Bacteria; kingdom Pseudomonadati; phylum Pseudomonadota; class Betaproteobacteria; order Burkholderiales; family Alcaligenaceae; genus Achromobacter; species Achromobacter sp. UBA4530. The sequence continues at coordinate 35,008 of NZ_DGMA01000032.1, read as the reverse complement.
GTGGAAAAGGCCGCCGAGGCCAATGAGACCCTGCTTGAAAAATACCTGTCCGGCGAAGCCCTGACCGAAGCGGAAATCAAGGAAGGCCTGCGCGCCCGCACGATCGCCAACGAGATCGTGCCGATGCTGTGCGGCAGCGCGTTCAAGAACAAGGGCGTGCAGGCGATGCTGGATGCAGTCATCGACTACATGCCGTCGCCGGTGGACGTGCCCGCCATCAAGGGCCACGACCAGCGCGACAACGAAATCGAGCGCCACCCGACCGACAACGAGCCGTTCTCCGCGCTTGCCTTCAAGATCATGACCGATCCGTTCGTGGGGCAGCTCGTGTTCTTCCGCGTGTATTCCGGCGTGGTGAAATCCGGCGACTCGGTCTACAACCCGATCAAGGAAAAGAAGGAACGCCTGGGCCGCATCCTGCAGATGCATGCCAACGAGCGCCGCGAAATCACCGAAGTCTACGCGGGCGACATCGCCGCGGCCGTGGGCATCAAGGACGTCACCACCGGCGACACGCTGACCGATCCCTCGCACATCATCATCCTTGAACGCATGGTCTTTCCCGAGCCCGTCATCTCGCAGGCCGTGGAACCCAAGACCAAGGCCGACCAGGAAAAGATGGGCATCGCGCTGGGCCGCCTGGCGCAGGAAGATCCGTCGTTCCGCGTGCGCACCGACGAAGAGTCCGGGCAGACCATCATCTCCGGCATGGGCGAGCTGCACCTGGAGATCCTGGTCGACCGTATGAAGCGTGAATTCAACGTGGAAGCCACGGTGGGCAAGCCGCAGGTGGCGTACCGCGAGACCATCCGCAAGGCCTGCAACGAGGTCGAGGGCAAATTCGTCAAGCAATCGGGCGGCCGCGGGCAATATGGCCACGTGGTGCTCAAGCTTGAACCGCAGGAAGCGGGCAAGGGCTACGAGTTCGTCGACGCCATCAAGGGCGGCGTCGTGCCGCGCGAGTTCATTCCGGCAGTGGACAAGGGCATCCGCGAAGCGCTCAACGCCGGCGTGCTGGCGGGGTACCCGGTTGTGGACGTGAAGGCGACGCTGTTCTTCGGCTCGTACCACGACGTCGACTCGAACGAAAACGCCTTCAAGATGGCCGGTTCGATGGCATTCAAGGAAGGCATGCGGCGCGCCGATCCGGTGCTGCTGGAACCCATGATGCAGGTCGAGGTCGAGACGCCCGAGGACTTCACGGGCAACGTCATGGGTGACCTGTCGTCGCGCCGGGGCATGGTGCAGGGCATGGAAGACATCGCGGGCGGCGGCGGCAAGGTCGTACGCGCCGAAGTGCCGCTGGCCGAGATGTTCGGCTATTCGACGTCGCTGCGGTCACTGACGCAGGGCCGCGCGACGTACACGATGGAGTTCAAGCACTACGCCGAAGCGCCGCGTCAGGTGGCGCAGGAAATCATGGCGGCGCAGGGCGCGGGCCGCTGATTGTCCGGTGACTGAGATTCGAGCGGCTGGATTCCAGGCCGCCGAATTTCCGGCCGCAGCGTTTGTCGCCGCGGTATGTCAGGCGGCGGCCGCGGCCGCCGCCGGGCGCAGCCGCGACGCGGCCAGCTTCACGCCCAGCAGGATCATCGCAAAGCCATACGCATGAAAGAGCTGCGGCGCCTCGCCCAATAGCGGCCAGGCCAGCAGCGCCGCGTAGACCGGCACCAGGAACATCGACAGGCCCGCGGTCGCGGGGCCGGCCACGCTGATTAGCCGGCCGTACACGTAATAGGCGCCCAGGCTAGGCACCACCGCCAGAAACAGCAGCACCGCCGCCAGGCGCGGGTCCGTCCAGGCAGGCGCCATGCCGGCGGCCGCTTCAATGCCCGCGAACGGCGCCAGCGCCAGCGCGCCACCCAGCATCATGGTCGCCAGCCGCGCGCTGTCGGGCACCGCCGGCAGGGTCAGACGCTTTTGCAGCACCGTGTAGAACGCCCACCCAGTGGCCGCCAGCAGCACCCACAAGTCGCCTTGTCCGAACGCCAACCGGGCCAGCACATTGGCGTCACCGCGTGTCAGCACCACCAGCACACCGCCGAGCGCCAGCGCAAGGCCGGCCGCGCGCGGCGCGGACAGCGGCTTGCGCCAGATCACGGCTTCCAGCAGCGTCACCAGCAGCGGGCTGCACGAAAAGATCAGCGCGATATTGGTGGCGCTGGTGGTCTGCGCGCCGATGTACTGCGGCGCCACCGCCACGCCCATGCCCAGCACGGCCAAGGGCAACAGCGCCGGCAAGCCGCGCCACAGCGCCCGGCGATGCGTGCGCAGCGCGGGGAGGGCGAACGGCAAGAGGATCAGAAGGGCAATCAGCCAGCGGCCGAACGCGAGGAAAACGGGGGGAAGGTTGGCGTCGTGGGCCCAGCGGGCTGCGACCATGTTTGAAGCGAATAGCGCCGGAGCGCTGAAGAGCATGACGGCGCCGGACAGGCCGAGACCGGGTTTTGCGGGTGCTGCTGTGTTGGGCATGATTTCCGGCCGCGCGGATCGGCGCGCGGGCTTGCTGCGTGGGAACTGCCGGCGCACCCGCCGGGTTGTGCCGCAGCGAAAGCGCCGAATCGGGGCGTGCGGGATAGGTGCATGCCTTGGGGAAAGTCTACGTGCCCACGCGCAAAATAGGTTTCCTGATTCCCGCCTGTTTGCGGCAATCTGAAGAATCTTCTTTCTGTAAAATCCGCCTTCGCAGGGATTCTGTCTTCACATATCGCCCACGATGCCCACATTGCCCAAACTCGATGAAACCGACCGCAAGATCCTCCGCGCGCTGCGCGCGGACGGTCGGCTGACCAATCTGAAGCTGGCCGACATGGTCGGCCTGTCGCCGACGCCGTGCTGGAACCGGGTCAAGGCTTTGGAAGAGGCGGGCGTGATCGAAGGCTATGCGGCCTTGCTGAACCAGAAGGCGCTCGGGCTGCCGGACACGGTAATGATCGAAGTCACGCTGGAGCACCACGACGACGACACGCTGGCGCGCTTTGGCGAAGAGATCAGCCGCCTGCCCGAAGTGGTCGAGGCGTTCCTGGTGACGGGCGAATACGACTACCTCATCAAGGTCGCCGTGGCGGGCACGGAGGGCTACGAGGAATTCCTGCGCAAGCGCCTGTACAAGCTGCGCGGTGTGCGGCACAGCCGCTCCACCTTTGTGCTGCGCCGCCTGAAGCACACGCCGTCCGTCGAACCCTGACGGGTGCGTCCGTTATCCGCCGAGGAATTCCTGAATGGCGCCATTGAAGGCGCGCGGATTGCCCAGGTTCATGCCGTGCGATGAGCCCACGATATCCAGGCGCTGGGCTTGCGGCAGCCACTGCGCCAGCGCATCCAGCACGGCCGGATAGGGCGCCGGACTGAGCGCGCCGCCGATCAGCAGCACCGGCATCGTCAGGCTGCCGATCTGCGCGGGCGTCAAGGCGTCGGGCTGCTCGTCCACTTGCGCGAAAAGCGTGCCCACGTTGTCGCGCACCATCTCCTTGAACCACGGCACCATGCGCTGCCACGTGTCGGGTCCGGTCACTGTGTCCACGAACAGGGCCAGCCCTTCTTCGACGTCGCCTTGCCGGATGAGCGTCAGGGCGCGCTGGCGGAAACCGCCGCGTTCATCCTTGCAGCCCGGCAGCGACAGGCCGGGGTCCGCAAGAGTAAGACTGCGCAGCGAGTCGGGCTGGCGCAGGGCGGCTTCCAGCGCGACGCGCCCGCCACGCGAATGGCCTACCAGATGGGCCGGGCCGCCGGCCACCGTGTCGATGAATTCCAGCACGTCGCTGGCATGCTGCTCGACCGAAAAGCCGCCGCCTTCGCCGTCCCAGGTCTCCGGCCAATACCGGCGCAGGCACACGGCCAGCACCCGGAAAGAACGCCCCAGCGGCGCCATTTGCGACTTCCAGTAGCGGGCGTCGGACAGCGAGCCATGCACCAGCACCAGCGGCGTGCCGCTGCCGTACTCGGTGTAGGACATGGCGTAACCGCCGATGGACGCGGTTTGCAGGGGCAGAACGGGTTCGGAACGCATGTGGATCGGGAGGTGAAGCCAGGCACGCATTCTAGCCCGGCATCGCGTTGCAGCGGGCGTGCCGGACGCTGATACACTCGTCTGCGGCGCGCCGGCGGGAGTCCGCCCGCGCGCCTGTTTTCTAGAACGGAGTTTTCAACGATGTCGCCAGAATCCATCGCCGCCTTGCCGGAATCCGCCCAGCGCGTTGCGCGCCTGCTGGTGGACATGGGGCACGACAAACCCGTGGTGGTGCTGCCCCAGTCGGGCAAGACCTCGGCGGAAGCGGCTGCGGGCCTGGGCTGCGAAGTCGCCCAGATCGCCAAGTCCATCATCTTTCGCCGCGCCACCGACGACGCACCGGTGCTCGTCATCGCCAGCGGCGCCAATCGCGTGGACGAAGCCAAGGTCGCGGCGCAGGTCGGCCCGCTGGCCAAGGCCGATGCGCGTTTTGTGCGCGACATGACCGGCTACGCCATCGGCGGCGTCTGCCCCATCGGCCACGCGGTCAAACCCGTGATGCTGCTGGATGCGGATCTCTTCAATTACGAAAGCCTGTGGGCCGCCGCCGGCCACCCGCACACCGTGTTCAACCTGTCGCCCGCCCAGCTGGCGGACATGACCGGCGCGCCGGTTGCGGACGTGGCGCTGCGAGCCTGAAGGCCCCGGTTTGATCTTTGGGTCTGGGATTCGGATTCGAGCATGCGGCCGGAGACCCCGGCCTGCGCTGCGGCCCGCCCCGGTCAGCCGGGGTGCGCCTGAAGCCCGTCGATCAGCACCTGCCGCCGCCCCTGCGAGCACGATTCCACGCGCGCCTCCACGCCATAAACGTCGGCCAGCGAATCCGGCGTGATGACGTCCGCCGGCGCTCCCGCGGCGTGCAGACGCCCCTCGTGAATCATCACTGCCTGATCCGCGTGTTGCAGGGCCACGTTCAAGTCGTGCAAAACGATCAGGCTGATCAGGCCATACTCTCGCGTCTCTTGCCGCAGTAGCCGCATGACGTGGAACTGATAGTTCAAATCGAGGGCCGATAGCGGCTCGTCCAGCAGCAGCACGCGCGGATGGCGGATCAGCGCCTGCGCCAGGCCCACCAGTTGCTTTTGTCCGCCGGAAAGGGCGTCCAGATAGTGCAACGCCAGATGTGCAATACCCAGTCGCGCCAGCAGTTGGTCGATGGCCTGCAGATCAACGGGCCCCGCCGCGGCGTCGCTGGCGCGCGCCGCGACCAGTACCGATTCGAACACGCGCAGGTGAACCGCCGCGGGCAGGCTCTGCGGCAGATACACCACGTGGCGCGCGCGCTCGCCGTGGTCCAGCCGGGTCAGGTCCAGCCCATCCAGCGCCGCGTTGCCCGCCCGGGGCCGCACCAGACCCGCCAGAGCCTTGAGCAACGTCGACTTGCCGCTGCCGTTGGGTCCCAGCAGCGCCGTCACCTTGCCCGGCGCCAGCGGGGGGATCGACAGGTCGTGCAGGACGTCTTCGCGCCCGTAGCCCACCGTCAGCGCTTGCACCGTCAGTCCGGAAGATTGGGTCGTGTGTGCCGGCGTTGTCATGGCAATTGGCGGCGCAGCACGACGGACACGAAGAAGGGGATGCCGACCAACGCGGTCACGATCCCCACGGGCACCACCACGCCGGGCATCAGATTCTTGGACGCAATGGACGCCAGCGACAGGATCACCGCGCCCACCAGCGCGCTGCCCGGCAGATAAAAGCGGTGGTCTTCGCCGAACAGCCGCCGCGCAATGTGCGGCGCGACCAGCCCGATGAAACCGATGGTTCCCACGAATGCCACGGCCAGCGCGGACAGCAGGCTCACGCGCGCCAACGCCGACACCCGCACGCGGCGCACGTCCACGCCGAAGCTCGCGGCGCGGTCCTCGCCCAGCCGCAAGGCGGTCAGCTTCCAGGATTGCCGCATGGCCAGCGGCAGCGCCACCGCGAACGCCAGCGCCAGCACGCCCACGGTCGTCCAGCTTGAACGCGTGAGGCTGCCCATTGTCCAGAACACCAGGTTCTGCAAGGCCTCGGCGCTGGCCGTGAACTGCACCAGCGACACCAGCGCATTAAAGGTAAACACCATGGCGATGCCGAACAGCACGACGCCAGACGTATTCATGCCGCCCCAGCGGGCCACGGCGTCCAGCAGCAGCGCCGCCAGCAGGGCAAACAGGAAAGCGTTGGCGGCAATCAGCCAGCCGGCCGGAATGCCGGGCAATCCGAACTGAAGCACGATCGCCAGCGACGCCCCAAAGGCGGCCGCCGAAGACACGCCCAGGGTGAACGGGCTGGCGAGCGGGTTGTTCAAAATGGTCTGCATCTCGGCGCCGGCCAAGCCGAGCGCCATGCCCACCAGCGCGGCCATCAGCGCGGACGGCAGGCGGATGTCCCAGACGATCACGCGATAGGTCGGGTCGGCGTCGCCCGGCGCGGCCAGCGTCTGCCAGAGCGCGCGCCAGGGCAGGCCGGACGGGCCCACGGTGAAGTCGATCAGCAGCGCAAACAGAATCGCCGCCAGCAGCAGGGCAATGAGCCCCGCCCGGCGGCGAAGAATGTGGCGGTAAGCGCCTGCCGCGCTTGCGGCGTGCCGCATTACTGCAGCAGTTGCAGCCGGCTCTTGGCCGTGGTGGCGGCCGGCGTGGTCGGGTAGTCGCGAACAATGCGCTGCAAGGTGGTCTTGGCGCCGGCGCGGTTGTTCAGTTCGATCTGGCTGCCGGCGATGATCAGCAGCGCGTCGGGCGCCCGGGCGTTATCCGGCGACTTCTGGACCATGGCGTTCAGTTGCTCGATGGTGCCCTTGAAGTCCTTCAGCGCATAGCGGCTGCTGCCCTGGTAGAACTGGGCGCTGGGCGCGAGCTGGCTGTTGGGATAAAGCGCGGTGAAGGCGGCCAGCGATTCGGCCGCTTCCTTGTATTGGCCCTTTCGGAACAGGTCCATCGCGCCGTCATAGGCGGTCTGTTCCTGGGGATCGCCGGCGGAGGCGCCCGGGGGATTGGCGCTGCCCGGCGCGGTACCCGGCTTGGCGCTGGGTTGCTGGCGCGACACCAGTTCAAGCTGGTCGCGCAGTTGGGCGATTTCCTGCTGCAACGACTGGATCTGGTCGGCCAGTTGCAGCTTGGCGCGTTGGCTTTGCTCGTTCTGCTGCTGCACCTGCTGGCGCAAATCCAGGATGGCCTTGCGGGCTTCATCGTCGGAAAAAGCGTGAGCGGGGGCCGTGAGGGCGGCAAGCGCCAGGCCAGTGGCCACAATCAGGGGACGCAGGGACAGAACGTAATCGCGCATGAATATTCCCGGGTATAAAAACAAACGTCGGGACGGCCGGCTGGCCGTCCCGACGCGAGGTAGGGCTCCAGACTAAGCGAAAATCTTAGCGCAGATAGTTGATATCGGCGCGGCGGTTTTCAGCAAAGTCGGCTTCAGTCGTACCCGTCGAGCGCGGCTTTTCTTTGCCGAAGCTGATGGTTTCGATCTGGTTGTCGCTGACGCCCAGCAGGGTCATCATGCGACGCACGGCGTCGGCACGACGCTGGCCGAGGGCCAGGTTGTACTCAGCACCGCCGCGTTCGTCGGTGTTGCCTTCGATCTTGATCTTTTGCTGTTGGTGCGAAGCCAGGTACTTGGCATGGGTTTCGACCAGGCCACGGTATTGGTCCGACACGGTGTAGCTGTCGAAATCAAAGTACACCGAGCGCTGTTGCGCCAGGATGCTTTGGGGGTTGAAAGGATCAAGGATTTGGCCAGAGGCCGAAGATCCTTGGCCAGCGCCTCCACCCTGACCCGCTTTATCGTCGAGAGGGACGGAGCTGCAAGCTGCCAGGGCGGCAGCCAGAGCGGCGATGGTTAGGCTTTTGGCAATGCGCGACTTCATGATAGTTCCTTTGCAAAGAGAGTCACACGTGTTATCGGGTAATGAATGGGCCCCAAGTCGGTTCACGTATTTCCCCGTTCAGTACCGAAAGCGTTTGTCGCACGCGTCCATCGCTTGACACACCTGCCAGCACGCTACGGCCATTCTGGATGGCGGCGTAGAGCACTTGCATTCCGTTGGGCGCAAAGCTGGGCGACTGATCGTCACGACCATCAGTCAGCAAGGCTTCGGCACCAGTGGACAAGTTCAGAGATGCGATTCGAAACGCGCCGTCTCGTCTTGCAACGTACAGCAGCGTCGATCCATCGGGGGAAATTCGGGGTGAGATGTTGTAACCACCATTAAACGTGAGACGGCGTGCTTCGCCGCCTGTCGAGCCGGTCTGATAGATTTGCGGCCCGCCGCTGCGGTCACTCGTAAAGATAATGGAAGCGCCGTCGGGCGTAAAGCTCGGCTCGGTGTCAATCCCGGGAGAACGCGTAACTCGGCTCGGATTCGAGCCATCGGCCGCATTAACGACGTAAATTTGCGACAAACCGTCACGCGTCAAGGCGACAGCCAGCTTGCTGCCATCAGGCGACCAACCGGGGGCGCTGTTGTTGCCCTTGAAATTGGCGACCGGTGCGCGGGCGCTGGTGGCCAGCGTGTGCACGTAGACGACGGGTTTGCCGGACTCGAAGCTCACGTAGGCGAGCTTGGCGCCATCGGGCGACCAGGACGGCGAAATGATCGGCTCGCGCGAGCGCAGGGCAACCTGCGGATTCTGGCCGTCGGCATCAGCCACCTGCAGTTCGTAGGTGGAACCCTTCTTCAGCACGTAGGCGATACGGGTCGAGAACACGCCGCGAACGCCGGTGATCTTTTCGTAGATACGGTCGGCGATCTGGTGGGCCACGCGGCGCAGTTCCTGCTCGGTGCCCGAGAAGGCCACGCCGTCCAGCTGCGACTTCTTGACCGTATCGGCCAGGCGGTAGCGCACGTCGTAGCGGCCATCGGCGCCGCGGGTAATGCTGCCGTAGGCGATGAAGTCGGCGCCCTTGCCGCGCCAGTCGTCGTGGGCGATCGGGGAGTCGACGTTCAGGCCGGAGCCGGCCGCGTTGATCAGGCGGAACTGGCCGGTGCGGGTAAGGTCGGCGCGGATGACTTCGGCCAGCGCGCGGCCGTGGGTATCGTCAACGGCGAAGTCGGCGATAGCCACGGGGTATTGCGTGGCGCCGGTGCCGGAGATATCGACACGCAATTGTGCGTGGGCGGGCTTCATGGCCATCAGGCAGGCAAGCGCCACCATCAGCAGTCCGATTCCATACGCTCTCCAGAGCGCGAGAGTGGGTACTCGTCGACTATAAGCGGGAGTCATGTTCGTCAATCTCCTGTCAGTCATACATTCTGTAGACAACGTCAATAATGGGTTCGTAGCGGCCCGTCGAGGGCTTCGGGAACGGGTTGCAACGGCGGATGCCCGTCTCGACCGCGCGGTCGAAGCCGGAGTTGCCAGAAGAACTGGTCAACGTAACGCCATTCACCTTCCCGTCAGAACCTAACTGTACCCGGTATCGCGCGGTCGGATTTCCCGAGCCGCTGCGGGGCGGGGGCGGATACGCCACCCCGGGTTGCACGCAGGCGCGGACCTTGGCGCCATAGCCGCTGTCGCGTCCGCCGCCAGCCTGGTTGCGGTCGGCGGTGCCGCCAGGAATGCCGGCTGCGCCCAGGGCGTCGTTGCGGAACGCGTCCTTCAGCGCCTTGTCTGCGGCAGCCTTTTTGGCAGCCGCAGCCTTCTCGGCGGCGGCCTTTTCAGCAGCCGCCTTTTCAGCCGCGGCCTTCTCGGCAGCGGCCTTTTCAGCGGCGGCCTTCTCAGCAGCCGCCTTCTTGGCGGCTTCTTCCTTGGCCTTCTTCTCGGCAGTCGCCTTTTCAGCTGCGGCCTTCTCGGCTGCGGCCTTTTCAGCGGCGGCTTTCTCAGCGGCCTTCTCGGCGGCAGCTTTCTCGGCGGCCGCCTTCTGGGCGGCAGCCTTTTCAGCCGCGGCCTTCTCGGCGGCCTGGCGTTCTTGCTCGAGGCGCTTCTTTTCCTTCAGTTCGGCCTGCTTGCGCTCTTCCTCGAGACGCGCCTTTTCCTTGGCGGCCTCGGCGGCTTCGCGCGCCTTCTCTTCCTGCTCGCGCTTTTTCTTGGCTTCCTGGATGGCGATCTCGGGATCGACTTCCTCGGTCTTGGCCTGAACCTGCGGTTCGGGCTCGGGAGGCGGCGGCGGGGGCGGCGGAGGAGGCGGCTCAGGCGTCTTTTCCGGCTCCGGCTCGGGCTGGGGCTTGGGTTGCGGCTTGGGCGGTTCGGGTTGCGGCGTGGGCGGGGGCGAGACGGGCGAATTGCCGTCTGCCCAGAGCTGCACCTGGACGGGGCCAGGGTTCTCGGTATGCCAGTTCACGCCAAAGATCAGGGCAACCAGCAGCAGCAGGTGCACCGCCACAGCCAGAATCAGCGAATTCCGGTTGTCGTTGTTGGGCGGGGTGGCCGGCGGGCCGCTGCGGTGTCGAATTATGGGTGGCGTCATGTGCGGTGCATGCCGGCCAGGCCGGCGGAGGGCGGCGCGTTAGCGTTTCTTGGCGGGGACGGGCTGGGAGGCGGCGCCGGACTGGTCCACCAGCAGGCCCAGGCGGGTGATGCCGTTGGTGCGCAGCTCGTCCATGACCTTCACGACCGTCTCGTAGGGCACCTTGCCGTCGGCGGCGATCACCACCGGCGTTTCCGCGGTGATGCGCGAACGCACTTGCGCGACCAGTTCGGGGCGCGCGATGTCCTGCATGGTGGCGCCGGCTTCACGCATGCGCAGCGCGATCTTGCCGTCTTCCGAAATCTGGACTTCCAGAGGCTTGACCGGCACGTCGGAGGCGGCGCCCACCGACGGCAGCTGGATCAGTCCGGGCGTGATCAGGGGCGCGGTCACCATGAAGATGACCAGCAGCACCAGCATCACGTCGATGTACGGCACCACGTTGATGTCGGCCTTCATGCGGCGGCCGGACCTGCCGCGCGAGCTTACCGAGGGCATTAGCGCACCTGCCGTTGCAGAATGTTCAGGAATTCATCGACGAAGCTGTCGAAGCGGATCGAGATGCGGTCGATGTCATTCGTGAAGCGGTTGTAGGCAACCACGGCCGGGATGGCGGCGAACAGGCCGATCGCGGTGGCGATCAGCGCCTCAGCAATGCCGGGGGCCACCGAGGCCAGCGTGGCCTGCTGCATGTTCGACAGGCCGATGAAGGCGTGCATGATGCCCCAGACCGTGCCCAGCAGGCCGATGTACGGGGACACCGAACCGGCGGACGCCAGGAAGTTGAGGTGGGATTCCAGCGAGTCCATTTCACGCTGGTAGGCGGCGCGCATGGCGCGGCGCGGGCCGTCCAGCACGGCCGTGGCGTCGCCGCTGGCGTTGCCGCGGCGGGCCTTCAGGAATTCGGTCATGCCGGCATCGAAGATGCGGGCGAGGGCGCCTTGCTCGTCGCGGCGCGAGGCCACGGCCTGCTGCAGCATCGACAGGTCGCCGCCCGACCAGAAGTCGTCTTCAAAGCGGCGCGTCTGGTCATGGGCCCGCTTGATGGCCATGCGCTTGGCGAAGATGTAGGTCCAGGACATGATCGAGATGCCCAACAGCATCAGCATGATGAGCTGGACCGGCACGCTGGCGTGCGAAATCAGCGAAAGCAACGACATGTCGTTGGTGACTTGCATGGTTATTCCTGAATGAATTCCAGTTTTGCGCGAATGTCAGCCGGCAACTCCGCCGGCCGCATGTGAACGGCATCGACGCAACAGACTTGGATGTTGCCTTCGGCAAGCAGTTCCCCGTTGCGCTCCGCGCGCTGCGCGAAGTGTATCGAAGCGCGGCCCAGTTTGGTGACTCGGCTGCGTATGGTAAGCAAATCGTCCAGTCTGGCCGGTTTGCGGTAGGACATGTCCAGGGCGCGGACAACGAACAGCCGTTGCTCGCTGGCGGCCAGTCCGGACTGGTTGACGCCAAGGTCCCGCAGCCATTCGGTGCGGGCCCGCTCCAGGAATTTCAAGTAGTTGGCGTAGAAAACCACCCCGCCGGCATCCGTGTCTTCGTAGTAGACGCGGACTTGCAGGGTGGATTCGGCGGACTTCGGGTCGGTCACGGTACTCAACAGATGATATGCGGGTCGGGACGCGGAAAGTCCGTAGTGGCTACAAGGTTAGAGCGTGTCGAGCTTGGTCAGCACGGCTTCAAGCGCGGACTCTACCGGAATCTTGGCCGCTTCGGTTTCCCGGCGGGCCTGCAATTCCACCACACCATCGTTCAGGCCGCGTTCTCCAACTGTTACACGCAGCGGCGCACCGATCAGTTCCCACTCGGCAAACATGACGCCGGGGCGGGCATCGCGGTCGTCCAGCACGACATCAACGCCGCGCGCCAGCAGGGATTCATAGAGCTTTTGCGCGGTGTCACGCACCGTTTCACTTTTGCCCCAGCCCACCGGGCAGATCACGACCTCGAACGGCGCGAGCGCTCGGGGCCAGATAATGCCGCGCGCGTCGTGGTTCTGCTCGATGGCGGCGCCCACGATACGGGTCACGCCGATCCCGTAGCAACCCATTTCCAGGACGGCGGGCTTGCCGGTGTCGTCCAGGAAGGTGGCCTTCAGGGCTTCGGAGTACTTCTTGCCCAGGTAGAAGACGTGGCCCACTTCGATGCCGCGCTGGATCGACAGCGTGCCCTTGCCGTCGGGCGAGGGGTCGCCGGCGACCACGTTGCGCAGGTCGGCCACGAGTTCGGGCTCGGGCAGGTCGCGGCCCCAGTTCACGCCCTGGGTGTGGAAATCTTCGCGGTTGGCGCCGCACACGAAATCGGCCATGTTGGCCACGGTGCGGTCGGCGATGACGTGGACCGGCTTGACCGTCTTGACCGGGCCCAGGTAGCCGGGCTTGCAGCCGAAGTATTCGACGATCTCGGTTTCGGTGGCAAAGCGGAAGCCCGACAGGCCCGGCAGCTTGCCCGCCTTGATTTCATTCAGTTCGTGGTCGCCGCGCAGCAGCAGCAGCCAGATGTCGACCTTGCCCTTTTCGCCGTCGGTGGCCAGGACGATCGACTTGATCGTGCGTTCCAGCGGAATGTCCAGCAGCTTGGCCACGTCTTCGCACTTGGCGGCGCCCGGCGTCGCGACGTCTTGCATCGTCTGGGCGGCAGCGGCACGGGTGGCGTACAGGCTGGGCGCCTCGGCCAGCTCGATGTTGGCGGCGTAGTCCGAGTCCGCGTTGTAGACCAGCAGGTCTTCGCCCGTGTCGGCGATCACCTGGAACTCATGGCTGCGCGTGCCGCCGATGGAACCCGTATCGGCCGCCACCGCGCGGAACTCCAGGCCCAGACGGCCGAAGATGCGCATGTAGGCGGCGAACATGGTGTCGTAGCTCTTCTGGGCGCCGGCTTCGTCGCGGTCGAAGGAATACGCGTCCTTCATCGTGAACTCGCGGCCGCGCATCAGGCCGAAGCGCGGACGGCGCTCGTCACGGAACTTGGTCTGAATGTGATAGAAGTTCAGCGGCAACTGGCGGTAGCTGTGGATTTCATTGCGCGCGATGTCCGTGATGACTTCCTCGGACGTCGGCTGCAGCACGAAATCGCGCTGGTGCCGATCCTTGATGCGCAGCAGTTCGGCGCCGTACTGCTCCCAGCGGCCGGATTCCTGCCAGAGTTCGGCCGGCTGCACCACGGGCATCAGCAGCTCGATGGCGCCCGCCGCGTTCATTTCTTCGCGGATGATCGCCTCGACCTTGCGGATGACCTTCAGGCCCAGCGGCATGTAGGTGTAGATGCCGCCCGCGAGCTTGCGGATCATGCCGGCGCGGGTCATCAGCTGGTGGCTGGCGACTTCCGCTTCGGACGGGGCTTCTTTGAGGGTGTTGATGTGGTAGTTGGATGCGCGCATGTTTAAAGGTGGCAGCAGATACGTATAATCGACCGTAATTGTATTGAATTCGGTGGGGGTGGCCCATGCTTGACCGCGAAGGCTACCGCCCCAATGTCGGCATCATTCTCGTCAACACTAGAAACGAGGTCTTTTGGGGCAAGCGTATCAGGGAACATGCATGGCAGTTCCCCCAGGGCGGCATCAAGTATGGCGAAAGCCCGGTGCAGGCCATGTATCGCGAACTCCATGAAGAGGTGGGCCTGAAGCCCGAGCATGTCCGTATTTTGGGGCGTACACGCGATTGGTTACGTTATAACGTGCCCGATCACTTTGTCCGGCGTGAGTGGCGTGGCCACTATAAAGGACAAAAACAGATTTGGTTCTTGTTGCGCCTGGTGGGACGTGACAGTGATGTTTGCTTGCGCGCGACGCAGCATCCGGAATTCGACGCCTGGCGCTGGAGCCAGTACTGGGTTCCGCTGGATGCCGTCATCGAGTTCAAGCGAGACGTCTATACCCAGGCGTTGAACGAGTTGTCGGCTATCCTCTTTCGGCGCCATCACGAAACCCGCTACCTGCGCCAACGGGTGCATGGTCAGCGGGCTGCAGAGAATTTGCCCGAAGGAACGGACGGTCATGCGCATATTGTTGGTTGAAGACGAACGGGACATGGCGTCCTGGCTGATGCGCGCGCTCGCCCAGAGCGGGTTTGTGCCCGATCACGCGGCGGACGCGCGCACGGCCGAAGCCTTCATGGCGGGCACCGAATACGATGCCATCGTCATGGACTTGCGCCTGCCCGACAAGCATGGTCTGGTCGTCCTCCGGGAAATGCGCAACCGTGACGACCGCACGCCAGTCCTGCTCCTGACCGCGCAAGGTGCGCTGCAGGACCGTGTGCGCGGCCTGAATCTCGGCGCCGACGACTTCCTGACCAAGCCCTTCGCTCTCGAAGAACTCGAAGCGCGCTTGACCGCGCTCGTGCGCCGCAGCCGCGGCCGCCAGCATCCGCGCCTGCAGTGCGGCTCGCTGTCCTACGACAGCGAAAGCCGTGCGTTCACGCTGGACGGATCGCTGCTGTTCCTGACGCCGCGCGAACACGCCGCCCTGGCGGCGCTGCTGACGCGCAGCGGCTACCCGGTGGACAAGTCGCAATTGTTCGGCAAGGTCTTCACGCACGACAGCGAAGCCAATCCGGACGCCATCGAGGTCGTACTGCACCGCCTGCGCAAGAAGCTGGCCGGCAGCGACGTGCGCATCGTGACCGTGCGCGGGCTGGGCTACATGCTGGAAAGCGTCGCCAGCGAGTCCGCGGAACCCTAAGTGAGCCTGCGGATTCCCGGACTGCCGCGCGTCGGCATCCGCGCGCTTCTCATCATCCTGCTGCTGCCCGGCGTGGTGGTGCTGCTGGTCATCGACAGCCTGAACGACTACCGCACCCTGGCCGAGATCACCAACGAAGCCTACGACAGCGCGCTGGTGGAACCCGCGCGGGTGCTTGAAAGCAGCCTGGAATTCACGCCGGACGGCAACCTGCAGGTTGCCACGCCGCTCTACGCTCAGGTCATGCTCGAATCTCGGGCCGGCCTGCGCAAGTATTTCCGCATCGAGGAAATCGATCCGCCCTTGCCCGACGGGGCGCCCGTGCCCCAGACGCAGGGAAAGACGCTGCTGGGCATGCCGGAAATGCCGCGCCCGCCGTCCTGGCCCCGGTCCAACGGCCAACCCATCTTCTACGACAGCGTGTACCGCAACGATCCCGTGCGGGTCGTTTCCGTGGTGCGCGATCTCTATTACCAGGGCCAGCATCGCCAGGTGCTGGTGGTCGTGGCCGAAAGCACCGGCAAGCGCATCGAGGCCGAGAACAATGCGCGGCGCCAGGAGATCCTGCGCGATTCACGCATGCTGGCGCTGGTCGTGCTGCTGGTCTGGTGGGGCGTGTCGTGGGCCTTGAAGCCGCTGCGCCGGCTGCAGGCCGACATCCGCGGACGCCGGCCGGACGACCTGACGCCGCTGGACGCCTCGCGCGTGCCCAGCGAAGTCGCTCCGCTCGTTGAAGCCGTCAATCACCACATCGCCCGCTACCGGCGGGTGCTGGACGAGCAATCGAACTTTCTTGCCGACGCCTCGCATCAATTGCGCACGCCGCTCGCCATCATGCTGACGCAGGCGCAATACACGCTGCGCGAACGCGATCCAGCGCGCGTGCGCGAAGGACTTCGCGCCATCGTCGACCAGCTCGGGCGCACGCGCCGGCTGACCGAGCAGCTTTTGTCGCTGGCGCACGCAAACCAGGCCGGCCAGACCCCGCGGCAGTTGCTCGACATGAACGCGGTCTCGCGCGAAGTCGTCTTGCAGTACCTGCCGCTCGCGCACGAAAAACAGCAGGATCTGGGTTGGGTGCAGGCCGATGCCGAAGACGGCCAGGACACGCCGGTGCCGGTGTCCGGCAACGAGGCCGAGCTGCACGAGGCCTTGTCCAATCTCGTGCACAACGCGATCCACTACGCGCCGGTCGGCGCGCAAATCACGGTCTCCGTCTGCCGTGCCGACAACAGGGTAGAGGTCGCCGTGTCCGACAATGGGCCGGGCCTGGATCCCGTCATGCGCACGCGCGCGTTCACACGGTTCGAGCGCGTGGGGACGGACAAGCCGGTGACCTCCTCCGGTTCCGGCCTGGGCCTTGGCATCGCGCGCGCCTACGCCCGGCGCAACGAGGGTGACATCGAACTGCGCGATGGCGAGCCCAACGACCAGGGCGGCGTCGGCCTTGCGTCGGTGCTGTGGCTGCCGCTCGCGCCCACCGTGTCGCAGTATCCGCGGCCCGCCGAGGTCCAGCTCAAAGGCGATCAATAATCGGGCGATCAATAAGGCGGCGCTCCCCAGCGCCCTTACTCGACGCTCAATCCGTCAACGTCCGCTTCCCCACTACCCGCTTTTTTCGCGCCTTCGCGCATGCCGATCAGGGATAACCCCCGGATTCAGGAATGCGACAGCGCATAGAAAGCGGATTAGCAGCTTCCTTCCGTAATCTGCGATCCGGCCTGTCGTCAGGGGCCGGGCGCTGTCCGCTTCGTGCAGCGCATGAAAGGCCGGCGCTGTCCGGCACAAGGAAGGAGGACGGAAGTGAAAAAGACAATCAACAGAAAGGACTATTACGGCGGCGCGCTGATGGTCCTTATCGGCATGGCCGCAATCTATGGCGGCACCGACTACCACATCGGCTCGCTCAGCCACATGGGCCCGGGATTCTTCCCCGCGGCGCTCGGCGGCCTGCTGGCGCTCACCGGCCTGCTGATCGCGATGTCGGCGCGCTCGGCCGAACCCTCGGCCCCGGCTCCCGCTGAAGGCCACCCCACCGGCATGCCGGACATTCGCGGCAGCATCTGCATCCTGCTCGGCATCCTGGCTTTCCTGCTGCTGGGCCATTACGGCGGCCTGCTGCCCGCCACGTTCGCCATCGTTTTCATCTCGGCGTTGGGCGACCGCAAGAACACGATCAAACAGGCCATCCTGCTGTCGATCGCCATGTCCGCGATCGCGGTCGTCGTTTTCTGGTGGGCGCTGCAACTGCAGCTTCCGCTGTTCCGCTGGGGTTGATGCGCCATGATTTCTCAAGCTTTGGTAGACCTTTGGTACGGCTTCGGCGTCGCGTTCCAATGGCACAACCTGATGTGGTCGTTCTTCGGCGTGCTGGTGGGCAACCTTATCGGTGTGTTGCCCGGCATGGGCGCGCTGTCCGCGATCTCCATCCTCCTGCCGCTCACCTACGTCATGCAGCCCGTGCCCGCCATCCTGATGCTGGCCGGCATTTTCTATGGCTCGCAATATGGCGGCGCCATCGGCGCGATCCTGCTCAACCTGCCTTCGCATCCGCCGCACGCGGTCACGTGTCTTGATGGTTATCCATTGACCAAGCAGGGCAAGGGCGGGACAGCGCTCGGCATCACGATGATCTGCTCGTTCTTCGCGGCATCGGTCGGCATCATCGTCATGATCTTTGCCTCGCCGCTGCTGGTGGAAGTCGCGTTCAAGTTCGGCCCGACCGAGATCTTCTCGATCATGCTGCTGGGCCTCTTGGCGGGCGCCACCATGTCGCGCGGCTCGCCACTCAAGGGCGTGGCGATGACGCTGTTCGGCCTGATGTGCGGCGTGGTCGGCACCGACGTGAACACCGGCACGATCCGGTTTTCGTTCGGCCTGCTCGACCTGTCCGACGGCCTTGAACTGGTCGCGATCTCGATGGGGCTGTTCGGCGTTGCCGACTTCCTGATGAGCGTGAACCGCATGACCATCATCGGCAGCGGCGCCAAGCTGCGACTGCGCGACATGCGGCCAAGCAAGCAGGAGCTGAAGACCGCTTTCTGGCCCATGGTGCGCGGCACGGCCGTCGGCACGCTGTTCGGCGCCATGCCCGGCACCGGCCCGACCATCACCACCTTCGTCGCCTACGCGCTGGAACGCAAGGTCTCCAAGACGCCCGAGAAGTTCGGCACCGGCATGATCGCCGGCGTGGCATCGCCCGAAGCATCGTCGCATTCGAAGACACAGGTCGACTTCATCCCGACGATGAGCCTGGGCATTCCGGGCGACGCCGTGATGGCGCTGATCCTGGGCGCGCTGCTGATCCAGGGCATCCAGCCCGGCCCGCAGCTCATCACCGAGCATCCGGACATCTTCTGGGGCCTCATCGCCAGCTTCTGGGTCGGCAACGTGCTGCTCATGGTGCTGAACGTGCCGCTCATCGGCGTGTGGGTCAAGCTGCTGCAGGTGCCGTACCGCTACCTTTTCCCCTCGGCGCTGTTCTTCATCGCAGTGGGCGTGTACAGCACGCAGAACAGTCTCTTCCAGATCTGGGAAGTGCTGGCTTTCGGGGTGATCGGCGCGGTCCTGATGACGCTGGAGTTCTCGGTGGCGCCCATTCTGCTGGGCTTCGTGCTCGGCCCGATGGTCGAAGAGAACTTCCGCCGCGCGCTGCTGCTGTCGCGCGGTGACCTGGCCGTGTTCGTCGAACGTCCGATCAGCGCATGGTTCATCGGCGCCAGCGCCTTGCTGATCGCGCTGCAGGTCTGGGCCTTCCTTCGCCGCAACAAGGGCAAGAACAAGCCCCAGCTGCCGCAGACGGCCTGATCCCTCGGCTTGCATCTGCCACACGCGGCCCGGCTTTCGCCGGGCCGTTTGATTTGTGCGGCGGCATCCCTCATGCTTGGGGTTTTCATCGCCCGCGCACTGCCACCATGCACATTCTCTTTGCTTGTCCCCATCACGATCCTGACGCCTGGGTGCCTCGCCTCGAGGCCGCCATGCCCGGCTGCCGTATTTCGGTGTGGAATCCCGACGGCCCGCCGTCTGGCGCGGAGGTCGCGCTGGTCTGGCGTCCGCCCGCCCAGCTCTTCCAGCACGAAACCGGCTTGCAGACCCTCTTCAATCTGGGCGCGGGCGTCGATGCCTTGCTGAAGATGCCGGAGATCCCGGGCCACGTCCGCATCGTGCGTCTCGAAGACGCCGGCATGGCCGTGCAGATGGCCGAATACGCGCTGTATGCGCTGCTGCGGGTCTCGCGTGATTTCGAAGCCTTCGACCAGGCGCAGGCACGCCAGCATTGGGACACCCGCGAGGGCACCCGGCAGGCGGACTGGCCCGTGGGCGTTCTCGGGTTAGGGCAGGTTGGCGCGCGCGTTGCGCAAACCCTGGCCGAATTCGGCTATCCCGTGGCCGGCTGGTCGCGCTCGCCGCGCGAGATCCCAGGCGTTGAATCCTTCGCCGGCGAGGCCGCCTTGCCGGCCTTCCTTGGCCGCACGCGCTTTTTGGTCAATGTGCTGCCGCTGACGCCCGACACGCAAGGCATCCTCAACCGCGAAACGCTGTCGCAGTTGCTGCCTGACGCGCATCTGGTCAACGTGGGACGCGGCGAGCATCTGGTCGAAGACGATCTGGTGCAGATGCTCGAAGAGGGCGAAATCGCGGGCGCCACGCTCGACGTGTTCCGCACCGAACCGCTGCCGAAAGAGCATCCGTTCTGGCACGACCCGCGCGTGCACGTCACGCCGCATATCGCCGCGCGCACGCTGCGCGACGAAAGCATCGAACAGATCGCGGGCAAGGTCGCGCAGCTGATGCGCGGCGAATCCATCACCGGCGTCGTGGAGCGCTCGCGCGGCTACTGAGGCGCGGGCGTCACGGCTTTCTCCAGCCGCTGATACATCGAGGGCAGGCGCTGCGACAGAAAATCCAGCAGCGTCCGCACGGCGGGCATCATGCCCCGCCGTGACGGATAGATGCAGTGCACGATGCCCTCGGGCGATTGCCATTGGGGCAGTACCGGCACCAGCTGCCCGCGGCGCAGTTCCTCCTGCGTGGCGATTGACGGCAGCAATGCGATTCCGCGTCCACGCACGGCCGCTTCCGTCAGCACGATGAAGTCGTTGCACGACAGTTGCGGCTTCAAATCGATCTGCACCTCTTCGCCCTTGTCATTGCGCAGCGGCCACCGCACTTCGTTTTGCGGATCGCTGAAGCTCAGCGTCACGTGCGAGGCCAGGTCCTGCGGCGTATCGGGCGCACCGTGGCGCTGCAAGTATCCGGGACTGGCCACCAGCGTGCCGCGCGCCGTGCCCAGATGCCGGACGACCAATTCGGCGTCCGTGTCGAGCTTCGTGCGCACCCGCAGCGCCAGGTCCACGCCTTCGCGGATCAGATCCACCCGCCGGTTGGTCACCAGCAATTGCACCGATATTGCGGGCCACGCATCCAGGAATTCCGGCAGCAGCGGGGCCAGCACGTCCTGCGCGATCGACACAGGGCAGCTCACGATCACCGGGCCGGTCGGTTCCGCCTGCAATTGCCGCATGGCATCGTCAGCTGCCCGCGCCGACGCGGCCATCTCCCGGCAGTAGTGCAGATAGCGCTCGCCGGCGGACGTCAGCCGAAGCCGGCGGGTGGTGCGTTGTAAAAGACGCACGCCCAGGCTTTCTTCAAGGTGGGAGATACGGCGGGATAGACGGGATTTTGGAATGTCCAGCGCGCGCGCTGCGGCGCTGAAGCCTCCTTGCTCGACGACTTGCGAAAAGTAGTAGAGGTCATTGAGATCTTGCATGATTGTTCTATGTTTGGAACGAACAGTTCATCATACCCGTATTTATGTATTCAATCGGTCCCACTACAGTGTCGCCATGCACAACGGATCTGCCAACGCCGCCCAAGCGGCAAGGCCCCGCCCGATCATCCTGACGGGTGCGGCGCTGACAGATCCAGACCGTCCACCCCGGGCGGACCCACTGGAGATATCTGCAATGAAAACCCTGGTCATCCTTTCCTCGATTCTCGGCGAACGTTCCAACAGCAAGCAATTGGCCGATCACCTGATCGCCCGCATTAAGGCGTCGAACCCGGCCTCGGCCATCAAGGTCCGCGACATCGGCGCGCAACCGATTCCTTATTTCGACGGCAACACCGCTGGCGCCCTGTTCACGCCCGCTGAATCGCGCTCGGTCGAGCAACAGCGTCTGGTCGAACTGAGCGACTCGCTAGTCGCCGAAGTGATGGAAGCCGATCGCATCGTCTTCGCCGTGCCCGTGTACAACTTCAACCTGCCGGCGCAGTTCAAGTCCTACCTGGATCACCTGGCGCGCGCCGGCGTCACGTTCCGTTATACGTCGGAAGGCGTGCCCGAGGGGCTCGTCAAGGGTAAACAGGTGCTCGTGCTGACCGCGCGTGGTGGCAAGGCGGAAGGCACGCCGTCCGACACGATGACGCCTTACCTGCGCCAGATGCTGGCGTTCCTGGGAATGACCGAAGTGACTTTCATCGCCGCGGAAGGCATGGCCATGGGCGAAGTGGCCGCGCTGGAAGGACTGGCCCTGGCCAAGCAACGCATCGACGCGCTGCTGCCGGCCGCCAGCGAAGCCTCGCTCGCCGCCTGACCCGGCGGCGCTGCCGTATCAAGCAAAAAGGCGAGCCGGAAGGCTCGCCTTTTGCATTGGGCCAGGACGGCTGGCTTAGTCGCGCAGACGCTTGATGAGGCTGGACGTGTCCCAGCGTCCGCCGCCCAGTTTCTGGACGTCGCCGTAGAACTGGTCCACCAGTGCGGTCAACGGCAGGCGCGCGCCGTTGTTGCGCGCCTCCGCCAGCACCAGGCCCAGATCCTTGCGCATCCAGTCCACCGCGAAACCGAAGTCGAACTTGTCGTCGACCATGGTGCCGCCGCGGTTCTCCATCTGCCAGCTCTGCGCCGCGCCCTTGCTGATCACGTCCAGCACCTGCTTCATGTCCAGCTCGGCCGCCTGGCCGAATGCGATCGCTTCCGACAGGCCCTGCACGATGCCGGCGATGCAGATCTGGTTGACCATCTTGGCAAGCTGGCCGGCGCCCGGGGGGCCGACCAGCGTGACCGCGCGGCCAAAGCACTGCGCGACGGGCTGGATGGCGTCAAACACCGCCTGTTCGCCGCCGCACATGACCGTCAGCACGCCATTGACGGCGCCTGCCTGACCGCCCGAGACGGGGGCGTCCACGAAGTTCAGGCCCAGCTCCTTGGCTTTCGCGTGCAGTTCGCGCGCCACGTCGGCGGAAGCCGTGGTGTGGTCGACGAACACGGCGCCCGGCGCCATGCCGGCGAACGCGCCGTCAGGACCCAGCACGACGCTGCGCAGGTCGTCGTCATTGCCCACGCAGGCAAAGACGATCTGCGCGCCGGCAACGGCTTCGCGTGGGGTGGCCGCGCTATGGCCGCCAAACTCGGCGACCCAGGCCTGCGCCTTGGCGGGGGTCCGGTTGTAGACCGTGACGTCATGCCCGGCGCGGGCCAGGTGACCGGCCATGGGCAAGCCCATCACGCCCAATCCGAGGAAAGCGACTTTCTGGGCTACGGCTGCGTCGTAGCTCTTGGTACCGATCGTTGCCATGCAATGGACTCCGCTGAATAAGGGTAGGTCTGTTTCAGGACACTAACCTTAACGCAATCAAAAGCCGGCGGCGAGTCCATCTCTGCGGCTATCGCTGGCGCTGACGTAACCGTCCACGGCCGGATCGCCCAACCGCCAGATGAACTGCCCCGATCCAAAATCCATGTACGGATCGTCCATGCCTTGCAGGACATGGCCGCGCTCCCGCAGTCCCTGTGCAACGGCAGGGGATACCGTCGGCTCCAGGTCCACCTCCAGGCCCTGGTTCCACTTCCAGCGTGGCGCATCGCAAGCGGCCTGTGGCTGCTGGCGGTAGTCCAGCATGCGCACCAGCGCCTGCATCTGGCCCTGCGGCTGCATGTTGCCGCCCATGACGCCAAAGCTCATCACCGGCGCGCCATCACGCATCAGAAAGCCCGGAATGATCGTGTGGAACGGCCGCTTGCCGCCCGCGACCACATTGGCGTGCTCGGGATAGGCGCTGAAGCAGTGGCCACGGTTCTGCAGGCTGACGCCCGTGCCCGGCACCACGACGCCGGATCCGAATCCCATGTAGTTCGATTGGATGAAGCTGACCATCATCCCGTTGCGGTCGGCGGCGGTCAGATAGACCGTGCCGCCTTGCGGCGCATGGCCGGTCGCGAAAGTCTGCGCCTTTCGCGGATCGATCAGTCGCGCGCGCTCGGCCAGGTAGTCGGCCCGCAGCATATCTTCGGGGGCGACCCGCATGTGGCGCGCGTCGGCCACGTGCGCATAGACGTCGGCAAACGCCAGCTTCATCGCTTCGATCAGCAGATGCTGCGTCTCGGGATGATCGATCGGACGCGCCGCCAGATCGAAGTTCTGCAGGATGCCCAGCGCAATCAGCGCCGCGATGCCCTGGCCGTTGGGCGGAATCTGATGCAGCGTATGGCCGCGGTACGCCTGGCTGATCGGCGTGACCCACTCGGGGGTGTAGTCGCTCAGATCTTTCAGCGTCAGGGCCGCGTCGTGCGCTTGCGCGTGCGCCACCAGCTTGTGAGCGGTCTCGCCTTCGTAGAAGTCGCGCCCGCTGGTTGCTGCAATGCGCTTGAGCGTCGACGCCGCGCCTTGCAGCACGAAGTGTTCGCCGATGTGCGGCGCACGGCCGCGCGGCAGGAAGTGGTCGGCAAAGCCGGGCTGCGGCTGCAGCACATCAGCCTGCGCGGTCCACTTCTGATGCACCATCGGCGTGATCGCAAAGCCGCGTTCGGCGTATTCGATGGCGGGCGCCAGGATGTCGGCGAAAGACAGGCGGCCCAGCTTTTCGTGCAACGCAGCCCAGCCGGCCACGCAACCCGGGACGGTCACGCTGTCCCAACCCCTCGCCGGCACCGCGCCCTGATGCTTGCGCCGGAAGTAGTCCACGTTCCAGGCGGCAGGCGCCGGTCCGGAAGCGTTAAGTCCATGCAGCTTGGCGCCGTCCCAGATGATGGCAAAGCAATCTGAACCCAAACCGTTGCTGACGGGTTCGACCATCGCCAGGGTTGCCGCCGCGGCAATGGCCGCGTCCACGGCATTGCCGCCTTGCGCCAGGATGCGCAGGCCCGCCTGGGCAGCCAGCGGCTGGGAGGTGGCGACGACGTTGCGGGCAAAGACAGGCGTGCGGGTACTCGTATACGGATTTTTCCAGTCGAAATTCATGTCGAATCATCGCGTGGGGTAAACCCGTAGCTTAACGTAGATGAAATCGGCTATGTACGATTTGTTGCTGTAGGTAATTTTCAGTAGTTTTCAGCCGAATGCACGACGTTCGCGCAAAGAAAAACCCCCGAGCAAGGCCCGGGGGTTTTTTAGCAGGACAGGGCGCCGCACAGGCGGCGCGTTGTGCCTTTATTCTTCTTCGACGAAGGTTTCTTCGCGCTTCTTGCGGATGGCCGGCAGGGCCACCAGGATCACCAGGAACACGGCGACGGCCAGCAGGGATGCCGACAGCGGACGCGTCACGAAGGTGGAGAAGTCGCCGCGCGACAGCAGCAGGGCACGGCGGAAGTTTTCTTCCATCATGGGACCCAGCACCAGGCCCAGCAGCAGCGGGGCGCCTTCGCACTTCAGCTTCGACCACACATACCCGATGATGCCGAACATGGCCGTGGTGAAGATGTCGAACGGGTTGTAGTTAAGTGAATACACACCGATCGTGCAGAACACCAGAATCGCCGGGAACAGGATGCGGTAGGGCACCTTCAGCAGCTTGACCCACAGGCCGATCAGCGGCAGGTTCAGCACCACCAGCATCAGGTTGCCGATCCACATCGAGGCGATCAGGCCCCAGAACAGCTCCGGGTGGCTCGTCATGACTTGCGGGCCGGGCTGGATGTTGTGGATCGTCATGGCGCCCACCATCAGCGCCATCACGGCGTTGCCGGGGATACCAAGCGTCAGCAGCGGAATGAACGAGGTCTGGGCTGCAGCGTTGTTTGCCGATTCCGGACCTGCCAGGCCGGCCGGGTGGCCCTTGCCGAAGCGTTCCGGATTCTTCGAGATCTTCTTTTCCAGCGTGTAGGAAGCGAAGGAGGACAGCACCGCGCCACCACCCGGCAGGATGCCCAGGGCCGAACCCAGCGCCGTGCCACGCAGCACGGCCGGCGCGGCTTCCTTGAATTCCTGCTTGTTCGGGTACAGCGTGCCGATCTTGTCGGTGATGTCGACGCGGTTTTCCTTTTGCTCGAGGTTGGTCATGATTTCGGCAAAGCCGAACACGCCCATGGCCACGATGGCGAAGTCGATGCCGTCTTGCAGTTCCGGCACGCCGAAGTCGAAGCGGGCAACACCCGAGTTGACGTCGGTACCGACCATGCCGAGCAGCAGGCCCAGGATGATCATCGCGATTGCCTTGGGCAGCGAGCCCGAGGCCAGCACCACGGCGCCGACCAGGCCCAGGCACATCAGCGAGAAGTATTCGGCAGGACCGAACTTGAACGCGACTTCAGCCAGGGGAGGCGCAAAGGCAGCCAGCAGCAGCGTGGCAACGCAACCGGCAAAGAACGAACCCAGCGCGGCAATTGCCAGCGCGGCGCCCGCGCGGCCGTTGCGGGCCATCTGGTGACCGTCCAGCACGGTCACCACCGCTGATGTTTCTCCTGGCAATGCCACAAGAATCGCCGTTGTGGAGCCGCCGTACTGGGCGCCGTAGTAAATACCCGCCAGCATGATCAGGCCGGCCACCGGGGGCAGCACGTACGTGATCGGCAGCAGCATTGCGATGGTCGGAACGGGGCCGATGCCCGGCAGCACGCCGATCAGCGTCCCCAGAATGCAGCCCAGCAGTGCGTAAAGCAGGTTCTCGGGCGTGAACGCCACCGAGAAACCCATCATCAGGTTGTCAAACAATTCCATGACCGGTTGCTCCTCAGTTCATGCCCAGAAACGACGGCCACAGCGGGAAAATCAGCCCCAGCCCCTTGATGAATGCCAGGTACGTGAACACCACCAGGAAGATGCCGTTGGCAACAGCGACCTTCAGGTTGAATTCATGGCTGGCAAGACTGCTGACGACCACCAGCACGAACACCGAGATGTACACGCCCAGCAGCTTCAGGACCAAGCCGTACAGAACGACGGAGCCCACCACCAGGAAGACGATGCGCCAGTCGAACTTGTCGACGTGAGTTTCATGGGCTTTCTTGGACAGCGAGCCAAGCAGCACGATGGCGCCGAGCAATGCAAGAACAATGCCTAGCCAGAAAGGAAAGTACCCTGGGCCCATTCGGGCAGCAGTACCCATTTGGTAGCTGCTGGCCTGCCAGGCGAATCCCAGTCCGAGAGCGATGAACATCACCCCCGACCAGAAATCCTGTCGATTGCGTAGCTGCATGATTGGTTGGCTCCTGTTTACAGCATGTAGATAAAAGAGGTTTGTAGCCGGATGGACGCTCGCCGAAAGGCGAGTGACAGGCACAAAAAAGGCACTTCGGGGTGCCATTAATTATTCTGAAAGCGACGTCGTGGTTTCTTGAAAGGCCGAATGGTAATGGACGCCCGCCACGCTGCAAACCCTGTAAGGTCTGTGAAAGGCTGGGGTTTTCCCTAGAATTGGGGAACTCCCGATCCCCGTTTGTAACGCGGTCAGAAGTTTGAGGGCTTTTTGAAAGCTAAGTGAAAGTTTATAGAAAGATTCACGAAAGCCGGATCGGCCGGATGCGGCAATTTCGACGGATGGGGACTTTTCTTGGCAGGCAAGAGCCGGTAACCTTCGCGCGCCAAAACCCAACCGTATTTCCTACTGAATATTGCCGGGTTTCTCACCTTGCGTGAAGAGGCCCGGTCCAACCCAGGATGGTTTACGATAGCGCCCATGCTGCAAGATCTAGACCAACTCGCCGCCCGAATCGGGCAACTGGTGCAACGCACCCGCCAACTCCACGCCGAGCGTGACGCGTTGCGTCTCCGCCTGAACGACTTCGAAGCCGAGCAGCGTGTGCTCAAGCAGCGCGCTGCTGATCGCGAGGCCGAGGTCGTCACGCTGCAAAGCAAGCTTCAAGATAACGACGGCGCCGTCTCGGCCATGCTCGAGGACGCCAAGCGGGCAGAAGCCGCGCTGCGCGAGCAACTCGCTCGCGAGACCGCCGAGCGCCAAGCGCTCGAATCGCGCTTCGCCGCCCGCGAAAGCGAACTGCAGGGCAACCTGCATTCGCGCGACACAGAACTACAGCGCTTGCGTGTGGCCGCCGCTTCGGCCCGCGAGCGCATCGACGCCGTCCTGGCCCGCTTGCCGGGTGCGCCGTCCGGAGAGCAACACTAAATGGAACGTGTAGACGTATCGATCCTCGGCCGTGAGTATTCACTTGCGTGCTCCGCCGAAGAAAAGCCCACGCTGCTGGCTGCCGTGCGCCATGTCGATCAGCTCATGCTGCGCATCCAGGGCACGGGCAAGGTTTCCAGCAACGAACGCATCGCTGTGATGGCTGCATTGCAGATCGCTGGCGAGCTGCTTGCAATGAAAGCGCCGGACGGTCCGCTGGGCGGTTTGGCGGTCGGCGACTTCAAGCGTAGAATTGAGGACATGAACGCAGTACTCGATGACGCCTTGTCGGGTCAGGAAAAACTGCTCTAACGTTCATAAGCTGCATTCAAGATTTTCAAGTTTGTCCCTGCCGTGTTCGTGACTAGGCCATACATTCTCTGAACCTATGTCTTTTTGGCATATTGGTTGCGGGAGTGCAGAGCTGGAGTGATTGTCTCTTGCAGACGAACCCGATGCTCTTCGGAACGCGACCACCTTGAACCTCAGGGTTCGAGATGCCGGCCTTGACGGCACAGGCGGGGCATCTATCCCAGCGGACCTGCCATGGAGCAGGTCCGCGTCGGGTGCCTCTCGGCAATTCCCCTTCGTCCTCCCACATAGGACCAGTCCATGTTCAAACACCCCGTTTTTTCGCTCACCAGGCTTGGTGCGGCGTGCGCAGCCGTGGCCGCCATCGCTGTGGCCCAACCCGTTTTCGCGCAGGCTCAGGCGCCCGCACCGGCGGCCGCTGCCGAGTCCGCCGCGAACCGTTCGCCGGAGCTGACCTTGCAAGCGATGGCGTCGTCCGAGGTCAAGCAGGACACCGTCCGCATTGCGCTGTCCGCCGAAGTCGAAGCGCCGGATCAGCCGGCCGCCGGCCAGAAGCTGACCGCTGCGCTGGAAGACGTGGTCAAGCGCGCGCGCGACACCAAGGACGTGGAAGTGCGCACCAGCAACTTCAACGTCTGGCCCAACATGAACAACAAGGGAAAGATCGCCTCGTGGCGCGGCCAGGGCGAGATCGTGCTGGAATCCAAGGACTTCGCGGCTGCCGCGGCCCTGGCTTCCAAGCTTTCCGACAAGACCGCCATTTCCAACATCAGCTTCTCGCTGTCGGATGCCGCGCGTGAAGCCGAAGAGCGCAAGCTTCTCAAAGAAGCGGCGCAGGCCTTCAAGGACCGCGCATTGGCCGCGGCCAACGCGTTCGGTTTCTCCGGCTACCGCCTGTCCAAGCTGGATCTCGGCGGCTCCGGCGCTCCCGCGCCGATGCCGCGCATGATGGGCGCGGCCATGGCGAAGGGCGGTTCCTTCAGCAGCGCCGACGTCAGCGTTCCCCTTGAAGCAGGGAACGTGACGGTCAGCGTCGCTGTCAACGGGACGATCGTTTTGCAGTAAGACTGAACATGATGGCGCCCAAGGCGACCATCGGCAGGGACAGCCACTGTCCCATGCTCAATCCACCTGCGAGCAGACCCAGGAAGTTGTCGGGCTCGCGGGTGAACTCCACCAGGAAGCGGAACGTTCCATAACCCATCAGGAACAATCCGCTCACCTGTCCCAGCGGGCGCGGCTTGCTCGAAAACCACCACAGCAGCGCGAACAGCACGATGCCTTCCAGGCCCAGCTCATAGAGTTGCGAGGGATGGCGGGGCAGGCCGTCGCCGCTGTCGGGAAATACCATCGCCCACGGCACATCGGTGGGACGGCCCCACAACTCGCCATTGATGAAGTTGCCCAGCCGGCCAAAACCCAGGCCCAGCGGAATCAACGGCGCGATGAAATCGCTGATTGCAAAGAACGGCAGGCCCTTCTTGCGCGCAAACAGCAGCATCACCAGGATCACGCCGATCAGGCCGCCGTGGAAAGACATGCCGCCCTGCCACAGGTACAGCACTTCCAGGGGATGCGAAAGGTAATAGCCTGGCTTGTAGAACAGCACATATCCCAGCCGTCCCCCCAGCACCACGCCCAGCACGCTATAGAAGATCAGGTCTTCCAGGTCCCGCACGTTCAGCGATGTAGTGTGCCCGCTCTTGATGCGATGGCGGCCCAGCAAATACACGAGCGCGAAGCCCGCCAGGTACATCAGCCCATACCAATGAATGGCGAGCGGCCCGATCTGCAGGGCGATGGGGTCGATTTTTGGATATTCCAGCATGTTCTGCCCGACACAATAAAGTTGAATGATAATAACCGGCGAGCACTGAAGATTCGCATGCCAAGCGAGCCAGCTTCCCCGGGTGCGTTCGCCATGTCCGCGCCCCGACGGCCGACAGGAGACACTGACCATGCCGCACAACGAACGTTCCCGCCACATTACCGAAGGCGTCGCGCGCGCACCCAATCGCGCCATGTACTACGCGCTGGGCTACAAAGAAGCAGATTTCCAGAACCCCATGATCGGCGTGGCCAACGGCCATTCGACGATCACGCCCTGTAATAGCGGCTTGCAACGGCTGGCCGACGCCGCCATCGACGCGATCCGCGCGTCGCGCGCCAATCCGCAGGTGTTCGGCACGCCCACCATTTCCGATGGCATGTCCATGGGCACCGAAGGCATGAAGTACTCGCTGGTGTCGCGCGAGGTCATCGCCGACTGCATCGAAACCGCCGCGCAAGGCCAGTGGATGGATGGCGTCGTCGTCATCGGCGGATGCGACAAGAACATGCCCGGCGGCATGATCGCCTTGGCGCGCACCAACGTGCCGGGCATCTATGTTTACGGCGGCACCATCAAGCCGGGCCGCTACAAGGGCAACGATCTCACCATCGTGTCCGTGTTCGAGGCCGTTGGCGAATACACCATGGGCCGCATGCCCGAAGAAGATTTCAAGCAGATCGAGAAATGCGCGATTCCCGGCTCGGGCTCCTGCGGCGGCATGTACACCGCCAATACGATGAGCTCGGCATTCGAAGCCATGGGCATGAGCCTGCCGTATTCCAGCACGATGGCCAACGAAGACGAGGAAAAAGTCACATCGGCCGCCGAGTCCGCGCGCGTGCTGGTCGACGCGGTCAAGCGCAATCTGCGCCCGCGCGACATCATCACGCGCGAAGCCATCGAGAACGCGGTGTCCGTCATCATGGCCACGGGCGGCTCCACCAACGCGGTGCTGCATTTCCTGGCCATCGCGCACGCCGCTGAAGTGCCGTGGACTATCGACGACTTTGAACGCATCCGCCGGCGCGTGCCCGTGCTGTGCGACCTGAAGCCGTCCGGCAAGTACGTGGCTACCGACCTGCATCGTGCCGGCGGCATTCCGCAAGTCATGAAGCTTCTGCTCAACGCGGGCCTGCTGCATGGCGATTGCATCACCATCACGGGCAAGACCATCGCGGAAACGTTGGCCGACGTACCCGACGTGCCGCGCGCGGATCAGGACGTCATCATGCCGATCGATCGCGCGCTCTATCCGCAGGGGCACCTTGCTATCCTGAAGGGAAATCTCTCGCCGGAAGGCTGCGTCGCAAAGATCACTGGGCTGAAGAACCCCGTCATCACGGGACCCGCACGCGTGTTCGATTCCGAAGACGACGCGATGACGGCCATCATGGCGCAGCAGATCCGCGACGGCGACGTCGTCGTCATCCGCTACGAAGGCCCGAAGGGCGGTCCGGGCATGCGTGAGATGCTGGCGCCCACGTCCGCGCTTGTGGGGCAGGGGCTGGGCGAAACCGTGGGTCTCATCACAGACGGCCGCTTTTCCGGCGGCACCTGGGGCATGGTGGTGGGCCACGTCGCGCCCGAAGCGTACGTGGGCGGTCCCATCGCCCTCATCCAGGAAGGCGAT
Organism: Achromobacter sp. UBA4530; assembly: GCF_002388205.1. NCBI lineage: Bacteria > Pseudomonadati > Pseudomonadota > Betaproteobacteria > Burkholderiales > Alcaligenaceae > Achromobacter > Achromobacter sp. UBA4530. The sequence continues at coordinate 3,798 of NZ_DGMA01000032.1, read as the reverse complement.
TCGGTTACCATCGATGCCCACAAGCTGCTGCTGCAGCTCAACATCAGCGACGAAGAGATGGCGGCTCGTCGCCAGGCCTGGGTCCAGCCCAAGCCGCGTTATACACGCGGTGTGCTTGCCAAGTTCGGCAAGCTCGCCAGCACCGCCAGCCGTGGGGCAGTAACCGATGCGTTTGAAGATTAGTCTGTTGTTGGCCGCGGCCGGCGCCCTGGGCGCTGGCGCGGTGCATGCGCAAACCACTGGCCTGGATCTGGCCAAGAGCAAGGCCTGCATGGCCTGTCATCAGGTGGAAGCCAAACGGGTCGGGCCGCCCTTGAAGAGCGTGGCGGAACGATACGCGGGGCAGGGCGACGCCATGGTGGATTACCTGGCGGGCAAGATCCGCGGCGGTGGCCGCGGCGCCTGGGGCGCGGTGCCCATGCCCGCCCAGACCCACGTCACGCCTGAAGACGCCCGTGCTTTGGCCGAATGGATCTTGTCGCTGGCGCCGGCAAAGCAGTAGCCTTATTCTTATGCCCCGGCACCAAGCCGGGGGCGCCGGCCGCGCGCAGCGGCCGTCTACAGCAAAGGAATCGTCATGGCAGAACAACCATCACCGGGCAATGAAGTCGCCGTACTTGGCGGCGGTTGCTTCTGGTGCGTCGAAGCAGTGTTTGTCGATCTGCGCGGGGTCAAGAGCGTCTTGCCGGGCTACGCGGGCGGACACGTCGACAATCCCAGCTATGAACAGGTCTGCGGCAAGGACACCGGCCACATCGAAGTCGCGCGCATCGAATTCGATCCAGCCGAACTCTCTTACAGCGATCTGCTGCGCGTCTTTTTCGCCACCCACGATCCCACCACCCCGGGTCGCCAGGGCAACGATATCGGCCCGCAGTACGAGTCCGCCATCTTCTGGCAGAACGAATCGCAGCGCGAGCAGGCCGAAGCCGTCATCGCCGAGGTCGAGGCGCAGAAAGTCTACGATGCTCCCATCGTGACCAAGCTGCTGGCGCCGGCGCATTTCTGGCAGGCCGAGGACTATCACAGCAATTATTTCGCCTTGCATCCCGAGCAAGGCTATTGCCAGTTTGTGATTGCGCCCAAGGTCGCCAAATTCCGTAAGCAATTTCAGGATCGCCTGAAGCGCTGAGCGGCGGCAATCGTTTCGCGTGACTGAAGGCCCCGTACGGCGGAAAGCGTTCCGCCGATCAAAGCGGGGCCTTCTCGCATGTGGGGCTTTTTTCCACGCGGTGCTTTTCCCGATGCGTCGCGAGTCAGATTGACGATCGCCCAAAGAAAAACCCCGCTTCGCAGCGGGGTTTTGGGCAAGCTTGGTAGACGCACGCCTGGCGCCCGTCTGCAAGTCTTATTCCACGGACTTCACAACGCCACGGCGCATCTGGTCCAGCTCGATGGATTCGAACAGGGCCTTGAAGTTGCCCTCACCAAAGCCGTCGTTGCCCTTGCGCTGGATGATCTCAAAGAAGATCGGACCGATCTGGTTTTCGGTGAAGATCTGCAGCAGCAGTCCGCCGTCCGGCGCGCCATCCAGCAGGATCCGGTTCTTCTGCAGGCGATCCACGTCTTCGCCGTGGTTCGGCATGCGGCGATCCAGCAGTTCGTAGTAGGTCTCCGGCGTGTCCAGAAACACGACGCCCGTCTCGCGCAGCGCTTCTACCGTCGCATAGATGTCATCGGTCGCCATGGCGATGTGCTGGATGCCTTCGCCGCGGTACAGATCCAGGTACTCCTGAATCTGGCCTTTCTCGTCGGTGCCTTCCTCGTTGATGGGAATGCGGATATTGCCGCAAGGCGACGTCATCGCCTTGGACTTCACGCCCGTCACCTTGCCTTCGATGTCGAAGTAACGCACTTCACGGAAGTTGAACAGGCGCTCGTAGAACTCCGACCATTCGGCCATGCGGCCCTTGTGCACGTTGTGGGTCAGGTGGTCGACCAGCGTCAGGCCCGCGCCGCGCCAGTTGACGTCGGTCTGCGCATTGGCCGGATCCAGCGGAATGAAGTCCACGTCGTAGATGCTGATGTCGCCAATGCCGCCGTGGCCTTCCTTGCCGGCCCAGCGGTCCACCAGATAAATCAGCGAATCGCCAATGCCCTTGATGGCAGGAATATTCAGTTCCATCGGCCCGCTATGGGAATCAAAGCCCCACGCGCCAAGTTCCAGCGCACGCTTGTAGGCGGCGTTGGCGTCCTGCACCCGAAAGCCAATCGCACAGATCGACGGGCCATGCAGGCGAGCAAATCGTTGAGCGAAGGAATCGGGCTCGGCGTTGATCAGGAAGTTCACGCCGCCTTGGCGGTACAGCGTCACGTCCTTGTGGCGATGCTTGGCAATGGCCTTGAAGCCCAGCAACTCAAACACCTTGCGCAGCGCGGCGGGGTCCGGCGCGGCATATTCAATGAACTCGAACCCGGCGGTGCCCATCGGGTTGTCCCAGGGTTGGAAAGCGCTGCTCATAAGTCTGCTCCCTTGCATGTTTTGTGAGGACGACTTGTTCTTCAAGTCTAGACGCAGATTGTAGGTACGAAGACCGGGCAGACAATTGCAAAGATGGCGCGAAAGGCGGTGAGTTGAGCAATAATATTGCTCATTTTCGAATCAGAGGGGTTGAAGATGTCCGGAATTGAGCTAGACAGGACAGATCTAAGGATTCTGGCTGAACTGCAGCGCGACGGACGCCTCAGCAATCAGGAGTTGGCGGACCGCGTCTCGCTGTCGCCCAGCCCCTGCCTGCGCCGAGTGCGGCGTCTTGAAGAGCAGGGCTTCATCAAGAAATACGTGGCGCTCATCGACGCGGCCAAGGTGGGCCTCGGGCTGCTCGCGTACGTCAATATCCGCCTGAACAAGCACAGCGGATCCAGTCACGCACCCATGAGCGACTTCGCACGCGACGTCCAGCTCTGGCCGGAAGTCGTCGAGTGCTACGCCATGTCCGGCGACATGGACTATCTGCTTCGCATCCAGGTCGCCGATCTGGCGCACTTCTCGCGCTTCGCCATGGACACCCTCATGCGCCACCCGGCGGTGGTGGACATGCGTTCCTTCTTCGCGCTCCAGCAGATCAAGGAAACGACGGAGCTTCGTATATAGACTCAATGAGCGGGGCGGGTGCCGCCGTCGAAGGCATCCCCGTGCCTTCTATATATATAGAGACGAGCCCGCACGCTCTATATAGATAGGTATCGAAGAACTCCGGCTCAGCGGCTTGCCCGCGACTGCGTCCCCAAAAAGAATCACATTTCTGCAAAATGGGTGTCATGCTGATCGCACACGTCAAATTTCTGTGCTATAGTCTCGCTCCTTCGCTGCTCCAACAGTTTTGAACAGCGAAGCCAGGCAGGTGCAACAGGTTCGTGGGTTTCCCCGGCCTGCCGCAAAGGCAGTCAGAAATGAGGCCAAGCGGTTATTGCAAAGATCGGCGCAAATCAGGCAGAGGCCAGTTGCAAGATCTGCAAAAATTGTGCTATAGTCTTGGGCTTGGCTGGTGATGACGAATCCGGGTTTCCCCGGATCGATGTTTCAGCCACCTGTGCGGTAACCAGCCTTCGGGTTTCCCGAAGCCGCTTGAAAGTTAAGCGGGGTTGCAGGATGCGGTGCAAATCAGGCAGAAGCCAGTTGCACAATCTGCAAAAGCTGTGTTATAGTAGAGGGCTTGGCGGTTGCCGAAAAATCAGGGTTTACCCTGACGTTTCGATAGTCGCTAAGCGCTGAGAAATCAGCGCCTCGATTTTGAAGTTAAGTAGTACAGAATTAGCAGTACAGAATTTAGTAAGACCGCTCTTTAACAATTAAAC